>DASYJB010000065.1:0-34820 GCA_035996965.1 Casimicrobiaceae bacterium | reverse complement strand
GTGGCTCGATACCTCGGACCCAAATGTAAGCTGGCGCGAAGGGAAGGCACCGACCTTTTCCTGAAAAGCGCGCGTCGATCGCTCGACTCCAAGTGCAAGCTCGACTCCAAGCCGGGTCAGCATGGCGTGAAATCGGGCATGCGCCAATCGGACTACGGCAACCAGCTGCGCGAGAAGCAGAAGCTGCGGCGCACCTACGGCATCCTCGAGCGGCAGTTCCGCCGCTATTTCACGATGGCCGCGCAGCGCAAGGGATCGACCGGCGAAAATCTTCTGCAGCTGCTCGAGTCGAGGCTGGACAACGTCGTCTACCGGATGGGATTCGGCTCGACCCGCGCCGAGGCCCGGCAGCTGGTGTCGCACCGCGCGGTCGTCGTCAACGGCAAGATCGTCAACATCCCGTCGGCGCTGGTCAAGGCGAGCGACGTCGTTGCCGTCAAGGAAGGCGCCAAGACGCAGCTGCGCATCGTCGATGCGCTGCAGCTCGCCGAGAAGATCGGATTTCCGTCGTGGGTGCAAGTCGACGTCAAGAAGATGGCGGGCACGTTCAAGGGTGCGCCGGACCGGTCCGAATTCGGCCAGGACATCAACGAGAGCCTCGTCGTCGAGCTTTATTCGAAGTAAGCGGCGCGGCATTTGGCCGGGTACCGCAGGGATTTGCCTTAAGGATTCCGCATGCAGAGCAATGCTTTCTTGAAACCGCGCATCATCGATGTGCAGAGTACGTCGCCGTTCCACGCCAAGGTCGTGATGGAGCCGTTCGAGCGCGGCTACGGTCATACGCTGGGGAACGCGCTCCGGCGCGTGCTCCTGTCGTCGATGCCGGGCTATGCGCCGACCGAGGTCAAGATCACCGGCGTGCTGCACGAGTATTCGGCGCTGGACGGAGTTCAGGAGGACGTCGTCGACGTGCTGCTGAACCTCAAAGGCGTCGTGCTCAAGCTGCACAATCGCGACCACGTGACGCTGAAGCTCGCGAAGACCGGCGAAGGTCCGGTTACCGCGGCCGACATCGAGCCGAACCACGACGTCGAGATCATCAATCCCGATCACCTGATCGCGCATCTGACCGCGGGCGGGAAGATCGAGATGGAGATCAAGGTCGAGAAAGGGCGCGGCTATCAGCCGGCAACGGTCCGGACCAAGCCAGACGGCGGACGCAGCATCGGCAACATCCTGCTCGACGCCTCGTTCTCGCCGGTTCGCCGCGTCAGCTACGCGGTCGAGAGCGCGCGGGTCGAACAGCGCACCGACCTGGACAAGCTGGTGATGGACATCGAGACCAACGGCGTGATCGAGCCCGAGCAGGCGATACGTTACGCGGCGAGCATTCTGGTCGAGCAGCTCGGCGTGTTTGCCGACCTGAAGGGCACCGAAGCGCCGACCGAGCAGCGTTCGATGCCGCAGGTCGATCCGATCCTGCTGCGCCCGGTCGACGATCTCGAGCTGACCGTGCGTTCGGCCAATTGCCTGAAGGCCGAGAACATCTACTACATCGGTGACCTGATCCAGCGCACCGAAACCGAACTGCTGAAGACGCCGAACCTTGGACGGAAGTCGCTGAACGAGATCAAGGAAGTGCTGGCCTCGCGCGGCCTTTCGCTCGGGATGAAGCTCGAGAACTGGCCGCCGGCGAACCTCGACCGGCCGTAAGGGAAAAGATCATGCGCCACCGCCACGGATTGCGTAAGCTCAATCGCACCAGCAGCCACCGCCTCGCGATGCTGCGCAACATGACCAATTCGCTGCTGACGCACGAAGTCATCAAGACGACGCTGCCGAAGGCGAAGGAATTGCGCAGCGTCGCCGAGCCGCTGATCACGCTGGGCAAGACGCCGACGGTGGCGAATCGCCGCCTGGCGTTCAACCGTCTGCGCGACCGTGGCGTCGTCAGCAAGCTCTTCGACGAGCTCGGGCCGCGTTTTGCCAAGCGTCCGGGCGGCTATCTCCGTATCCTGAAATACGGATTCCGCCAGGGCGACAATGCGCCGATGGCGCTGGTGGAGCTCGTCGACCGCAGTTCGGAAGCCGACGCCGACGCCACCGTCGAGAACAAGGCGGCCCCGTCCAAAACCAAGGCTGCTGCGCCCAAAGCCAAGGCATCGCGCGCCGCCGCCAAGGCCGCCTGACCGATCGCAGCCGAGAAATCGAGCCGGGCTTTCGCGCCCGGCTTTTTTTCGCCCTGCGTCAGGTGGCTCGCGTAACATAGTCCGATGGCAGACACCGTCCTCGTCACCGGCGGTGCGGGCTATATCGGTTCGCACATCGTCGTCGAGCTCGCCCGCGTCGGACACCAGCCGATCGTCGTCGACAATTTCTGCAACAGCTCGCCGTCGGTGATCCCGCGCCTGCGCCGCGTCACCGATCGTCCGATACCCTGCATCACCGCCGACGTGCGCGACCAGGCCGCCCTGGCGAGGATCTTCGCCGGGCACTCGATCGCGGCGGTCGTGCATTGCGCGGGATTGAAGGCGGTCGGCGAGGGCGAAGCGCAACCTTTGAGCTACTACGACAACAACGTCGGCGGCGCTATCGCGCTCGTCGCCGCGATGGCGGCGGCAGGGGTCAGGCGGCTGGTGTTCAGTTCGTCCGCAGCCGTTTACGGGCAGCCGGACAAAAACCCCGTCACCGAAGACGCGCCGCTTCGCCCGCACAGCGTCTATGGCCGCACCAAGCGCATCGTCGAGCAGCTGCTCGAGGATCTTGCCGCGGCCGATCGCTCATGGCGGATCGCGCTGCTGCGCTACTTCAATCCCGCCGGGGCGCACAGCAGCGCGGCGATCGGCGAGGCGCCGTCCGGCAGGCCGAACAACCTCGTCCCGCTGCTGGCCGGCGTCGCCGCCGAAAAGCTCGCTGAAATCGCGATCTATGGCGACGACTGGCCGACGTCCGACGGGACCGGCGTGCGCGATTACATACACGTGATGGATCTCGCCACGGGGCACGTGGCGGCTCTGGCGTATCTGGCCTCGACGCCGGGTGCCGTAGCGCTCAATCTCGGCACCGGACGCGGCCATTCGGTGCTCGAATTGATCGCCGCATTCGAGCGCGCCAGCGGCCGGACGATACCGCGGCGGGTCGCACCGCGCCGGCCCGGCGACGTCGCGGCTTACTACGCCGATCCGTCGCGCGCCGAGGCGGTGCTCGGCGTGCGCGCGCGTCGCGACATCGACGCCATCTGCGCCGACGCGTGGCGATGGCAGCTGCAGCGCTCCGGCGAGTGAGCGCCCGCATGCTGGCCGCCATGGCGCCCGGGGTATGATCGCGCCGGAAAACAAGCGATGGAACGCTTCTACACCGCGCTGAATCGGTTCGACGCCTACCTGCTGCTGCACCGGCTGCAGCATGCTGGTATCAGCGCGCACGTCTTCAATGAGCACGCGTCGAGCATCGTCGGCGAGGTTCCGCCCGACATCGCCCAACCGCAGGTCTGGCTGGCGAACGAACGAGACCGCCCGCGCGCGGAAGCCGTGCTCGCCGCGCTGGCACGCGAACGCGGTCAATCAGGCAGCGTATTCTGCCGCTCCTGCCACGAGGAAAATCCGGCGAACTTCGAGCTGTGCTGGCATTGCGGCGCGAGCCTTTAGCGCTTCCCGCCGACGCGCGGCACGAACAGCCGCGCCTACGCCGGCGGCTCGTCGTCGAGCAACGCGCGCGCGCGCGCCTCGACGGCGGGATCACCGGTCGGTGCCGAGGCCGACGCGCGCTGCCGCCGCTTCAAGACCTGCCACCACACTGCGCCGCCGCCGGCGAGCAGGGCAAACGGGCCGAACCACAACAGCCAGGTCGTGCGCTTCAACGGCGGGTCGTAAAGCACGAAGTCGCCGTAGCGGGCGACAAGATAATCGCGGATTTCGGCATCGTTCCGGCCGGCGAGTGCCTGCTCACGCACTTCGCGGCGCAAGTCGCCGGCGAGATCGGCGTTCGAATCGGCAAGCGTCTGATTCTGGCAGACCAGGCAGCGAAGCTCGGTTTCGAGCTTCTTGAGCCGCGCTTCGAGCGCCGCTGACGGCGCGACCGGCGGCGCGTCGGCGGCCGGCGCAGCGCCGGCGATGATCGTGATCGCGATCGCCATCAGCCATGCGCCGGTCGCTCCGCGCCCAATCATTGCTGCAGCTGCCGGACCAGCGGAAGAATCTTCTGCTGCAGTGCCTCGACGGTCAGTGGTCCGATCTGCTTGTAGCGGACGACGCCTGCCTTGTCGATCAGGAATGTCTCGGGCACGCCGTACACGCCATAGTCGATGCCGACCTTGCCATCGCTGTCGACGATCGACGCGGTGTACGGGTTGCCGTGCTGCGCGAGCCATGCGAGAGCGTCAGTCGTCTTGTCCTTGTAATCGAGGCCGTACACCGGGACGACGTTGGTCTTGGCAAGCTGCAGCAGCAGCGGATGCTCGACGCGGCAGGACACACACCATGACGCCCAGACATTGAGCAGCCATACCTTGCCTTTGAGATCGTCGGACGCGAGCATTTTTGCCGCATCGTGCAACTGCACCAGCTGGAATGGCGGGGCGGGCTTGCCGATCAGCGGGGAGGGCACCTCGCGCGGATCGCGTCCCAGTCCGACCCAGAGAAATGCGAGCAGCACGACGAAAACCGCCAGCGGTATCGACCACCGCAGCGTTTTCATCACGATTCGGTCACTCGCCCGCCGCGGCGCCGACCAGCGCGCCAACCCGCCGGCGCACCGCGAGGCGATAGCGCCGATCGGAAACGGCGACAAAGCCGCCGAGCGCCATCATGAACGCGCCAAGCCAGATCCAGTCGACGAAGGGCTTGAGATAGATGCGCACACCCCACGCGCCGGCGATCGCGCCGTCACCGCCGACCGCCTCGCCAAGCGAGACATAACGATCGCCGGAGATTCCGGTATCGATCGCCGCGATCGTCATCGTCTGACCAGACGCGTTGTAAATGCGCTTTTCCGGATGCAGCGTCTCGATCAGGCGCCCGTCCCGGCGAACCTCGACCGTGCCGACCAGCGCCCGATAATTCGGGCCCGGCGCGGGCGTCACACCGAGGAAAGAGAATTCGTACGGGCCGACGGCGACTCGCTCCCCGACGTCGAGCCGCACATCGCGTTCGATCTCGTAGCCCTTGACCAGCGTGACGCCGACGATGAAGACGCCGACGCCGAAATGCGCGAGCAGCATGCCGTAATAGGAGGGTGGATTCGCGGCGAGCCTCGCCCACAGACTGCCCTGATGCGAGCCCTTGAGCCGCTGCCACAGGTTGACCGCGGTGCTCGCGAACAGCCACAGCGCGAGAAACAGGCCGACGGCGATCAGCGGCGACCAGCCCCCGAGCACGAACGGCAGCAGCAGTGCGCTGATCAGCGCGACCGCCAGCGCCCATTTCAGTCGTGCCGCCAGCTCGGGCACCGCGGCGCGGTTCCACCGCGTTATCGGACCCACACCCATCAGGAACACGGCTGGCGCCAGCAACGGGTAGAACACCGCGTCGAAATATGGCGGCCCGACCGAAATCTTGCCCAGGTCGAGCGCGTCGAGGAACAGCGGATAGAGCGTCCCGAGCAGCACGCTCGCCATCGCGACGATCAGCACGATGTTGTTGGCGAGCAGCATCGACTCGCGCGACACCAGCGCGAACGAGCCGCCGAGCCCGACGCGGCCGGCGCGCCAGGCGAACAACGCAAGCGAGCCGCCGATGACGATCGCCAGAAATGCAAGGATGAACACGCCACGCGCCGGATCGGTCGCGAAGGCGTGCACCGAGGTGAGCACGCCGGAGCGCACCAGGAAGGTCCCGAGCAGCGACAGCGAAAAGGCAAGGATTGCGAGCAGCACCGTCCAGCTGCGGAAGGCGCCGCGCTTCTCGGTCACGGCCAGCGAATGGATCAGCGCGGTGCCGGTGAGCCACGGCATGAACGACGCGTTCTCGACCGGGTCCCAGAACCACCATCCGCCCCAGCCGAGCGTGTAGTAGGCCCAGCCGCTGCCCAGCGCGATCCCGGTCGTAAGGAATGCCCACGCGACCGTCGTCCAGGGTCGCGACCAGCGCGCCCAGGTCGCATCGAGGCGACCGCCGATCAGCGCCGCCAATGCGAACGCGAACGCGACCGAAAAACCGACATAGCCCATGTACAGCAACGGCGGATGGAACACCATGCCGGGATCCTGCAGCAGCGGGTTCAGGTCGCGCCCTTCGGGCGCGGGCGGGATCAGCCGGGCGAACGGGTTCGAGGTGAACAGCAGGAAGAGCAGGAAGCCGACGCTGATCAAGCCCATCACCGACAGCACGCGCGCCGCGAGCGCGTCAGGAAGATTGCGCGAAAAGACCGACACGGCGCAGCTCCAGCCGGTGAGCATCAGGGCCCACAGCAACAGCGATCCTTCGTGCGAACCCCAGGTCGCCGCGATGCGGTAGTGCAGCGGCAATTCCGAGTTCGAGTTGGAGGCGACGTTCTGCACCGAAAAATCGTTGGATGCGAACGACCAGGCGAGGCACGCGAACGCAATGGCGACCAGCACGAATTGCATCCGCGCCGCCGGCCGCGCCAGTGCCATCAGCCGCCGCTGGTTACGCGCGGCGCCCAGCATCGGGACGATGCCCTGCGTGGCGGCGACCAGCAGCGCCAGGATCAGTGCGAAGTGGCCGAGTTCGGGGATCATCTTTCCGCCTTCGTTTCGTGCAGGCTCGGCATCGTCATTCCCTGCCTGGCCTGGTTGATTGCCGCCTGCGCCTGCGGCGGCATGTAGTTGGCATCGTGCTTGGCGAGCACTTCGGTGGCGTGGAAGCTGCCGTCGGCCGCCAGCGATCCCTGCGCGACGACGCCTTTGCCTTCCTTGAACAGGTCGGGCAAAAGGCCCGTATAGCTGACCGGTATCGTGCGCGCGGTATCGGTCACCCGGAAGTGGACGGTCAGGCTGTCGCGATCGCGGGTAAGGCTGCCTGTCTCGACCATGCCGCCGATGCGAAAGGCGCGACCGCGCGGCGCTTCGTTGGCCGCGACCTGCGACGGCGTGAAGAAGAACACCAGGTTGGATTGGAACGCGTTGAGCACCAGCGCGGTGGCGACGCCGAGCAGAGCGAGTCCGCCCGCGATCCAGCCGAATCGGCGTGTCCGGGGCTTCATGGCGAAGGCTCCCGGCCGCCGGCGGCGTGCCGCGCCGCCGCGAGACGCGCGCGGACGACGAAGATTTCGGCTGCAATCGCCAGCGCGCATGCCGCGTACGAGCCCCAGACGTAGAATCCGTAGCCACCCATGGCGACAAATTCGGCGACGCTCATCGCGCGCCCCTGGCCGCCAGCGCAGCTTCGCCCACCCATCCGGCGTGGCGCTCGCGTTCGAGGATGATCGCGCGCACCCGGGTCAGCGTGATCGAGATCGAATAGAACCATGCGGCCAACGCCATCAGCAGCATGCCGGTCAGCATCACCGCGGCCATCGTCGGCGCCGAAGTCAGGCTGACGCTCGCTCCCTGGTGCAGCGTGTTCCACCATTTGACGGAGAAATAGATGATCGGCACGTTGATTGCGCCGACCAGCGCCAGCACCGCGCTCGCGCGGTCGGCTCGACGCGGCTCGTCGATCGCCTGGCGCAGCGCCATGTAGCCGAAGTAGAGGAACAGCAGGATGAGCTCCGAGGTCATTCGCGCGTCCCAGGCCCAGTACGTTCCCCACGTGGGTTTGCCCCAGAGTGCACCGGTGACCAGCGCCAGCGCGGTGAACAGCGCGCCGGTTGGGGCGAGTGCCTGCGCCATCATTGCGGCGAGGCGGGCATTGAACATCAGCGACACCGCGCACCAGAAGGCCATCACCAGATAGATGAACATCGACATCCACGCGGAGGCCACGTGCACGAAGATGATGCGATAAGCGTCGCCTTGCGTCGCGTCGGTCGGCGCAGCGACCAGACCGACATATAGTCCCGCCGCCGCGAGCGCCGCCGCCGCTCCGCCGAACCAGGGCGCCAGCCGTCCGGCCAGTGGATAGAACGACGCCGGTGAGGCGAAGCGGAACCAGTTCAAAAAGCGTCCTTTCGAATCAATCGATCGCGATGCGCACCGCCGCCGCGGCGGCGAGCGGCGCACCGACCAGCGCAGCCAGGAGTCCCGCGCCGAGCAGCGACAGCTCGGCCCCGGCGCCCAAGCCCGTGCGCACCGCGTCGACCGCGCCCGCGCCGAAAATCAGGACCGGAACGTATAACGGCAGGACCAGGAGCGCGAGCAGCGCGCCGTTGCGCAAGCCCAGCGTCAATGCGGCGCCAACGGCGCCCATCAGCGACAGGGTCGGCGTTCCCAGCAACAAGCCGAGCGCCAGCACGACCAGCTCGTCGCCGCCGAGGCCGAACTGCAGACCCAGCAGCGGCGAAGCCGCCACCAGCGGCAGGCCGGTTGCGAACCAGTGCGCCGCTATTTTACCGGAGATCAACGCGGGCAGCGGATACGGCGACAACGTCATCTGCTCGAGCGTGCCATCGGCGAAATCCATCGCGAACAAGCGCGGCAGCGCGAGCAGCGAGGCCAGCAGCGCGGCGACCCAGAGCACGCCCGGTCCCAGTGCACGGAGCAACACGGAGTCCGGACCGACCCCCAGTGGAATGAGGGTGACTACAATTACATAGAACAGCAGCTGCACGCCGAGCTCGGCTTTCGAGCGTAGCGCAAGCCTCAAGTCACGCTGCACGGCCCAGGCGACGCCGCGCCATGCACCGGGCGCCTGGACCCCGCCGAGCTCGCCGGCCGCTGCCATCATGACAGCGTCAGTCCGCGCACCGACGGTCCGGACAATCCGATGTCCTGATGCGTGGCGATGATCGCCATCCCGCCCTGCGCCAGGTGTGCGCCGAGCATGTCGCACAGCAGCGCAACGCCCGCGGTATCAAGCGCCGCAGCCGGCTCGTCGAGGATCCAGAGGGGCCGAGGCACCAGCATCAATCGCGCCAGGCCGATGCGACGGCGCTGTCCCATCGATAATGCCCGCGACGGCAGCGCGCGCTGGCGCTCGAGCGACCATAGCGCGAGCGCGGCGCCGATCGCATCGCTGGCGTCGCTGCCGGCGTGCAGGCTTGCGAGCGAAGCGAGATTCTCCTCGGCCGTCAGCTCGTCCTTCAGCGCCGGGGCGTGGCCGATGTACGTGACCGCCGCGCGCAAGTCAGGGTCGAGTGGCGCAACCGGGACGCCGCGCCACGACAATGTGCCCAGAACGGCCTGCGACAGCCCCGCCGCAATGCGCAGCAAAGTCGTCTTGCCGCTGCCATTAGCACCGGTCACAAGCAGGGCGTCGCCGGGCCCGAGCTTGAAATCGATGCCCGAGAACAGCGTCGCGGTGCCGCGCTGCGCGGCCAGCTGCTTCGATTCCAGCATCGAACCTGCGCGGCGGGAGGAAGGGGGTCGATTATAGCCCGGCGCTGTATCGATTCCCCGAGGCGTGGCAGGGGCGCGGCGAAGCGACGGATGTGCTAAGGTTGCGCCCGGTCGCCGTTCAAAATCCCGCCGGCAAGGACTCATCGATGCCTCGGTCGCCCGGAGTCGCAGTGTGCCTTGCCCGAAGCGCCGCCGGCTGCATGCCCGCGCTGCTGGCGGCGCTGCTGCTTTCAGTGGCGACACCTGCCGGTGCAATCACCGCGATTCAGGTCGGCGGCCCGCTGATCGCGCAAGTCGGCCGTCCGTTCGTTTCCAGCTTCATCCCCGTCAACAGCCATTTGCCCAAATACCCGGTCGACTGGAGCTTGAGTCCTGGCAACTGCCTGGCGGGATCGGGCATTGCACTGGATGCGAGCACGGGCACGCTGTCCGGTACGCCAAGTGCACCCGGAACCTTTCAATGCGTGATCATCGCCGTCGACACCTACCCTACGCCGCTGACGACCGCGCAGAGGGCGTTCACCCTGGTGGTCGAAGCGGAGTGCACCGAACCGTCGATCATCAGCGGTGCCCCGCCGGCGGCCACGGCGGGCTTGTCCTATGCATTCCTGCTGAGCGCGACCGGCCGTCCGACGCCGGTTCTGTCGGTCGCCGGCCTGCCGCCCGGTCTTTCCTTCGATGCCGCGTCGGGTCTGATCAGCGGCACACCGGAGGTCGCGGGTACGTCGACCTTGACCGTCACGGCGAGCAACGGCTGCAACGCGCCGGCAGTGCAGACATACATGCTTAGCGTCGGCCGCGCGGCGACGACGCTGTCGCTGGCCGCGCTGCCGCAGGTCGCCGTGTTCGGGCAGCCGGTGACCGTAACGCTGGTCGCGTCCGGCGGTCCGGCGTCGCCGCAGGGTGCGGTCCAGCTTTGCGTACGTCGCACCGGCATGTTCTGCGGACCGCCATTCGACACCGTGCCGCCGGCCACGCCGCCGGACAAGATCGCCGCGCCGTTGTCCGGTGCGCTCGACCCGAACGGCCGCGCGGACTTCCGGTTGACCGGGCTGACGATCGATGCCTTCACCTTGTCGGCCTTCTATGCGGGCGACGGCTCGCACTTGCCGGCAGGCGCGGGCCCTGTCGATGAGCTGGTGATCAAAGGCGTCCTGCTGCCATCGACGCCCGGCGGAAGAGCGAGCGCTGAGGCGTCGATATCCGATCCGAACTCGATTCCCGCGCTCTCGTCGATCGGGTTGGCACTGCTTTCCGTCGCGGTCGCGGCGCTGGCGATGGCGGCACTGCGCCGGCGGACGCGCCGCTAGCTCGTCTGGCCGTACGTCTCGCCGCCGGGACGCTCGCCACGTGGCTGATCGGCGCGCCGCGCTGGCTGGTCGGCCTGCTGATCATCGCCGTCTTCCTGCTGCATCCGCTGACGCAGTTCGGCAAGACGACGCTGCTGGCCAAGCTCGAAGCGATCTCGTACGACACGCGCCTCAAGCTGACGCTGCCGAATCGCGACGATCCGCAAGTCGTCATCATCGACATCAATGAGCCCAGCCTGCAGCGCGAAGGACGCTGGCCCTGGTCTCGCGACAAGCTGGCCCGGCTGACGACCCAATTGCTCGATCGTTATCAGGCGCGAGCCGTCGGGTTCGACGTCGTGTTCGCCGAACCGGACCGATCGTCGGGCATCGACGTCCTCGAGCGGCTGGCGCAGCGCGACCTCAGGGAAGACCGCGGCTATGTCGCGACGCTCGACAGACTGCGTCCCGAGCTCGACTTCGACGCGCGGTTCGCCGATGCGATTCGGGGCAGGCCGGTCATCCTGGGGTTCGGCTTCACCTACGAAGCGCAGCAGATCGGCGCACTGCCGCCGCCGCTGTTCCGCGCCGAGGATATCGGCGGCGGCGTCATTCCGATCCAGCCGGCCGTCGGCTATACGGCGGCCATCGCGGAGCTCGCGCAGGCGGCCGCAGGCAGCGGCCATGTCGACCCGTTCTTCGATGCCGACAACGTCGTGCGCCGCGTTCCGATGGTCGAGCTCTATCGCAACGCCTACTACCCGGCGCTGTCGCTGGCGATCGCCCGGATCGTGCTCGAAGCGAAGCGGGTGACACCGCATTTCGATTCCGACCAAATCCTCGACGGCTTCGATGTCGGCGGCGTGGCCCTTCCCACCGCGGCCGACGGAACGGCGCTGATCCCGTTTCGCGGCAAGCCCAAGACCTTTCGCTACTATTCGGCCGCCGACGTGCTGGCAGGCAGCGCGCCGGCGGATTTTGCCGGGGCGATCGCGCTGGTCGGAACGACGGCCAAGGGACTGCAGGATCTGCGGCCGACCCCGCTCGCCGCCGACTTTCCCGGAGTCGAAATCCACGCCAGCCTGCTTTCCGGCATGCTGAACCAGAATTTGAAATCGGTTCCGGCGAACGCGAACGCGATCGAGGCGCTGATCATGCTGCTGACCGGGCTGGTCGTGTTGTTCGTCATTCCGTACCGCGACCCGGTATTCAACGCCCTGGGCGTCGTTGCCGTGATGGGCGTGGTGGCCGCGGCGAACCTTCTGCTGTGGATCAAGCTGAACGAAGTCGTCCCGGTTGCCGCGACCCTGCTGATGCTCGCGGTTCTGTTCGCCTGGAACATGCTGGCCGGTTTCATGCGCGAGGAGCGCAAGATCCGCAGGGTTTCGGCGATGTTCGGCGAGTACGTGCCGCGCGAGCGGGTCGCGCAAATGGTCGAAAGCGGAGAGAGATACAGCATGGTCGGCGAGAGCCGCACGATGACCGTGCTGTTCTGCGATGTGCGCGACTTCACAGCAGTGTCGGAAAACCTGCCGCCGCGCGAATTGTCGGCGATGCTCAACGCCTATCTGACGCCGATGACCGAGATCATCCATGCGCACCACGGAACGGTCGACAAGTATGTCGGCGATGCGATCATGGCCTTCTGGGGCGCGCCGATCGACAATCCGAACCACGCGCGCGATGCCATTCTCGCAGCGCTGGCGATGCAGCGCAGAATGTCGTCGCTGGCCGAGGAGTTCAACAAACGCGGCTGGCCCGAGCTCGCCATCGGGGTCGGCATCAACAGCGGCGCGATGAACGTCGGCGACATGGGCTCCGAATTCCGCAAGGCTTACACGGTGCTCGGCGACGCGGTCAACCTCGCATCGAGGCTCGAGGGATTGACCAAGGAGTACGGCGTCGCCGTCATCATCGGCGAGGAGGCGCGCGCCGCCGTGTCGGACATCCGCTGTCGCGAGATCGATCGCGTGCGCGTCAAGGGCAGGGCGAACCCGGTCACGATATTCGAGCCGCTGCCGGAAGCGGAAGAGGCGATCGCCGGCGAACTCGCGGCGTGGGAGAAAGCGCTGCTGCAATACCGCGAGCGGCGCTTTGCCGATGCGGCGGCCTCGCTTGCCGCCCTTGCCAGCGCGCATCCGGCCACGCGTCTCTACGCCTATTTCGCCCAGCGCTGCGCGATGTACGCCGCGGCACGACCGCCGGCGGATTGGGACGGCGCCACCAACTTCGCTACGAAATAGCCTTCGCCCGCCTAGTGCGCTAGCATCCGCCGGGCCCGCATTTGCGGTAACCGACGACGCCCTCGATCACGTTGCCGGTGCGGGTATTGAAATAGTAATCGATGCCTATGCCGGATCCGCCGGGGCCGGCGAAAAAGCCGGTGAAGTTCCCGGCGACCAGCGGTTGACAAGCGCCGCCGGCGCAACCCGTCAACGCACCGCCGACGCCGCCGGTCGAGAAGCGGCCATTGATGATGCTCGCCGTGCCGCCCATCGTGTAGTTCGCATCGTTGAAGCCGGCGGTGAGACCGGAGAGTCCGAGTTGAGCGGTGGTGAAGTTGACGTTGACCGTTCCGCCGGACACCAGCGTCCCGACGGCGCCGGTGCCCGAATCGGTCGGCCGCGTGCCGCCGACCACCGCGTACGAAACCTGTCCGGATGTCGGCAGCGCCGTCGCGGTGTTTCCGTAAATGTAGTGCAAGTCGCCGCCGTCGTTGTGAGCCACCTGATCGCCCAGCGCCTGCGTGATCGTCGACCCGGGCCCGGACCAGCGGCCCCAGTTAAGCCCGCTGCTGACGCCAAAGCGTGACGGTACCGACCCGTCGCTGCCGACGTCGGTCAGCGCTGCCGAGCCGAGATCGGCCGAGAGCGAGCCGTTGTGAAACGAATGCAGCGCGCCGCCGACGATGCCGAGCTGCAGCTCAGGGTTCGACGTAGAGTCGAGCTCCAGCGTGTAGCGATCCGACCCGACGACGATCGTCTGTCCGGGCGCGAGCAAGCCCGAGCCGAGATCCTCCGTTGCCATGAACGTGAACGGCGCCTGCGGCAACGTCGGCGGCGGCGCGGTCTCGGGCACCTTGGCAAAACGCAGTTCGGTCGGCGCGGTGCGCGCGACGCGCGTGCGCCGCTCGAGCTTGTCGGACAGAAAATCAGGCGGCCCGAGCCAGCGCAGCGGCGCTTGCCCGTCGGGCACGTAGAAAAATTCGTCGGCGCCGAACTCGCCGCTGCCGAAACCGTTGGCGACGACGACGCCGCCTTCGTAGGCGCCGCCGTACATTCCGGAACCCACCTCGGCGCCGCGGTTCCTGCACTGGCCGGCGGCGCAGATCTGGACCTGATAGTGCGTTCCGCGAATGCCTATCGTCGCCTGCGTGGTCAACAGCTGGTACTGGTCGCGGTTCAGTTTGCCGATCTGTCCGGTCAACGTGCGGAATCCACCGCGCACCAGCCGGAAGACCGCGGCCTCGCTGCCATCCTGGCGGCCGGTGAAATTGAAGCGCTCGATGCGAAACTCGGTGTCGGGCTTGAGCGCGACCAGTGCATCGTCGCTGAAGCGGATCTGCGCATAACTGTCGGCTCCGGTCACGACACTGTCGCCGGCGCCGACCAACGCGCCCGCGACCAGACGGATACGCTCGCCGCCGCGGACGACATTGACGTCGCCGACCGACAGCAGGACCTTCCCGGCCGTCTGCGCGAAGGCAAAATTCACGGTGAGCGCGCAGACGAGCAGCAAGCCGAAACGCCACGCTCGCATGCGCCGGAGCTGGATGGCCGTGCTATTTGAATTCATAGCGGACTTTCAATACGCCGACGTGGCGCGTGTATTCGTAGAGCTCGAGATTGGACGTGTTTTTCGCATACCGGTACTCGCCGCGCACGCTCAGATTCCGGTTGACCAGGTAGATCGCACCGACGCTCATGCCCAGGTTGCGGTCGCGCCGCGTGACGTCGAGCAGCGGGATCGGCGCGTCGTAGTCGCTTTGGGCGTACGCGACGCCGGCGTTCAGCGCCCAGAAGGCCGACGGTGAAACGGTGACGTCGACGCTCGCGCCGACGATGCCGCGACCGAGGTCGCCGCGGTTCTCACGGTTGTGCTCGTCGCCGTAGAACACCGTCCCATTGAGCACCGGCTGCCAGCGGCGCAACCACACCTGCCGATAGCTGGCGCTGAACGCGCTCAGGTCGGCATCGCGTGCGGCATTGTCGCCGCTGTAGCCGATGCGCGCGTATTGCGGCGCAAGTGCGAACGAAGACAGCTGCGAGATCTGCCGGCGCCACTCGAAGCCGATGCCGTCGGCCCAGCGATAGCGCGATCCGTCGAGCGCGATCTCGCCGTGAGCATACGCCAGAGAGTACTCGTTGCGATCGGCCCGGTAGCTCGCGCCAGCCGCTGCGCCGTAATTCGCCAGATTGAATTCCGAAGCCGACGCGTAGAACGTGCCGCCGCCGTAGACGCTGGCATTGACCGTCCATCCGGCGGACAGAGGGTGGCGGATTTCGGCGCCTGCCGCCAGCCATCCGAACGCCGACTCTTTTTGGACGCCGAAAGCATCGACGGTGACCGGTCCGAGCACCGGCAAACCGATGGTGGCTTGCGCAACGCCGGCGTTGGCATTGCTGTCGTAGCCGCCGCCGACCTCGACGAACGCCGTGCGCCGGCCGCGGTAGCGCGCCTCGCGATCGGTCAGCGCCGCGAGGTAGCGGTCGATGCCGGCCTGGACTTCGGCCGGCGGCTGGCTTCGGGCCACCGCCTCGAATTCTTCGCGCGAGCGGACGTCGTCGCCGGCGTAGAAATAAGCGCGTGCCAGCTCGAGGCGGGCGCGCGCGTCGTCGGGAAATTGCAGCACGTAACGCTCGAGTGCCAGGACGCCTTCGCCGGAACGGCCGATGTCGACTGCCGCGACACCGCACCACAGATCGAATTCCGGCGGGCGCTCGGGGGCGTCGATCGACGTTGCGCAGTGGCGGGCATACGCCGCGGCGGAGTCCCCGGCTTCGACAGCCGCGCGCAAGTCGTCGACCGGCGCCGCGAGAGCGGCAAGCGTGAAAGCGCTCGACCACACCGCGATCGCAACGATCGCTGCATGCCACAGCCGGCTCGAACGTTGCGCGAAAGAGTCGCCGTCCGAACGCTGTGCCATGCTCGCGCCGCCCCTCCCGAATTTGGCTGGCGGCGATCATAGCATGGCACCGCGATGCTTCCGGCGGAACGCCTGCCTACGGTACGACCTGGTCCATCGTGATGCGCAAGCCGGCAGTGCCGGGCTTGACTGGCCCGCTTCTGCCAAACAGGTCACCGGGCTGCGCGAGCGCGTTGCCGGTTCGCGACAGGCGCGCTTCGACGATCACTTCGCCGGCATTCGACAGTTTCGTGCCTGCTGCCATCCCCATCGCATCATCGAGCGTGAACTCCTTCGGCAATTCGCTGGCCGGGATTCGCATCGCGGCAAGCGGCATCCGCGGTCCGGCCGGTGCGCGTGCGAAGATGAAAACGGTGTCGGAGGGCGCGACTCTTTGTGCCAGTGACGGGCTGACGGCAACGCGGCCACTGATCGTGCCGCCGTTGCTTGCGCCGGCAAGCTGCGCCGGCGCCCGCATCGACTTCGCCGCATCCGGCGCTGCGCCACCGAGCTCGGCGATGACGGCGGCGACCTGCGTTGCGTCATCGGAGCCCGGGGGCAGCTGCGCGGCGAGCCGGCGCCAGTAGGCGAGCGCCCTGGAAGGATCGTGCGCCTCCATCGCCGCCGTTGCGGCAAGGGCCAGCGCCTTCCCGTGTCGCGGATCGACGGCCAGTGCGCGCTCGACTAACGCAAGCGGCTTGCCGGCGAGGCGGTGACCCTGCGTCATCCCCAACGTGTCGGCGTAATCGGCGAGCAGATCGGGGTTGTCGGGCGCCAGCGCGAGCGCTTTGGTATACGCTTCTGCCGCCGCCGGAAAGCGACCGAGCGCGTAATACGAGCGGGCCAGCAGCGCCCAGCCTTCGGCGTTGTCGGGATGCTGCTCGAGCCGACGCTCCAGCGCGCCGACCATCGCGGCGATCTGCGAGTCGCTCAATTCCTGTCCGCCGTCGGTGGCCGTGGCGACGGCGGAGGCTGCGGGATCCCCGAGACGGCCGTAGAGGGCGATCGCCAGCACCGGAATCGACACCAGCAGGGCGACCGCCAGCGGCCACGACCGCCGCGGCATCGCGCCGCTCGCGGGCGTGCGCGGCGAGACGCCGATTTCGTCGGCAACGCGCCGCGCGAGATCCGACACGACGGCCTCGCGTTCGGCGCCGGTGATCGCACCCGATGCGAAGTCCTCGTCGGCGGCGCGCTTCTGGTCCCGGAATACCGCGATCGAGGCCGAGTCGGCGTCCGGCTCCGCGCCACCGCGCTGCGTGCGCAGCAGCGGCCAAAGCAGCGCGCTCAATGCGCCGAGCAACAGCCCTGCGGCGAGAAACCAGAAGAGAAGCATCGGCAGAAATTCAGTGGCAGGGGCGATGCGCGCATTATACGGTCAGCGCGAGCGCCGCCCGCGGGCTGTGCGCCGCCGGGCAGGAAGGCGTCGGCACGGGCTTCTGCTATCATCTTCCCGCGGACGAACGATGAGCAAAGAGACGCCCGACCAGGACATACGCGAGGCCTCGCTCGAATATCATCGCGCGCATCCGCCGGGCAAGATCTCGATCCTGCCGACCAAGCAGCTGATCAATCAGCGCGATCTCGCGCTCGCTTATACGCCGGGTGTCGCCGCCGCCTGCGACGAAATCGTCCGGGATCCGGCCGAGGCGCGCAACCTCACCGCACGCGGCAACCTGATCGGCGTCATCACCAATGGCACCGCGGTGCTTGGTCTCGGCGCGATCGGTCCGCTCGCCGGCAAACCGGTGATGGAGGGCAAGTCGGTCCTGTTCAAGAAATTCGCCGGCATCGACTGTTTCGACATCGAAATCGACGAGCGCGATCCGGACCGGCTGGTCGATATCATCTGCGCGCTCGAGCCGACGTTCGGCGGCATCAATCTGGAAGACATCAAGGCGCCCGAATGCTTCTACGTGGAGCGCAAATGCCGCGAGCGAATGCGCATTCCGGTATTCCATGACGACCAGCATGGCACGGCGATCATTGTGGGCGCTGCGGTGCTCAACGGCCTTCGCGTCGTCGGCAAGGAAATGCGCGCAGTCAAGCTCGTGTGCTCGGGTGCGGGCGCGGCCGCGCTCGCCTGTCTCGACCTGCTCGTGGAGCTTGGTGTCCAGCGCGAAAACATCTGGGTCTCCGACATTGCCGGCGTCGTCTATCGCGGCCGCAAGGAGGAGATGGACGACAACAAGGCGCGCTACGCGCAGGCCACCGACGCGCGAAAACTGGCCGACATCATCCCCGGCGCCGACATCTTCATCGGTCTGTCGGCGCCGCGCGTGCTGAAGCCCGAAATGCTGAAGCTGATGGCGGACAGACCGTTGATCATGGCTCTGGCCAATCCCGAGCCCGAGATCATGCCCGATGTCGCCAAGGCGGCGCGCCCCGACGCGATCATCGCGACCGGCCGGTCCGACTTTCCGAACCAGGTCAACAACGTCCTTTGCTTTCCGTTCATTTTCCGCGGTGCGCTGGATGTTGGCGCGACGACGATCAACGAAGCGATGAAGCTCGCGTGCGTGCGCGCGATCGCCGACCTCGCGATGGTCGAGCAATCGGACATCGTCGCCGCCGCGTACGGCGTGCAGGATGTCAAGTTCGGGCCCGACTACCTTATCCCGAAACCGTTCGACCCGAGATTGATCGTGATGATCGCGCCGGCGGTCGCGCGGGCGGCCATGGCGTCCGGCGTTGCGACGCGTCCGATCGCGGACTTCGACGCCTACCACGAGCGCCTGTCGCAGGTCGTCTATCACTCGGGCCTATTGATGAAGCCGATTTTCCAGGCCGCGAAGAAGGCGCCGAAGCGCGTTGTCTACGCCGAGGGCGAGGAAGAGCGCGTGCTGCGCGCCGTGCAGGTCGTCGTCGACGAGGGCCTGGCCAAGCCGATGCTGATCGGTCGCCCCGCGGTGATCGAGCGCCGTCTGGCGCGCTACGGGTTGCGGATCAAGCCCGGCGTCGACGTCGAGATCGTCAATCCGGAATCCGATCCACGCTACCGAGCCTACTGGACCGAGTACTACCGGCTGACGCAGCGCAAGGGCGTGTCGCAGCAGTTCGCCAAAATCGAGATGCGCCGCAGGCTGACATTGATCGGCGCGATGATGATACACATGGGCGACGCGGACGGCATGCTGTGCGGGACGTTCGGCGCGCATTCGGCGCACCGGCACTATGTCGAGCAGGTCGTCGGCCTGCGCGAAGGCGTGACCACCTGGGCGGCGATGAATGCGGTGCTGCTGCATGACCGGACGGTGTTCATCGCCGACACCTACGTCAACCGGGATCCCACCGCCGAGCAGATCGCGGAGATCGCGCGCCTGGCGGCCGAGGAAGTGCGCCGCTTCGGCATCATCCCCAAGGTGGCGCTGGTGTCGCATTCGAGCTTCGGTTCGAGCGCCGACCCGCAGGCGCGCAAGATGCAGGCGGCGCTTTCGCTTATCAACGCCCAGGAGCCCGAGCTGGAAGTCGAAGGTGAGATGCAGGGCGATGCGGCGCTGTCGGAAAAGATCCGCCGCGCCGTTTTCCCCGCTGCGCGGCTCAAAGGCGACGCCAACCTGCTGATCATGCCGACGCTGGACGCGGCCAATATTTCGTTCAACCTGCTGAAGGTCGCCGCCGGCAGCGGCCTGACGCTCGGGCCGATCCTGCTCGGCGTCGCCCAGCCGATTCACATCCTCACTCCGTCGGCCACCGTGCGGCGCATTGTCAACATGACCGCATTGGTCGTCGTCGACGCTCTCGTCGAGCGGCAGCGCGCGCTGATCTGACCTTGCGGCTTTCCGCCGCCTAATGGCTCTTGCTGTAAGAATTACACGCCGGCTCGGCGCCCTTGTCGCCATCGATCCGGCGGCGCGAACCGCGGCAATGGGTGCGAGGGTCGGCATGATTCCTGCTGCGGACTCTCCGTTCGCGGGTCGGCACTCCGCCTCCGCGCCGACCATCCCCAGGAGACGTCATGAGCAAACAACCTTTTCTTTCCGACGTCGCGAGCTTGCGCAAGCGCGCACGGGAGCATATCGAAGAAGGCGCGGTCACCGCCGGATACGGCGGCGACACCCAGACCGCGATTCGCGTGCTCAACGAAGCGCTGGCCACCGAAATCATCTGCGTGCTCCGCTACCGGCGCCACTATTTCATGGCCCGCGGGATACACGCCGGGCCGGTGGCCGCCGAATTCCTCGAGCACGCCACCGAGGAGCAGGCGCACGCCGACCTGATCGCCGAGCGCATCGTGCAACTCGGCGGCGAGCCGAATTTTTCGCCGGAGGGGCTGGCGACGCGCAGCCATTCGGAATACGTCGAGGGCAAGGATCTGATCGACATGATCAAGGAAGATCTGGTCGCCGAACGGATCGCGATCGACAGTTATCGCGAGATCGCTGCCTATTTCGCACCGTTCGATGCAACGTCGCGGCGGCTGATGGAGGAAATCCAGGCGAAGGAGGAGGAGCATGCCGACGACCTCGCCGACCTGCTGACCCATCTGCCGGCCAACCTGAAGAACTGATCGCGATGTAGGCCGTTGTCCGACAGTGGGCGCGCTTGGCGCCGACACGAGAAACAGTCGCGGACCGATAGCGGCGACCTGCGGCACTCGGCATAGTCTGTCTACCACAGGGAGACAGGCATGTTCAGGCAAGCTCAGGAAAGCAACGGCACCCGGACACCGGACCTGTTCCCCGAAGTGGAAGTAAAACGCGCCGGGCTTGGGCGATCGCCGATCGTCGGCGCGGACAGCCTGCTCGGCTGCATCGTGCTCGACAGCCAGGGCCAGCGCGTCGGTGAGTTGCTCGACGTTCTGGTCGACATGCACGCCGGCCGGGTTGCCTACGGCGTTGTCGTGCTCGATCATGCGCCGGACTGGAGCGAGCGTCTGATCGCGGTGCCTTGGAACACGATGTACATGCAAGGCGACGGCGACGGGATTTGCGTCAACGCCACCCGTGATTGGATCGAGCGTGCGCCGTCGATGCGCGTCGAGGCGATGAACGAGCTGCTCGATCGCGAGCTGGCCGTATTCATCCACGCCTATTTCGGCGCGAAGCCGTATTGGGAGCGTGCCGCGCAACATTGCTAGCGGCGCGAGGCCAGAACCGCCGGCCATGAGGCGGGAACAGACATTCGCAAGGAGCAAAAATGCACAGTCACCTAAAGCCTATGATCGCGATTACAGCGCTGGCGTCGAGCTTGCTGCTTGTCGTCGGCTGCGGCCCACAGGGTAGCGGTACCGGCACGACCGTCGGCCAAAAAGTAGACCGGGCGGCCGACAAAGTCGCCGACAGCACCGCCAACGCGACCTCGAAGGTCGCGATGGCGGCTGACGACACGACGATCACCGCCAAGGTCAAGGCAGCGCTGATTGCGGAGCCGGGCCTGAAGTCGACCGACATTAACGTCGACACCAAGGAAGCCACGGTGACCCTGTCAGGGATCGTTGCCTCCAATGAGTTGCGCGACAAGGCGAAGCAAATCGCTTCGTCGACCAACGGGGTCAAGAACGTCGTCGACAATCTGGTCGTCAAGTCGGCCTGACGGCGCCGCATCGGAGCAGCGATGAATCGTGATCGGATCGAAGGACGCCTGAGGTCGTTCATCGGCGCGCTCGAAGAGAGCTGGGGCCGCGTGATTGGCGATCAAACGCTGCAGTTCCGAGGCGAACGCTCGCGCTCGCTCGGGCGGATCCAGTCCGGCTACGGCGCGGTGCGCGACCGGCCGGTGCTCGACCGCCGTCGTAGCGCAGGTTGACCCCGGCGCGGGCGGCGCCTTTCGGCGCACCCGCGTCGGGTGGCGGCTTAGGTTTGAGCGTTCTGTTTCGGGATCGTCACTACGACGGTCGTTCCCTCTGAAGTCGAGGAAACCGACAGGTTGCCGCCGAAGTGCTGGGCGCGTTCGCGCATGCCGCGGACGCCGTGCGACATCGGTTTGCGCAAGTCTTCCTCGCTGATGCCGCCGCCGTCGTCCCGGACGGTCAGCACGTAGGCGCGGTCGGTCTGCGCCAATCCTATCCACGCATTGGTCGCGTTGGCATGGCGCGCCACGTTGGTGACTGTTTCCTGAAATATGCGGAAGAGCGCCAATCCACGTTCGCGATCGATCGCGATGTCCGGATCGGGCGTGTCGAGATGAAGCCCCAGCTTGGTGTGTTTTTCGTATTCACCGATCTGCCAGCGCAATGCCGCGGCGAGACCGAGATCATCGAGGATGCTGGGTCTCAAGTCGGTGACGATCTTGCGCGTCGTGGCCACCGCGGCGTCGACCAGCTGAATCATCGCGCTGCGCTTGGCCCGCGCTTCCGAGAGGTCGGCCGGCAGGTTCGCCTCGAGTGACTCCAGGTCCATTTTCAGCACGCTCAGCGTCGCGCCGAGCTCGTCGTGCACTTCGCGCGCGATGCGCTGCTTCTCTTCCTCGCGCACCGTCTGCAGGTGCCGCGACAGCTCGCGCAGCTCCTCGCGCGAGCGCTCGAGCTCCACCTGCGACAGACGGCTTTGCGTGTCGTCGAACACGACGCCGTCCCAAAGCACGCCCGCGTTTTCCGCCTGCCTGGGGCGGGCCCGAATACTGATCCATCTTTCGGTCGACTCGTGCCGCGGCTGGATGCGGCCGCTCCAGCTCCAGTTCGACAGCTGCGCGGCGGACGCTTCGAGCGTCGCCTCCAGATGCGGCCGCTCGGCAGGCGCGACGAGGTCGAAGAACGCCGCGCTGTCCGCGGTCAGCGCCGCCTCGGTAACGCCGGTCAGCGCGACGACACCCTCGCTGACGTACGAAAACGACAGCTTGCCGGCGGGATCGCGCAGCAGCTCGAACACCATGCCCGGCACGTTGGCCGTCATGCCCTGATAACGCGCCTCGCTTTCCTTGAGCGCGCTTTCCATCGCTCGCCGCAGCGTGTTGTCGTAACAGGCGTTCAGGTAGCCGGCAAAGCGGCCCTGCATGTCGTAATACGGACGCCCGTTGCAGATGATCGATCCGAAGCTGCCGTCGGCGCGGCGCAGCCTGAACTCGTATTCGAAAGTCTTTTGGGCGGGAAAGGTTTCGGCGATGATTTCCTCCCAGCGCGCGCGATCGTCCGGGTGCACGCCGTCCACCCAACCCGAGCCGAACTCCTCCTCCTGTTTCCGCCCGGTGTACTCGAGCCATGCCTGGTTCAGGTAATCGCAGGCGCCGGTCGTGTCGGAGCGCCAGACCAGGTTCGGGAATCCCGAGAACAGCGAAAAATAGAAGTCGCGCGCGCGTTCGGTCTGCTCACGCAGCTCGAGGCGCATCGTCGCGTCGCGGGTGACGACGGAAAAACCGCGAAGATTGCCGGGCTCGTCGCGGATCGCCGAGATCATGTCGTCGCCGCAATAGCGGCTGCCGTCCTTGCGCAGGTGCCAGCATTCCTCCTCGTACCAGCCGCGACGGGCCGCAATTGCCAGTTCCTTTTCCGGCGGGGTTTTGCGATCGGACGGATAGAACACCGAAAAATGCTTGCCGACGATCTCCGCCGCCGTATAGCCGTTCAGGGTCTGCGCGCCCGGATTCCAGCTGGCAACCCGCCCTTCGCTGTCCAGCATGTATATCGCGCAGTCCTTGACCGCGTTGATGATCAGGCTGGTGCGGCTCTCGCTTTCGCGCAATTCCTGCTCGACGTGATAGCGTCGCGCGATATCGCTGACCAGCCGCTCGTTGGTGTGCTTGAGATCTCTTGCGTTGGCACGGGCGGTCTGGAAAAGGTAAGTCGAAAGCGCAAGCAACGTGGCCAGGATAGTGCCAAGCGCCAATGCGGCGATCGGCAACGGCGAGGCGCCGCTGGCGACGAGATTCTGCGTCGGCGTTGCGCGCAGCGTCCAGCGCGCGTTCTGTACGACCAACGGAAGCTCCTGCGACCATTTGTCGGCCGCCCTGGGGCCGTCTGCAGCGACGGTGCGCACGGCTCGTCCGTTCTGCACGATCTCGATGTAATGCTCGGGAAAGCGCTGGTCGAGGATCGACTTCGGCCATCCGGCGCGCGCCAGTGTCGCCGAGATGATCGCGCGCAACTCGTCGCCCTGAAATACAGGAACGTAGAGCACGAGACCTTCGCCGCCGACAACCAGATCGAGAAACGGGCTCAGCGTGGTGCGGCGTGCGCTCACCGCGAGGTCGATCGCTGCGCGTCGCGACGGATCCATGCGTCGGTCGAGGCCGACGACCCGCTCCGCACTGGAAGGAACCGCCTGCTCGATGATGTAGTCGGCGCCGCCCAGGGTCACCGTATCGACCGCCGCGACGCCTTTCAGCAGGCCTTCGGCGTCGCGTTTCCACGACTCCCGATCGGCATACGCCAGCGAGCGATCGGCAAGCCGTGCCACGATGTCGATGCGTGCGTAGAGATCCCGCTGGATCTGACCGCGAGCGTCGGCCGCGACCAGTGCGGTGTTGCGCTGGATGAAGCGGGTTTCCTGCACGGTCAGCGCCCGCCAGAGCACGAGCGTGCACGCGAAGACGGCAAGCCAGACGATAATCGGCGCCGAGCGGCGCAATGCTTTCCGCTCGCCGCCGCTGGCCAGCATCGCGTAGGCGAGCATCGTGGCGGCGAGCACCGTGCAGATCGCGCCCGTCGCTCGCTCGCCGCCGGTCAGCTGCAGCGACTCGGACGCGACCGTGCTGCCGCTCCATGCGGCAAACAGCATCAACAGCGAAAGCGCCAGCGCGATCGAGGTGAACATCGCCACCGTGATCGCGTGCCATGGCGTGCGACTCTTCCCCGGACGAAGCAATAACAGCAGGGCAGCGCCGATGACGACCGCGATCAGCGCGGTGAGCAGCCCCATGTCGTTGTACGAACCGGCGGCAAGCGGCAGCCAGGGATTGACGAGCATCGGATGGAGCGGAATCCCGTCCGGCACAACCCAGGCGGCGAGCCTCACGCTGCCGAGCGTCAATGGAACCAGCGCAAACACGCGAGCGATTCCTGTTGCGCCGACGACGTGCAGCGCCAATCCCGCGCTGGCAAAGGCGATCGCCCACGCGGCGTCGTACTGAATGCGATCGAAACCCGCGGCCATCCGCACGGGGTCGGGCGCGTGCCAGCTGACGATCGTCAAGCCGGCGAAGACGGCAAGCCCGGTGCCGACGGCGAACAGCAACGCCGGAATCCAGGCATCCAAGCGGAAGGAGCGGGTGATCGGCATAGGGTCCTGCGCACGCCGAGAGGCGAGCGAAAGAATGGATGTTAGCTGATCGCGACGCAGCGAGGCGGTGGCATGCTGCCGGCCAGCCGATTCAGCGATCGAAGAGCTTATAGCGTTGAAACGACGTGCGCGTCAACGCACCCGATCGCGGACGTGTGCATTCGCCGCGTCAATGTCGCGCCGGCGATACGGGGCGACAATGGCCGTCAATGCCGCGTTGCGCGAATCGCAGGCGGTGGCAAAAACTCGACCCGACCGATTGCAGCAGACGGCTCAGCGACGAGCCTTGCCCGGACGCGGCGGATGTCGTGGCTGATCCGAGTCGGCGTCGGGATCGCTATCGGGCTCGGTTTCCGGGACGTGCTCTTCGGGATTGTCCTCCGGCTCCTCGACCGGCGGATGCGGCCGCGGCGTGTGCGCTTCCGGGCTATTGCGCTCTACGTCTTCTGCTGCGTCCGTATCGACCGGAGATTCGATATTCGTGCGTCGATTGCGGCCTTCGCCCGCGCTCGGCGACTCGACCGCAGCTTCGTCCCGCGGATTGTCCGGATGTGTCTGCATGGCATTGTCCATTGGTCCCGTCGCGAACTCGCGCGGCTACTCTCGCAAGCGTCATGCCAAGGGGCCGCGTCCCGCGCGCGCCATGGCGCCGGGGTGCATGAGACGTTTCTACAAACGATCTGTCGTTTATTGCAATTCGGTTTGCAACTCGTGCCGCCGCGCCGGCTGCAAATGAGCTCGCTGTCGAGTGAGAGCGATGCTGGCACGCGGCTTGCGACAGACCGCGGGCAGGGCGTCGGGAACATTGGGTTCGTTCAGCCCTCCCATGAACCGAGTTCGATACACCCGGCGCACCTGCTCCACCCTTCAATGACGGCTCCGCGGTGATCACGCGGGCCGTTGCGCGGCGAGATCCGCGTGCTTATCGGCCCAGTCCCTTGGGCTGCGGGAACATTGCAACACTCCGCCCGATGATAAGCCTCCAACGGACGTGACCATCCGTTGTAGGAGTTGCTCCTACAACGCTCCGCTTTACACCTACAGAATTTACAGAGCAAGACCTATACCGGCTCCCACCGCCCTAGGGGAGTATTGGCCCGTCCAAAGTTCAATAACAACGGAGAGGGCCATGTTTGGAGAGCTTCAGAGCATCGCTAATCTTGCCAAGTATCCGGCCAACGCGCCCGCTGATATTCCGCCCCGCGCGACAGGCAGGATATCCAGCGAAAAACGTCTCGAGCGTTTCGGTCTGCTGTACGGCGCATGCCAACCGATGCGCGACCTGTTTCGCGGACTCGATCGCCTGTCGCGTTCTACGGCGCCGGTGATGATCCTCGGTGAAAGCGGCTCCGGCAAGGAACTGGTCGCAACGACGCTGCACCATCTCTCCCCACGCAAGGACCGGCCGTTCATCGCGGTCAATTGCGGCGCGATCCCGGAGAACCTGATCGAAAGCGAACTGTTCGGCCATGAGCGCGGCAGCTTTACCGGCGCCGCGAGGACGCACCGCGGTTGCTTCGAACGAGCCGACGGCGGCACGCTGTTTCTGGATGAAGTGACCGAGATGCCTGTGGAGATGCAAGTGCGGCTGCTCCGCGTCCTCGAGACGGGCCGGTTCACGCGCGTCGGCGGCGATCAGGAAATCGGCGCCGACGTCAGGGTGCTTGCGGCGAGCAATCGCGATCTGCGGCAGGCGGTAGCGTCGGGGAAGCTGCGCGAGGACCTGATGTACCGGTTGTGCGTCATTCCGGTCAACGTCCCGCCGCTGCGCGATCGGGGCGACGATGTGGTGCTGCTGGCGGAAATGTTCCTTGGCGAGCTCAACGAAGAGCAGGGCGAGCACAAGACTCTCAGCGCCGAGGGCCGGCGAAGGATAGTCGAGCATACGTGGCCCGGCAATGTGCGCGAGCTGAAGAACGTCATCCATAGGGCGTTCGTGCTTTCCGACGAGGAAGTCCAGATCGACATCAGCACCTTTTCGGCACTGGGCCAGGACCGCGGCGAAGACAGCGGCACGGCCGCGACGATCGGATCCGCGGTCGGCGCGCCCGCAATGTCCGATTTGTCGGTGCTGCGCATCACCGTCGGCATGTCGCTGGACGACGTCGAAAGGACGCTGATCACGGCGACGCTGCAGGCGGTCGGCGGCAGCAAGACCGAAGCGGCGCGTCTGCTGGGTATCAGCCTGAAGACGATGTACAACCGGCTGCATGCTTATGGAGATGGATGCATACGGCGCAAGCCGATGCAGTCGAACGGCTACGATGCCTTGGCGGCGTGACCGCCACGACTGGTCGGGCGCGACCGCCCGACTTATAATCAAGGAGAGCCGTGATGCGCGAAGGGGGGGAAACTATGACGCAAGGCGAACGTTCCGCCCTGCCGGGACGCAAGACGCGCGTACTGATCGTCGACGATCACGCGCTGGTTCGCGCCGGATTCAAGCAGTTGCTCGACACGACGGACGACATCGAGGCTGCGGGCGAAGCGGGAACCGCGGCCGCCGCGTTGAGCCTGGCGGCGACCGGTCGATTCGATATCGTCTTGCTCGATATTTCGCTTCCGGACGCCAACGTCCTGGAAACGGTGAGCTCGCTTCGACGCAAGCAGCCGGAGCTGCCGATCCTTATCGTCAGCATGTATCCGGAAGAGCAATACGCGGTCAATCTGCTGCGCGCAGGTGTCAGCGGTTTTTTCCCGAAAGCCGGCGAAGCCAAGGACATGCTGCAGGCATTGCGCACGATCGCCACCGGCAAGAAATACATCAGCGCCTCGCTGGCCGAGGCGCTCGCGATGGAGGCGGCGGGCGACGCCGCCGAGCCGCTCCACCGGCAGTTGTCCAACCGTGAGTTTCAGATCTTCGTGCAGCTTGCAGCGGGCAAAACCGTCACCGACATCGCGGGAGAGCTCTGTCTGAGCGTCAAGACCGTGAGCACCTATCGCACGCGCATTCTCGAGAAGATGAATTTCGCGCGCAATGCGGAGCTCACGGCGTATGCGCTCCGACACAGTCTGATCAGTTGATGCGCGCGGCCCTTCTGGTGAAAACTGCGCTGCGCGTCTTCGTGGTCGAGGATTCGGCGCTGATCCGGCGACGGATCATCGACAATGTCCAGTCGATGGGCGGGTTCGACGTCGTCGGCTTTGCCGAGTCCGAAGACGAGGCGATCGAGGCGATCAAGAAGCTGCACCCGGACGTCGTGGTCACCGACATCCGGCTGAAGGAAGGCAATGGCATCGCCGTCGTCCGCAATATTCGCGCCGACGAAAAGACGCCGCAGCCGAAAATATTCGTGTTGACCAACTTCGCCTATCCCGAGTACCAGGTGCAATGCTCGCTGGCAGGCGCCGACGCGTTTTTCGACAAGTCGTCCGAGTACGACAGCTTTCTGACGCGCCTGCGTCAGATCATGTAAGCCTCGCGCCGACGCATTGTCGGCGCTTGCGCGTGCGGCAACCGCAGAAAAACTTCACCGATCGTAAGGACATCCGGCAGGCTGGCCACTGGCATGCGGATTGCGTCTTTCCCGCCAAGTAGCCGTGGCAGGCACACCGACCAGACGTTTACCCGTCCTGATGCCTGCGTCCGAGTAACTCTTGCTCTACGCCGAGCAGAAAGGATTGAAAATGTTGCATTACGCCATCGTGTTTTTTGTCATCGCGCTGATCGCGGCCCTGTTCGGCTTCGGTGGCATCGCCGCCGGCGCAGCCGAAATCGCCAAAGTCCTGTTTTTCATTTTCCTGGTGCTGTTCGTGGTCTCGCTGGTGGTCGGCCTGTTCCGTCGCGGGGGCGGCTGAGTGCGCCGCGCTGCGGTGAACCGCGCGCAGATACCGCTTTTCCTGGCGGCGATCGCCATCGCGGTCGGCATCGCCGCCTGCGACCGCTCTCCCGATAGGTCGGCGTCGGTAAAACCCGAGTTGACGCCGACGGCTCCGGCGATCGCGCCTCCGCCGGCCAACCCGGCGCCGGTGATGCCGCCCCAGGCCGACGCCGTGCTCGAGACGCCGTCGCAGTCAGCGGTCGGCGCGCCGTCTTCGGATTCCGCCGAAAAGCAGCTATCCGCCGACCAGACGCCAAAGGGAAGCGACCCCAACGCGAAAGAGCCGATGAGCAAGGAAGAAGAATCGACGGCGATGCCCAAGCCGGCCCAGGCGAACGACCACTCGACGACGGCGACGGACAGCAAGCGGTGAAATGTGGTGGCAGGGCGCCGAAGACGATCTTTCTGCCACGCTATTGTGTCCCGTCGCGGGCGGAGCTTCCGGTCCCTAACCACCCGCTCCGCCCGTGTTTTTTTTCCAAGGACCAATGGCACTATTCCTGATTGAGGAGAATGCAATGGAACTTACCGGCAACAACAACGCGATCGAGCGCACTGCAAGCCAGGCGCACCAGACGGTCGACGAGCTCGCGCGCCGAGCCACCGACAAGGCGGGGCCGGCCATCGATCGCGTCGCGAGCGCGGCGCATCAGACGGTCGACAAGGTCGCGCAAGCGGCCCAACCCGCGGTGGAATGGATCGGCGATAGCGCCGAGCGGGTCAAGCAGACGCAGGACCAGATGGTGACGAGTGCCCGCGACTACATCCGTGAGCGCCCGCTGATCACGCTGGGCGTCGCCCTGGCCGCCGGCTACCTGATCGGGCGTCTCGGGCGGTGAGCGACTCGGCGATCGGGGCGCCGGCGCCTGCGGGCAACTCGCAGTCGTCGCTTGCGACAGCAATCGGGCAGCTTTTCGGCTCCGGCCGCGAGTTGGTTGCCGACGCGGCAGACTTGGTCGCGGCCGAGGCGCACGTCGCTCTCCAGATGATGACTGCGCTGGCGGTCACCGCCGTATGCGCCGCGGTACTGGGTGTCCTCGCGGCAGCCGGCGTTCTGGCCGCAATCGCGATGGGAATGGTCGAGCGCGGATTCTCGGGCGCCGCGGCCACGGGCGCAGTCGCGCTCGTCTGCGGGCTTGGCGCTGCCTGGTTTGTCCTGCGGCTCCGCTCGCTCGCCCGACGCGCACTGTTCGCGCGATCGAGGCAGCAGTTGCGCGGCGACGGATGAGGAGCCGACATCGTGCTGTTCGGCGTCGACGACAGCGAGGTCCTGCGAGCGGAGCAGAGGTTGCGTGACGACAAGCGTGCGCTCGCGGAGGCAAAGCGCGCGTTGACCGAGCAATGCCGGCGAACGCTGACCCGGCCCTCGACGCTCGCGCTGCTGATCGTCGCCGGAGGACTGTTGGGCGCACGCCGGAAGGCTCCGGCGCAGGCGGCGGAGAGAAGGCGCGCCGGTTCCATCCTCGGCGCCATCGTGCGAGCGATCTGGGCGCCGCTGTTCAAGGGCGCGACGGCCGTCGCCGTCGAGCGCGCCCTCCACCGGCATCATGATGAGGCCGAGCCGCCATCGCGTCGCCACGACCAGGCGACCGGCATTGTTGCTTAGTCGCGCGACTGCCCCGCGCAGTGGCACGGCGATTGCTGTTACCAACGCAGGTGGCACCGGCCGCCTTGCGGATAGTCATAAGGAGATCGGACATGTGGAAGAAGATCGCATTAGCGTTCGCAAGCATCGCCGTCGCGTCGTTGATCAGCGCCTGCAACACGGTCGAGGGCGCGGGTAAGGACGTTTCCGCGGGCGGCAAGAAAGTCCAGGAAGAAGCGAAGGAAGTCAAGCAGAAGATGTAAGCGCGCGTCTCCTTGGGCCTGGCCGGCGTAGCGCGTCGGCCAGGCGAACGGAGTCAAAGAAACGCCCGCTGCCGAGGGAGGCTCGATGAAGGCGGATAGCAGGGCCCGCGCGCGCGCCGTCGTGACGCGAGCGCTCCAGGATGAGCGGGTGCAGAGCGAGACGCCGCTACCGCCGCCGCGTCCATCGACGGTCGCGTTGACGCTGATCGCGCTCATCCTTGGATTGTTCGCGATTCGAGCGGGTGCTGCGTTTTTTATCCCGCTGCTGCTCAGTCTGTTTCTGAACTACGCGCTCTCCCCGGTCGTGACACGGCTGGCCAGCTGGGGCGTGCCGCGGGTCCTCGGCGCCGCACTCGTGGTCCTCGCCTTTAGCGCCGCGATTGCCGGCGCAATCTACCGGGTCGGCAGTGACGCCGGCGACGTCCTGCAGGAAATCCCGTCGGCAGTGCAGCGGCTGCGCATTGCGCTCACGCACGCGCAGCAGGACCATACCGGCGCATTGGAGCACGTGCAGCGGACCGCCTCCGAACTGCAGAAGCTTGCCGAAGCAGCGAGCCCGGCGCCCCCGCCCAAGCAAGCTCCTTCCGCCGGTTCCGGCGTGGATTTCAGCTCAATGCTGCTGATCGGCACAAGCAATATCGCGATCGCGCTGGGGCAGCTTGGTTCGGCGCTTTTCCTTGCTTTTTTCCTACTGTCCGCCGGCGACCTGTTCCGGCGCAAGTTCCTGCGGGCCGTTGGCGGCGACTTTTCCCGACGAAGGACGACGCTGCGCATCCTCGACAACGTCGACCGGCAAAACCAGCGCTATTTCGCGATCGTGCTTCTGGTCAATGTCGCCGTCGGCCTCGCCATCGGCGCCGGCTTCTTTGCGATGGGGCTCGAGCGCCCGACGGTCTGGGGCATCGCCGCGGCGGTGCTGCACACGATCCCGTACGTCGGGGCGGCGATGCTCGCAGGCGCCGCCGCCCTGGTCGCCTACGGTCAATTCGGCACCTTGCAGATGGCCTTGCTCGCCGCCACGATCCCGATCGTCGTCGCTGTCATTCTCGGGATATTTGTGCAGACCTGGTTGATGGGACGCGCCGCGCGAATGAACACGCCGGCGGTGTTCGTGTCGCTGCTGTTCTGGGGGATGCTGTGGGGCGGCTGGGGTCTGCTGCTGGCGGTGCCGATCATGGTGGCAATCAAGACGCTTTGCGACCACGTCGAGCGCCTGAAGCCCTACGGCGATATTCTCGGGCCCTGAAATAAAACTCGCGCGGTGCACGCGCAGCCAAGACTCGGCGCGTAGGCGGCCGTCCGACTGCAACCATGCGTCTTGCTTGCTGCGCGGCGCGACATCATTGCGCTCGCTCAAGCAGCATTTACAGCAGGGCCAAGCAATTCTTACGCTGCTCCCGTTGCGACAGTCGGATAGCTTGCTTCAGGCCATTGTTTTTACGAGATAAATTGGTCTGGCACGGGGGTTGCTGAAATCGACGCGTACAGATGCAGCTGCGTTGGCTGCGGCTGCGTCACCGAAAGGAACAAAAGATGAATTGGGATCGTGTTGAGGGCAATTGGAAACAGGCGACCGGAAAGGTGAAAGAGCAGTGGGGCAGGTTGACCGACGATGCGCTTGCCGAAATCGGCGGTCGACGTGATCAGCTTGTCGGCAAGATTCAGGAAACCTATGGCATCAGCCGTGACGAGGCCGACCGGCAGGTGAAGGACTGGGAAAAAACGCACTAGAGCCTCCCGGGCACTTTCGCGGCGCGGCGGGAAGCTTGCCGCTGCGGCACGAAACCCGGCAAACAAACCAAGGAGAAAACGATGAGAATCGCGATGAGAGAAGTGATCTGTGCCACGGCGCTCGGCGTTTTCGCGCTGAACTGCTACGCCATGGGCGACGACACCAAAAAGGCCGACAAGGCGCAGTACAAGGCAGCCGTCAACAGCGCCGAGGCCCAATACAAGTCCGAGAAAGCCGCCTGCGACGCCAAGTCGGGCAACGACAAGGATGTTTGCATCAAGCAAGCGAAGGCGAATCTGACCAAGGCCAAGGAAGACGCCAAGGCCAGCCGCAAGTCGAAAGACGCGATGGCGACCGCGTCGCACGAAAAGAGCGAAGCCAATTACACCGTCGCGAAGGAAAAATGCGACGCGTTGAGCGGCGACGCGAAGAGCAAGTGCGTGGCGGACGCCAAGGCTCGCTATAACCAATAACGCGCGGCCAGGCGATCGCGACCGCCCGACGGGGATCGGCTGGCAAAGGAACGCAAGCCTTTGCCAGCGTCGATCTCCGGTCGGATGGCGGTCGATCATTTCGCCGGATGCCGGACGATTCGCATTTCCGCCTAGCCAGGCGAACACGGAGGCAAGCCATGACTATAGGCACCATTCTGCTGATCATCCTGATCCTCGTGCTACTGGGCGCGTTGCCCTCGTGGCCATACAGCCGCGGGTGGGGATACGGGCCCAGCGGTATCGCGGGACTGGTCGTCGTCGTCCTCATCGTCTTGCTGCTGATGGGACGGATCTAGCGAGCCTGCGGCATTCCAGCGCATCAAAGACGGACACGGCGCCGGCCCGAGGGCCGGCGCCGCGCACCCGGCGAGTCTTTGCGCGCCTGTCCTGCGCGCGATCACGGTCAATGCAGCGATGAGCACGTTTCAAATAGATTGCGAGCTCGAATACGAGGTCGCCGCACAGACGGTCTTCGTTTTCAACGTGGCGGTTCCCGACGATTATCGCCAGCGCGTCGTCGAAGAAAGGGTGGAGTTCGAGCCGTCGCTGTACTGGGACGAGCTGCGCGAACCGCAGACACTCAATCGCTTTATTCGCGTCGACGTGCCGCCCGGTCCGTTCCGCGCGCGCTATCTGGCGGTGGTCGATGTGACGCCGATCGAAGCGGACATGGAGGCGGCCGAAGTTCCGATTACCGCCCTGCCGGTCGACGCGTTCGTCTGCCTTCGCGGCAGCAAGTATTGCCAGTCCGAGGAGGTCTTCAATCTCGCGTGCCGGCTATTCGGCGGGCTCGCGCCGGGCTTTTCGCGCGTCGACGCGATCTGCCGCTGGATACGCGCCAACATCGACTACTTGATCGGGACATCGACCCCGAGCTACTCGGCGCGCGATGTTCTCGCCCTGCGCGCCGGCGTCTGCCGCGATTTCGCGCACCTCGCCATCACCTTTTGCCGCGCGTTGAACATTCCTGCGCGCTTTGTCACCGGTTATGCGCGCTACGCCGAGCCCCCGCCCGATTTTCACGCGGTATTCGAGGCCTTCCTCGGCGGCCGATGGCAGCTGTTCGATCCGACCGAGCTCTCGCCGATGCGGGACCTGGTCCGCATCGGCACCGGGCGCGATGCGTCGGAAGTCCCGTTCGCGACTTTTTTCGGGACGGCGCGCCTGCGCCGTTTGAGTACGCTGATCGAGGCCGCACCGGAAGGGGCTGGGCTTATGCGCCTGCAGACGCCCACGTCGGGCATCCAGCTGGCCGCCTAGAACGGCGAATTAGTCCCAATAGGGCCGATAGCCGTAGTAGGCGTGCAGATGCGAGGCCCAATCGGGATCGGCCATCGCCGGCCAATGTTTCTTGTCGAATCCGGGGGCGCCTTCGAGCACGCCGCGATCGACGTTGAGAATAAAGCGATGCCGGTCGGCGTCGAATGTAAAAGCGTTCCACGGGATCGCGAACAGCTTCTCGCCCAGTCCGAGGAACCCGCCGAAAGTGAGCACCGCGTAGGCAATGCGACCGCGTTGCACATCGATGACGATGTGCTCGACTCTGCCCAGCGCGTAGCCTTTGGGATTGACGACGGGGTCGCCCTTGAGCGCGTGCGCCGGCATCAATTCCGGCCTCGCGGCGAGGCTGGTCGGGCCCCCGCCCAGGATCGCCGTGCCTACCGATTCCGGGTCCTGCGAGGTAGTTGCCCGGATGTCGGTCATCGTTCGTCTCCCCAGTCGGTCCAGTCAACTCTAGCAATCGACGTGCCACCGAATTCGTGCCGCAATCTGCTTCGAGCGGCACGGAAAGTATCGGCGTTCGCGAGCAAGAAATGCAACTCACTGTAGGCCTTGCAAGGGACGCGGCCGGCAAATTCATCGGCGCGACCATGCCGGCTGCCCGCCTTGAATTCGCCGACGCGCACCGCCAACTACCTGCCATGTCGCCACTCGACGGTCACACTGGTTCGCATCCGCATCTGGCGCTCGATCAGGCCTCCGCCGCAGCGCCCGCCGGGCGCCAGGGCGTGGTCGATGATG
>DASYJB010000064.1:0-25379 GCA_035996965.1 Casimicrobiaceae bacterium | reverse complement strand
AGCTGATTGCGCCGGCAGGCCGCTCGCTTGCCGGCCGCCTGCTGCTCGTCGATGCGCTGACGATGGAGTGGCGCGAGGTCCGGGTGCTGAAGGATCCGGCGTGTCCGGTGTGCGGGACGCCGGCGCGATGAGGGGCGTCGTACCGGAGCGCTGGAGCGTCAGAGGTGCGATGGCGCGACTCGCCACCGTGGGAATCGCCTGCTGGCTGGGCGCAGCGGCCGCCGCGCAAACCGCACCGACGGCCGCAGAATGGCAGGCGATCCGTGAAGTCATCGCGGCACAGCGGACGGCGATCATCGCCGGCGAGGCCGATAAAGCGTTCAGCTATGCCTCGCCCGGCATCCAGCAGCAGTTCGGCGACGCCGCAAGCTTCCTCGCAATGGTCGATGCGGCTTATGCCGCGCTCGAGTCGGCGCGCTACGTGGAATTTCTGGAAGGCGCCGTTATCGACGGCGTCGTCGTGCAGCCGCTGCGCCTGATCGACGCCGACAACACCGTGCGCGTCGCCTTGTACACGATGGAAAAACAGGCCAATGGCGAATGGCGGATCTCGAGCTGCCGGATCGCACCGTCGACGGTGCGCGCAGCGCAGGGTCCGCGGCCTTGCACTTTAAGCGAACAGGTACTTGCGCTGTGCGTCCCACCCGTCCTGCGGCAGGCGCTTGAATCCGGATTTGGCGAACAGCGTCCAGCGTCCGACGACAAACGCGAGAAGAACGTTCGCGTCGGCGACCGGATCCCCCGGCCAGGCGCCGCCCGCCTGCGCGATCTTCAGCGACTGCCGCAGCGCGGCCTCGATCCGGTCGTACAACTGGTTCATGCGCGCCTGCAGGCGCTCATCCTCGTTGACCAGCGCATCGCCGATCAGCACGCGTGTCATCCCCGGATTCTTTTCGGCGAAACCGAGCAGCACGACGACCATCTGCGTCGCCTGCGCGACGCCGTCAGTCGACTCGGAGCTGATGCGATTGACCAGCGAGAACAGCGTTGTTTCGATGAACTCGATCAGTCCCTCGAACATCTGCGCCTTGCTCGCGAAATGGCGGTATAACGCCGCCTCGGAGACATCGAGGCGGCTCGCCAGCGCGGCGGTCGTCACCTTCTCGCCTCGCGGCGTCTCCAGCATGGCGGCCAGCGTCTGCAAGATCTGCAGCCGCCGCTCTCCCGGTTTGCTCGCCATTCTCCCGCTCCCTGATCAAATCGGCGGCATCGCGGCGTGACGCCCGATGCTGCCGAATCGCGACTTTTAGCTTCGCCACGACCGTTCGCTGCCCGCGGATCGATTAGTCCGCGCTTATCATCGTCCCTACGCCCTCGTTGGTCAGCACCTCCAGCAGCAGCGCGTGCTCGACGCGGCCGTCGATGATGTGCGAGCTCTTGACGCCGTTTTTCACCGCGTCCAGCGCCGAGCCTATCTTGGGCAGCATGCCGCCGTGGATCGTGCCGTCGGCGAACAGCGCCTCGATCTCGCTGGCGGAAAGGCCGGTCAGAAGATTGCCATGCTTGTCGAGGACGCCGGCGGTGTTGGTCATCAGCACCAGCTTTTCGGCATTCAGCGTCTCGGCGAGCTTGCCGGCGACGAGGTCGGCATTGATGTTGTACGCCTCGCCTTCGCGGCCTACGCCAATCGGCGCGATCACCGGGATGAAGTCGCGCGAATCGAGCAGGTTGATCAGTTCCGGATCGATCTTCTCGATTTCCCCGACCAGCCCGATGTCGACGAATTCCCCGTGGTTGGTTTCGCTCTTCAGCAGCAGCTTGCGGGCGTGAATGAACGCGCCGTCCTGCCCGGTCAGGCCGACCGCGCGTCCGCCGTGCTGGTTGATCAGCCCGACGATCTCCTGGTTGAGTTCGCCCAGGACCATCTCGACGACGTTCATCACCTTGTCATCGGTAACGCGCATGCCCTGGCGGAACTCGCTGTGGATGCCCATCGTCTTCAACAGGTCGCCGATCTGCGGGCCGCCGCCGTGCACGATCACCGGATTCATGCCGACCAGCTTCAGCATCACGACGTCGCGCGCGAATCCCGCCTTGAGCGCGGGCTCGGTCATCGCATTGCCCCCGTACTTGATGACGATCGCCTTGTCGTGAAAACGCTGGATGTAGGGCAGCGCCTCCGCCAGGATTTGGGCTTTGAGGGCGGACGAGCCGACCTCGATCGAGACGGATTTCATCGGACGCTTCGGGTTGCGGCGATTGTACTTGAAGGCGCCCGAATAGAATACGAGCGCCGCTGCGCCAACGAGTAAGCCCTAACTGGCGAGGCGTTGTCCGCGTTTGTATCGGACAAGGCATTTTGCTATCTTGCCTCCATGCCGAGCCCGCTGCCGGACCCCGTCGACTTAGGTTGTGTCCACCGCGCGCTGGTCACCAAGCTCCGCCACCATGGCGATGTGCTGCTCGCCTCGCCGGTGTTCACCGTGCTCGGCCGCGCCGCCCCGGCGGCGGAAATCGACGCGCTGGTGTACGCGGAAACTGCAGCGATGCTCGCCGGCCATCCGGCTATCGCCGAGATGCATGTCATCGATCGCGACTGGAAGCGGCAGGGATTTGTCCGCCAGGCGCGCGCCGAGCGTGCGCTGCTGTCAGCGCTCTCGAAGCGTCGCTACGATCTGATCGTCCACCTGACCGAGCATCCGCGCGGCGCGTGGCTCTCGCGCCTGCTGCGACCGCGCTACAGCGTCGCGCGCCATCTCGATCGCGCGCACTGGCTGTGGCGGACGAGCTTCACCCATTACTACCGGCTACCGCGAAGGACGCCGCGTCACACCGTCGAATGCAATCTCGACAGCCTGCGTCGCATCGGCGTGCAGCCCGGGCCGGGCGACCGGGCGCTGGTCCTCGCACCGAACGGCGCCGCGGCAGCGCGCGTGCGCGGCCTGCTCGCCCAGCACGGGATCGAGCCCGGGCGTTTCATCCAGCTCCACCCCGGTTCGCGCTGGCTGTTCAAATGCTGGCCCGCCGAGCATTACACGGCCTTGCTCGAACAGCTCACCGCCGACGGGTGGCGCGTCGTGCTGACCGGCGCGCCGGACCCGCGCGAGCGGGCGCTTGTCGACGCAATCCTCGCCGCGACAACGAAACCGGCGCGAAGCCGCATCACCGACCTCGGCGGACAATTGAGCCTGACCGAGCTCGCGGCGCTGACCCGCGAAGCGCGCGCCTTCGTCGGCGTCGACTCGGCGCCGATGCATATCGCCGCGGCGGTGCAGACGCCGGTCGTCGCCCTGTTCGGCCCGAGCGGCGATATCGAGTGGGCGCCGTGGCAGGTGCCGCACCGCATCGTCGCGTCGACCGACTATCCGTGCCGGCCCTGCGGCAACGACGGTTGCGGCGGCGGCAAGATCTCCGAGTGCCTGACGACGCTGCCGGTCGCGCGGGTGCACGCTGCGCTTACTGCGATTCTTGCCGAGACCGGTGGCTGACCGATGTTGAGGCTCGCGATCATCCGGCAGCGCTACACGCCGTACGGCGGCGCCGAACGCTTCGTCGAGGCGGCGCTGGAAGCGCTGCTCGAGCGCGGAGTCGCGATCTCGCTGTATACCCGCGAGTGGCCGCACACGAGGCTCCAGCTGATCGAACCGGTTCTCTGCGACCCGTTCCACATCGGGCGGCTCTGGCGCGACTGGAGCTTTGCCCGCGCGGTCTGCCGGGCCGTGACCCAAAAAGCCCCCGAGCTCGTCCAGTCGCACGAGCGGCTGCTGTGCTGCGACGTGTACCGCGCCGGCGACGGCGTGCACCGCTCGTGGCTCGACGAGCGCCTGCGCGGCGGCTCGACGCTTCGCCGCTGGTGGACCGAGGTCAGTCCTTATCATCGCTACGTGCTCGCGATCGAGCGGCGGCTGTTCGCGAGCCCGTTGCTGAAGGCGGTGATCTGTAATTCACGGATGGTCCGGCAAGATATCCGCGATCGTTTCGGGCTGCCCGACGAGCGTCTGCCGGTCGTCTACAACGCCGTCGACAGCGAAGCGTTTTCGCCGAAGCTACGCTCGCATCGCGACTCGATGCGGCAGAAGCTGGGCGTGCCGCAGGATGCGACGCTGTTCCTGCTGGTCGGCTCCGGCTACGTGCGCAAAGGGGTGGCAGCGGCGCTGACCGCATTGTCGCGGCTGCCGGGCGATACGCATTTGCTGGTCGTCGGCCGCGACAAGGCGCGGGGACGTTACAAGCGGATGGCACGGCAGCTAGGCATCGCTTCGCGGGTCGCGCTGGTCGGTGCGCAGGACGATCCGAAGCCGTTCTACGGGGCGGCCGACGCCTTCGTGCTGCCGACGCTCTATGATCCGTGTCCGAACGCCGCGCTCGAGGCGATGGCCTGCGGACTTCCGGTCGTGACCAGCACCAAATGCGGTGCCGCCGAGCTCGTCCTCGAGCACGATGCGGGATTCGTCTGCGGTGCGCGCGACCTCGACGCCTTGACCGCGCACATGAGCACGCTGACCGATCCGCAAGCGCGCGCCGGACGGGGCGAACGCGCGCGCGAAGCGGTGCTGCCGCTGACGCCAGAGGCGATGACGCTGCAACTGGTGCTGCTCTATCGCGATCTCCTGGCCGCGGCGCACGCGGCGAGGACCGAGCAGCCGAAGACCGCTGCGCTATAATCGCCGCCCGTTCATACGACCGCCGGCAGCCTAAGGAAACTAAGCGCCGGCCCCATCGGTCCCGCCGTGTCGTCCAGCCTGGTCCTCTACCGGCGTCTGCTCACCTACGTCCGCCCCTACTGGTGGGCGTTCGCGCTGGCGCTGATCGGCATGGTCATCGTCGCCGCCGGCGACACGCTGATGGCCTACATGGTGATGCCGATCATCCAGAAGCTGCAGAACCCCGATCCGGCGATGACGCTGCAGCTTCCGCTTGCGGTGGTCGCGGTGTTCCTGCTGCGCGGGATGGGCTCGTTCATGTCCGAGTACGGCATGGCGTGGACCGGCCATCGCGTCGTGTTCGACCTGCGGCGCGAGATGATCGATCGCCTGCTGTCGCTGCCGACACCGTATTACGACGCCCAGTCGTCGGGCCGGCTGATCTCGAAGTTCACGTTCGACGCCTACCAGCTCGCCGCCGCGACCTCCTCGGCGATCACGACTGCGGTGCGCAGCGCACTGACGATCGCCGGAACCCTCGGCCTCTTGTTCTGGCTCAACTGGCAGCTGACGCTGGTTTCGATCATCATCATGCCGGCGGTCGCGGTCGTCATCCGTTATTTCAGCCGGCGGCTGCGCCGCGTGGCGCGCGACGTCCAGCAGCGCACCGGCTCGATGAGCCATGTGCTCGAGGAAATCGTCGGCGCGCAGCGTGTCGTCAAGATCTTCGGCGGCCAGGCCTACGAGCGCGTGCGCGCCGTCGCCGGCGCGAACAGGCTGCGCCAATCGATGAGCAAGCAATCGTCGGCAAGCGCCGCCAGCTCGCCGTTCCTGCAGTTCGTCGGCGCCTGCGCGGTCGGGTTGATCGTCTACCTCGCGTTGAAACAGAGCGAAACCGGCGGCTTCGACGCCGCACGCTTCACCTCCTACGTCATCGCCTTGCTGACCCTGCTCGACCGGCTGCGGTCGATGTCGGGCGTCAATGCCAACATCCAGCGCGGGCTCGCCGCGGCCGAAAGCATCTTCGGCCTGATCGACGAACAACCGGAGGCCGACAATGGCACCGTCGAAATCGCGCGCCTGCGCGGCGAGCTCAGGTTCGAGCACGTCTCGTCGCGCTACGCCGGCGCGGACAAGGATGCGCTGGAGGACGTGAGCCTGACGATTGCGCCCGGCGAAAGCGTGGCGCTGGTCGGCCCGTCGGGCGGCGGCAAGAGCTCGCTGATCAATCTGATACCGCGCTTCTACCAGCCGAGCGCCGGCCGCATATTGCTCGACGGCCACGACATCGACGCATTGACCCTGGCCAATCTGCGCAGCCACCTGGCGCTGGTCAGCCAGGACGTGACCCTGTTCGATGACACCGTCGCCGCGAATATCGCCTACGGCGCGATGACCGGCGCATCGCGCGAAGCCATCGAAAAAGCGGCGCTGGCCGCGCATGCGCTGGACTTCATCCGCGAGTTGCCCGACGGGTTCGAGACGCTGGTCGGCGAGAACGGCTTGCGCCTGTCCGGCGGGCAGCGGCAGCGGCTGGCCATCGCGCGCGCCATTCTTAAAAACGCGCCTATCCTGATCCTCGACGAGGCGACGTCCGCCCTCGACTCTGAATCGGAGCGCCACGTGCAGGCGGCGATGGACGCGTTGATGCGCGGCCGCACGACGATCGTCATCGCGCATCGTCTGTCGACGATCGAGCGAGTCGATCGCATCGTCGTGCTCGACGCCGGCAGAGTCGTCGAGCAAGGTACGCATGCCGAGCTGCTCGCGCGCGGCGGTCTTTACGCCAAGCTGCACCGGATCCAGTTCTCGGCGGCGGCCCCGGTCGCTGGTTAGGGGCCGTGCGCATCGTTCATACCGAGGCCTCGCTCGGCTGGGGCGGGCAGGAGATCCGCATCCTTACAGAAGCCGCCGGAATGATCGCTCGCGGCCATCAGGTCGAGATCGCCTGCCCGCGCGAGGCGCGAATCTTCGTCGAAGCGCCGCGCTTCGGCGTGCCTGCGACCGCGCTGCCGATCGGTCGCAAGCGGCCGCGCGGCGTCGTCGCGCTGCGTCGCTTTCTCGCTGCGCGCCAGGTCGACGCGATCAACGCGCACAGCTCGACCGATGCCTGGCTCGCCGCGCTCGCCGGCCGTTCGCTGTCCCGGCCCCTGCCTCTGGTGCGGACCCGGCACATCTCGGCGCCGGTGCCGCGCGATGCACTGACGCGATGGCTGTACACCAAGGCGACCGCCGAGATCGTCACCACCGGCGAAGCGATACGCACGCAGCTGATCCGTGACATCGGCGTGGCGCCTTCGCGTGTCAGCTCGATTCCGACCGGCATCGATCCGGGCCGCTTCGGCCCGGCGGACCGCGACGACGCGCGGCGCACGCTCGGGCTGCCGGCCGGCGTGCCGCTGATCGGCATCGTCGCGACCTTGCGCAGCTGGAAAGGGCATCGCATCCTGGTCGAGGCGATGACTTTGCTCGCGCATCGCGAGGCGCAGCTGGTGATCGTCGGCGACGGGCCGCAGCGCGATGCGCTTCGCGCCCAGATCGGCGCGCTGGACCTGGATGCGCGCGTTCGGCTCGCCGGCAACCAGAACGATGTCGCGCGCTGGTTCGCGGCGCTCGACGTGTTCGCGCTGCCTTCGTACGCGAACGAGGGGGTGCCGCAGGCGCTGCTGCAGGCGATGCTGATGGCCCTGCCTTGCGTGACCACCGACGCGGGAGCGATCGGCGAGGCGGCGATCGCCGATCACACGGCGGTCGTCGTCGCCAAGGAGAACGCGGTCGCGCTCGCCGCGGGCATCGATCGCGTCCTGGGCGACGCTGCGCTCGCGCGGCGTATCGCCCTCGCCGGCAGGGAGCGCGCGCTGACCAGGTTCAGCCTTGCCGCGATGCTCGATCGCATGGAGGCGGTGTTTCAGCGCGCCGTCGACGCTCATGCCGGCGAGTAGCCGCGGCCATCGCTTCGCCGGACGCGCCAGTGTCGTCAGTCGCGCGGTGGCCCGGCGCGTGTCCACGCTGGGCCGGCGCAGCGCGCCGCGCGAGCCCCAGCGGATCCTGATCGCGCACCATCTGCTGCTCGGCGATACGCTGATGCTCACCTCGCTGCTGGCCAAGCTCCGCGAGCGGCATCCGCCAGCCGACATCGTGATGGCGCTGCCCGAGCCTTACGCCGCGCTGTACCAGTCGGCCCCTTACGGCGTGCGCGCCATCGGCTGGAATCCGCGAGTACCGTCGCGTTCGCCGCTGTGGCGCGAACGCGAGTTCGATCTGGCATTGGTTCCCGGCGACAACCGATTCAGTTGGCTGGCGCAGGCGCTGGGCAGCCGCTGGATCGTCGGCTTCGACGGCGACCGGCCGGCGCCCAAGAGCTGGCCGTTCGACGAGCTGCACCGCTATTCGGACGAGCCCGCGGCGTGGACCGACATGGTCGCGGCGCTGGCTGACGGACCGCCGCCGGCGCCGTACGCAAGGCGCGACTGGCGCGATCCGGCCGCCGATCCGTTCGAATTGCCGAGCGGCCGCTACGCGGTGCTGCACGTAGGCGCGAGCACGCCGCTCAAGCGCTGGGAACCGGACAAGTGGCGCGCGCTCGCGGCGTGGCTCGCGGCGCGCGGCGTCGAACCGGTCTGGTCGGCGGGCCGCGGCGAGGAGGCGATCGTGCGCGAATGCGATCCCGAGGCGCAGTATCGTTCGTACGCCGGCGCGCTGACCTTGCCGCAGCTGTGGCGACTGCTCACCGATGCCGCGCTGCTGGTCGCGCCCGATACCGGCGTCGCCCATCTCGGACGCGTCGTCTCGGTCCCGACCGTCGCGCTGTTCGGCCCGGGCTCGGCGTTGACCAGCGGCGCCGGCCTTTTCTGGCGCGACGCGCCGTTTCGCGCGGTGACCGTCGATCCGTTTGCCTGCCGCGATCAGCAGGTGTTGTTCAAGCGCGAGATCGCGTGGGTGCGCCGCTGTGGCCGCGGAATCGCCGAGTGTCCGCGCCCGCGTTGCATGGAAGCAATCGATCTGGCGCGAGGCTGCGCCGCAATCGTCGAGCTGGGCGTCGTCGCGGCCTGACCGAAAGCGCGGCGATCAGCCGCGACGCCGCGCGAAGAGCGGCACGGCGCCGGCCAGCCGGACCGGCACCTCGCCCGGTAGCGCGTACTCCGGAATCCATGTCTTGAGCCACGCCCGGACCTCGGCGTCGCCGGTGGCGCGGTCGCGCTCGAGCCAGCTGACCATCTCTCCGACGGCTTCGCGATGTCCGGGAAGCGCCTGCGCGATCCGCAATTTCGGATGCGGCGTCGGCAACGTGGTCTCGCCGGACGCCAGCGGCTCCTCGTAGAGCTTTTCGCCGGGCCGCAGCCCGGTGAATACGACGCGGATCTGGTCCGGATCGCCGCCGGAAAGACGAATCATGTCGCGGGCGAGATCGACGATCTTGACCGGCTCGCCCATGTCGAGCACCAGCACTTCGCCGCCGCGCCCCATCAGTCCGGCCTGCAACAACAGCTGCGTCGCCTCGGAAAGCGACATGAAATAACGAGTGATCTCCGGATGCGTCACGGTGACCGGGCCGCCGCGCGCGATCTGCTCCCGGAATCTGGGAATCACGCTGCCCGCGCTGCCGAAAACATTGCCGAAACGGACGATGACGAACTGGGTGGCTCCATTCTGCAGGCTCTGGCAGATCATCTCGGCCAGCCGCTTCGAGGCGCCCATCACATTGGTCGGATTGACCGCCTTGTCGGTCGACACCAGTACGAATTTTTCGACTTTTGCGATAGCCGCGGCGCGCGCCAGGATCCAGGTGCCATAGGCGTTGTTGCGCACCGCCTGCCAGGCGTTGGTCTCTTCCATCAGCGGCACGTGCTTGTACGCCGCGGCATGAAAGACGACGCTCGGGCGCTCACGCGTAAGCACCTGCTCGACCAGTGACCGGTGCTTGACGTCGCCGACCAGCGTGGCCAGCGGCAGGCCAGGAAACTCGTCCTGAAGCGCCTGCTGGATCTGATAGAGCGCGTACTCCGACAGATCGAGCAGCACCAGGCGCAGCGGCCGGAATCGGGCGATCTGCCGGCAGAGCTCCGCGCCGATCGAGCCGCCGGCGCCGGTGACCATGACGACCCGGCCGCCGATCCAGTCGCTCAAGCCCGCGCTGTCGAGCACGACCGGGTCGCGCGCCAGGATGTCGTCGAGCTCGACGTGGCGGATCGTCGTCAGCTGCGAGCGGCCGCTGATCAAGTCATCGTACGAAGGAACCGTCAGCGCCTCGACCCCTGCCGCCGCACAGAGCTCGGCGACCCGCCGGCGCACGCCGTGCGCGGCGGCCGGCAGCGCGATGATGACCGTGCGCACGCCGAAGCGCTTGACCCAGAGCGGAAGCTCGGCGATCGGTCCCAGGACGCTGATGTTGCGCAGCAGCCGCCCTTGCTTGCCGGGGTCGTCGTCGAGCAGCCCGACGACTCGCCATTGACGGCTGTGCGCGAGCTCCTTGGTCAACCGTGCCCCCGCCTCTCCGGCGCCGAGAATCAGCACCGGCTCACCCAGAGCCGCCAGCGGGCTGTACAGCCGATGCTCCTTCCAGATGCGGTAGGCGAAACGGCTGCCGGCCATCAGGAAGATCAGGATCAGCGGATAGAGGATCAGCACGCTGCGCGGCACGACGGCCGTCAGGCGCAGCATGACCAGCACGACCGGGATCGCCACCGCGCCGAGTGCCACCGCGAGCACGATCCGCTGCAGGTCGGGAACGCTGGCGAAACGCCAGAGGCCGCGGTACAGGCCGAACGCGAGGAAGATGCCGGCCTGCAACGGAAGAACCCAGGCAAGCGTGCGGGTCATGTCGGAAAGTTGGGGCTGATGCAGGTCGAGATTGAAGCGCAACCAGTACAGCCCGGTCCATGCGATCGCCGCCGCGACGACGTCGTGGGCAAAGGCCAGCAGTGCTCGCCAGTTAGCGCTTACTGTCACGCAATTCGCCGGTTCTAGTGCGCCATTGATGGGCTACCGAGCCGAACAGCAGGGCGAGGACCGCGACCCAGACGGCCAGCAAGTACCAGCCGGCCTGCGGCGCGCGAGCCAAGGCCGCCAGCGCCGACACTGCCGCGCCGATCATCAGCGCAGCATAGAGCGCCAGCGTGCCGGCGTGGCCCAATCCCAGTTGCACCAGCCTTTGGTAGCTGTGGTCGCGGTGACCCTGCCAGACCCGCTCGCCGCCCAGCAACCGGCGCAGCAAGGTCGAGGTCGCGTCCGCGACAAAAGGCAGGAAAACGAGCAGCGGAAACCACAACGGCCACCATCCCTGCCGCCAGCCTTCGATGCCGAATACCGCGGCCAGGAAGCCCAAAGGCACCGACCCGGCGTCGCCCAGGAAAATGCGCGCCGGCGGCCAGTTGGCCAAAAGAAACGGGACCGTCGCGGCCGCCAGCGCGAGCAAGGTCGGCGCACGGTCGCTTCCGGCCCAGAAAGCAGCCAGCGCGTAGGCGCCAAATCCGACGACGGTCATGGTGCCGGCAAGGCCATCGCTGCCATCCATGAAGTTGTACAAATTTGCCACCCAGACGATCGCAACGGCCATCGTCCCCGCGACGATCAAATCAGGCGTCGGAGCCGCGAGCCACAGCCAGGCGATCGCCGCCGCCAACTGTACAAACAGTCGCAGCGGCGCAGGTATGCCGCGACGGTCGTCGAAAAACGAAACGATCACGATCGCGGCGAGCGGCAAGAGCCACGGTTGCGCACCGGGGAGCCAGACAATGCCGGCGCACCAGCCGAGCCAGATGGCGAGCCCGCCGCCGCGCGGAACGATGTCACGATGCAGCGAGCGCGCGTTCGGTCGGTCGAACGGCAATCCTCCGGTGCGACCGAGCAAGCGAAGGGCGATCCCGGACACGACGGCAGCGATCAACGCAGGCAACAGCATCGAAATTCGCTACCGTTCGCGCGAAAACGGTCCGGATCGCGAAATCCGGCCGCCAAGCCGTTGTTTGCACCCATTTTTTGCCCGCCTCGCGCGCCAAACGCCGCAACGGCGGCGGAGCGTGAATTATACGCGCTCGCACGCTCGGGCAGCGCTCTGCCAAAAGGCATTCCTTGTTGCAATTAAGCAACAGGATTGACGGGGGTTTTGGGGGCTTGGGGTTTTAGCTTGCCTTGGGAATCGCGCATTTGGCACAATTGGGTCAGCTTCTCCGTTGCTCCTGAGAAGGTTCCGGTGGCAGGCGCAATCGCAATCCTTGCCAATCTTATCGTTAGAGGAGAGATTCCATGAATAAGAAACTCGTCGCTCTCGCCGTGGCCGGCGCATTCGCGCTGCCGCTCGCGGCAGAAGCGCAAACCGGCACAGCGCAGGTCACGCTGTACGGCCGTGCCAATATGGACCTCGAATTCGTCAAGGCCTCGGGCCCCGGCGATGCGACCAGCGGATCGTCGACGACCGTCACTCGTGTAGCCAGCAACTCGTCACGTTTCGGCCTGCGCGGCACCGAAGCCCTCGGTGGCGGGCTGACCGCCTTCTTCCAAGTCGAAAACAATGTGAGCTGGGACGGAAACGGCGGCACGATTGCCGGCCGCGAAACTTTCGTCGGCCTGCAGGGCAGCTTCGGCCAGATCTGGCTCGGCCGCTCGCTTTCGCCGTATGACGACTCGACGCCGATCTGGGCATCGGGTCCGTACAACTACAACACCGGCATATTCAACAACTCCAGCCTGTGGTCGAACAACTCGAACGCGATCGGCGGCGTCGAGGCGATCGCCGGCTATGACGACCGTTACAGCAACAGTATCCGCTGGAACAGCCCGACCTGGTCCGGCTTCACGGCGGAAGTCCAAGTCGCGACGAAGGAGAACACCGGTCACAGCTGGGTATTCGTCCCGGGCGTGTTCTATAACAATGGCCCGATCCAAGCCGCCTTTACGTACGCACGGCATGACAAGATTCGTTGCTACAACGCCGCCGGAACATCGTACAGCGCTTGCGGTAACGGGTCTTTCCCCGGGTTTGCAGCCAAGGACGACGCATTTACGGTCGCGGGCAGCTATGACTTCGGCGTTGCGCGTGTAGCGCTGATGTACGAGCACCTGAAATACGAGACACCCACGGGCGATCTGAAGCGCGATATGTGGGGCATCTCGGGAACGATCCCGATGGGCGGCGGCCTCTGGTACGTCTACTACGGTGACGCTGCCGACGGCAAGGGCGGAGCGTCGGACAGCGAGACGCGGATCAATTCGCTGGTGCATGGCGCCGACTCGGGTTCGAGGAACTTCGAAATCGGTTATCGCTATGACCTGTCGAAGCGCACCAGCGTGAACGCCGGCTATGTGATGATCAGGAACGACTCCAGGGCGAACTACACGTTCAACGTCAACGGCTACGCGGTCGCGCCGGGCGGCGATCCGCAAGGCTTCGTGCTGGGCATCATCCACAACTTCTAAACGGCCAGGACAACGGCTGTTCAGCGTAACTGAGTTTGAAGTGATCACTCGGGCGTCCTCTGGACGCCCGTTTTTTTTCCGATCGCGACTCGTTACACTTCGCCAATGCGCTGCGATCTCATCGAAGGCCATGCAAGATGCCTGACGGAATCGACCGGCTGATCGTCGGGTTCGACCGCGCGCTGCGCACGTTGTCCGGAACGGCATCGGCCGCGCGGCCCAACCCTGCTGCGGGAGTCGTCAGCGAGGAACTGACCCCGGAAGAGCGCCGGCACGTCGCGGGGTTGATGCGCGTCAACCATACCGGCGAAGTGTGCGCGCAGGCTCTCTATCAGGCGCAGGCGCTGGTCGCGCGCGATCCGGACGTGCGCGACAGCTTTGCGGCCGCCGCGCGCGAAGAGGAAGATCATCTGGCCTGGACGCAAGAGCGCCTCGCGGAGCTTGGCGGTCGCACCAGCCTTGCCAACCCGCTGTGGTATCTAGGCTCGTTCGCGATCGGCATCGCCGCCGGGCTGACCGGCGACCGTGACAACCTTGGTTTTGTCGTCGAGACCGAGCGCCAGGTCGAGGAACACCTGTCGTCGCACATCGATCGCCTGCCTGCCGGCGATTCGCGAAGTCGCGCGATCGTCGCCGCGATGCGCGACGATGAAATCCGCCACGGCGCGGCCGCAAGCGAGGCTGGAGCGAGCGCGCTTCCGCTGCCGGTTCGCATATTGATGCGCGCGACCGCAAAGCTGATGACGCTCACCGCCTATCGCGTCTGAATCGGGTCGCAAGTTCCCTGCGGTACACTTCGATCATTTGTTTCGCTGGCGGGAAGACATGGTGATCGATGCGCCGGAACTTGCGCAGACCGGAGAGCGCCTTGCTTGATCGCAGGGCGATATGGCTGCTGGCCGGGGGCATCGCGTTGTCGCCCCTCGCCCATGCGCAATTTGCCAACGTCAGCCTCTACGGAAGTCTGAATCTCGATGTGGAGCTGGTCAATGGCACGCTCAGCGACGGCAGCAACCCGTCAATTGCTCGCGTGTCGAGCAATTCCTCCCGCTTCGGTCTGCGGGGCCATGAATACCTGGGCCACGGACAGGTCGCGATTTTTCAGCTCGAGTCGTCAGTCCTGGGCGACACCGGCGGCTCGTCGCTCGCCTCGCGCGAAACCTGGGTCGGCCTTCAGGGCGACTGGGGCACGGTGAAGCTCGGCAGTTTCCTGACGCCCTACGACGACATCCACACGATATTCGGCAATACGCCGACGCTGACAACGTCGATCCTTTCCACCGCGGCGCTGTGGGCGCAGGGCGCGCTGAGCAAGACCGAGGGCGGGTTTGACGCGCGCGTGGGTAATTCGATCCGCTACGAGACGCCCCCGCTTCAGGGCTTTTCGGCCGCGCTGCAATTCGCCACCCGCGACACGTCCGACAATCCGAACGGCGGCGAGAACGGCGACCGTCTGTCGGAGCTGCGGCACGCGAACGTGATGGCGGCCGGCGCGTTCTACAACAGCGGACCGCTCGACCTGGGGATCGCCTACGAGCGCAATTATCGGATACGCCCGACCGGCCCCACCGACGGCGCGCTGTCGCTCACCGTCGGCTACGATTTCGGTGCGATAGCGAGCAATGTCGGCCTGCGCGTCGCCGGCGTTTACGAGCGGCTGAGGTACGACACGCCTAGCGGCACCCTTACGCGCGACTTCTATGGACTGTCGAGCACGCTCGCGGTCGGCGACGGGAACTTCTATGCGTTCTGGGGCAAGGCTGCCGATGGCAAGGGCGGCGCGATCGACGGCACGACGATCGGAGCGCTGGTGAAGGGACCGGACACCTCGAGCCAGCAATGGGAGCTATCGTACAGCTACAACCTGTCCCTGCGCACGATGCTCTACGGCGGATGGGTGAAGATCGACAATCGCCCGAACGCCGCCTATACGTTCAACATCAACCCCTACCCGGTGGCGCCCGGCGCGCGGCCGAGCGGCATCGTGTTGGGCATCGCGCACTTTTTCTAGCGGGCACTCGCGTCCTTACCGGATCTGACCGGCACTGCCGCTCCGGCTGCGGCCCCCGAGTCTCGCGCTGCGAGCAATGATCGTCCTTCCCACGGTAACCCTTTGTTGCGTCGACACGCGCAACCATTCGCTTGCCGTACGCGCCTTGCGCCGGTCGATGGCGCGCGTCGGGTTCGCGCGCGCGCTGTTCATCACCGATCGCGATCCGCGCGAACCCGGCATCGACAGTGTGCGCATTCCGACGCTGGTTTCCCGCGATGCATATTCGCGGTTCGTGCTCAAGCAGCTTGGCGAACACATCGCAACCGAGCACGTGCTGCTCGTGCAATGGGATGGCTATGTGGTGGAACCCGGCGCGTGGCGTGACGACTTTCTCGGTTGCGACTATATCGGCGCCAAGTGGCCCTGGCACACCGATGACCACCGCGTGGGCAACGGTGGATTTTCGCTCCGTTCCCGCAAACTGCTCGCCGCGCTGACCGATCCCCGCATCGATCTGCAAGGCAATGAGGACGACACGATCTGCCGTCACCAGCGCCCTCTGCTGGAGCGGGAATTCGGCGTCCGGTTCGCAAGCGAGGCTCTGGCCGACACTTTTGCCTTCGAAAGCGATTTCCCGGTCGGCCGGCCGTTCGGCTTTCATGCGCTGTTCAATTTCTGGCGGGTCGTGCCGGATGCGGAAATGGCGCAACTGGTGCCGCAACTGCCGGACCATGTTGTCCGGGCTGAGCAATTCTTCCATCTCGGGCGCAATTACCTGAATGCCGGCCAACTCGCCCTCGCCAGCGCAATCTTCGCGCGCATCGCCGCCGCCGACCCGTCCAATCTCCAGGCCACGCTGTTGCTCGGCGCCGCGCGATCGCGATCGGCATCCGCGCAAGCCGGTGCGCGTGCGCCGTGCCCTTGCGGCAGCGGCAAGCGCTACGCGCGTTGTCACGGCAGGAAGCAATCGGCCGGCATGGCCGTGCAAAGCGCCGATCAACGGGTCGCGATCGGGGCGGCCCTGCAGCAACGCGGCGACCTCTCCGCGGCGGAAGCGATCTACCGCAGCGTGCTGGGCTATCAGGCCGATCACGGCGCGGCACAGCATTTTCTAGGCGGCCTGCTCTATCAACGCGACGAGATCGCCGCAGCGGTTCCGTTGCTGCGCGCCGCGGCTCGACGACTGCCGGACGAGCCCGATGTCCAATGCGACCTGGGCGTGGCCCTGGCGGCTTCGGCCGACTCGCGCGAAGCCATCGCGGTTTTTCGGCGCGCGCTCGCGCTCGCGCCGGCGCACGCGCAGGCGCTGAACAACCTCGGGCTCGCACTGCTGTCCGAAAACCGCACCGCGGAGGCGATCGACGTGTTGCGCACCGCCGTGGCAGCGTCGCCGGACTGGGCCGAGGCGCACTGGAATCTCGCCTTGGCCTTGCTGGGCAACGGCGAGTACAAGCAAGGCTGGATCGAGTACGAATGGCGGCGCAAGCTTCCAGGCAGGACCGTTCCGTTTGCCGGTCCCGTATGGGACGGTGTCCTGCGCAAGGGATTGCGCCTGCTGGTGTATCCGGAGCAGGGCTTCGGCGATGCGATCCAGTTCGCCCGCTACCTGGCGCCGCTGGCCGCGGCCGGCGTCCAGCCGATCGTGCAGTGCGCACCGGCGCTGGTACGCCTGTTCCAGTCGGCGGACGCGTCGTTGCCGGTCGTCGCCCCGAGCGACGCGGTACCGGATTTCGAGGCCCATTCGCCGCTGCCCAGTCTGGCCCGGGCATTCACCGTCTCGGAGGCGACGATTCCCCGTGCCATCCCCTATCTGAATGCTCCCGAGGACGCGGCGAAGCGTTGGCAACGCCAGCTGCTGCCCTACGGATCGATCCGGAAAATCGGGCTCGCCTGGGCGGGACGACGGACCACGCGGCATGAGCGCAAGCGGCCGATTCCGCTGCCGGCCCTGGCGCCGCTGGCCGCGCTGCCGGCAAGCACATTCTTCTCCTTGCAAAAGGACGCCGACGCCGACGATGCCCGCCTGTGGCCCGGCCCGGCCCCACTGGTCGACTGGAGCGCGGAATTGTCGGACTTCGCCGAGACTGCGGCGCTGGTGGCCGGACTCGATCTCGTCATTTCGATCGATTCCGCGGTCGCGCATCTGGCCGGGGCCCTCGGCAAGCCGGTATGGATTCTGCTGCCGTATGCCGCCGATTGGCGCTGGCTGCTCGATCGCGACGACTCGCCCTGGTATCCGACGGCACGGCTGTTTCGGCAGCAGCATCCGGGCGACTGGTCGGGCGTGATCGCCGCCGTCGCGCGCCTGCTCGGATCAGTCGACAGGGCGCTCGGCGTGCAGCAGCCTGGTGCGCTGAACGGCGGCTCCTAGGAAGTCGTCTCGCCGCTCCACCGCTGCAGCGCGCGCAGCCGTTGCGTTCGAATGCGCTGCGGCAAGTCGGGAGCGTCGGGATGCGCGGCAGCGATCGCTCCAGCATCGACGGCGCGCACGACCTGCAGCGCGATGCGAAGGCGCTCGGTCGGCGGATAGTTCTGGCCGTCGCGACCCGGACGGGAAAGCACATCGGCCGCGCACGCGCGGAGCAGGCCATCGAGCCGCTCCGGCCGGCGCAGCGCGTCGGCCGCGAGCAAAAGGTCGAGCAGCGTCGTCATCCGGAGTTCGTCGGCGCGGTGCACGTCACCGTGATAACGTGCAACCAGCCGCGCGAGCTCGGCGCAATCGGCGGGGACGCGAAGGCGCTCGCTCAGCTGCCGCGCCAAGGCGACACTTCGCGCCTCGTGGGCGATATGCCGCGGCCATTGCGCCGGTTCGGTCGTCGCCTTGCCCAGATCGTGCGCGAGCACCGCGTAGCGCACCGGCAGCGGGTCGCCCGCGGCTGCGGAGAAATCGAGCGCCAGCATCAGGTGGACGCCCGTGTCGATCTCGGGGTGATGCGCAGGGGGCTGCGGCACACCGAACAGCGCATCGACTTCCGGCAGCAGTTGTCCCAGCGCGCCGCAGCGGCGCAGGACTTCGAAAAAGAGCGACGGGCGCGCTTCCATCAGCGCCTTGGCGAGCTCCTGCCAGACGCGTTCGGCGGTCAGCGTCGCCAGTTCGCCGCCGGCCGCGATCTCGCGCAGCAACGCTTCGGTCTCGGGTGCGACGCTGAAGCCGAACCGTGCCGCGAAGCGCGCAACGCGCAGCACGCGCAAGGGATCCTCGGCGAATGCCGGACCGACGTGGCGCAGGATGCCGGCGCGCAAGTCGGCGACCCCGCCGTACGGATCGATCAAGGTCCCGTCGTCGTCGCGCGCGATCGCGTTGATCGTCAGGTCGCGTCGCGCAAGATCCGCTTCGAGCGTCACGTCGGGCGTCGCATGAAAGACAAAGCCGCGATAACCCCGGCCGCTCTTGCGCTCGGTCCGCGCCAGCGCGTACTCGTCGTTCGTCTGCGGATGCAGGAAGACCGGAAAATCACTGCCGACCGGACGGTAGCCCGCCGCCACCATTTGTTCGGGCGTGGCGCCGACAACGACGAAATCGCGATCGGCGACCGTGCGGCCGAGAAGCTCGTCGCGCACCGAGCCGCCGACGCGATAAGCCTTCACGATTTCAGGCGCCGCGGTGCGCGCGGATGCGGCCGTAGCGGTTTATCGGCGTTGCGGGCGCAATGTACGTCGGCGCGATCGCCTCGAGGGCGACCGGAGGCCCACCGAGCAGCGGCGGAAACGGGCAGTCGCAGACACTGTCGCGCTGCATCGAAGCCAGATTATCGCGGCTCATCAGCTTGCCGGGTAGGCGTTCGAGCACGCTTGCCTGGAGCCTCGAAAGGCCCGACCCGAGCGCGACAATCGGCCGCCTGTAACCGGTAAGGTCGCCCACGTACGCAACCAGTTGGCGTAGCGTGTAGACCTTCGGGCCGCACAGCGGATAGCGCTGGCCGTGAGTCGCGTCGTCGCCGAGTGCGCGCACGTAGGCGTTCGCTACGTCGTCGACCGCCACCGGCTGGAAGCGCGCCTCGGCGCATGCAAGCGCGATCACCGGCAGCAGATGTTGCAGCTTGGCGAACAGGTTGAGAAACGAATCCTCGCGCCCGACGATGATCGACGGCTGGAAAATCGTCCATTGCAGGCCGGACGCCGCGACCAGCGCTTCGGCCTCACCCTTGCTGCGCAGGTATCGGCTCGGCCCTTGCGGGTCCGCGTTGAGCGCGCTCATGTGCAGCAGGCGCGGAACGGCGCCGCCGCGGCAAGCGGCGATCAGCTTGCGCGGCAGCTCGACGTGAACCCGATCGAAGTCGCCGGGGCGCGATTCGTTGAGGATGCCGACCAGATTGACCGCCGCCGCGGCGCCGCGAACCAGGCGCGCGAGCGCCGTCGCGTCGTGCACATCGGCCTCGACCACGTCGACCGTCGGCAAAAGGATCAGGTGCCTTGCGCGCTCGCGGCTGCGGGTAGGGACGACGACGCGATTGCCGTCGGCAACCAGCCGCGAGACCAGGTGCCGGCCGACGAAGCCGCCGCCGCCGAGGACGACGATAGTCTTGCCGCTCATGGCAGCGCCGGGCGATCGGCCGAAGCGACCGGCGAGCCCGCCGTCATGCCGCGCGGCGTAACGATGCCGAGCCGATCGGTTAGCGTGATGTAAGGCAGGCCGAGTTGCGCCTGATAGAACATCGCGTTGGCCATCACTTTCTTGACGTAGTCTCGCGTCTCGTTGAACGGGATCGTCTCGGCGTAGATCGCCCCCTCGAGCGGCGTGGCACCGCGCCAGCTCTGCGCACGCCCCGGCCCCGCGTTGTACGCCGCGGTCGCGAGCACCGGCAGCCCGTCGAGGCGGTCGAGCACATGGCGAAGATAGTAGGTGCCGAAGCGGGCATTGATCTCGGGCTCTCCGAGCTGCGTGATGCGATAGTCGCTGCGATGGGTTTGCTGGGCGATCCAGCGTGCGGTCGGCGCCATCAGCTGCATCAGTCCGATCGCGCCTGCGCTGGAGATGACGTCGGCGGCGAAGCGGCTTTCTTGCCGTGTGAGCCCGAACACCCAGGCCTCGTCGAGGCCCATTTCGCGCCCCGCGGAGCCGATGGCCTCGCGGTAAGGAGTCTGGTAGCGGAGGCCGAAATCGTGTCGTCGTTGCGTCCGGTCCGCGGTGTTGATCGAGCGATCGTACAAGCCGTTCCGGCGCGCGAACTCGCTGGCCAGCAAAAGCGACCGGTCGTCGATGCCGCGCACGACGTAAGTCCATTCACGCTGCGCCTCGGGCCGCATGCCGAGCGCGGCAAGACGAAGCACGCGCTGCACGGCCGGACGCGCCCCGAATGCAGCCAGCGCCTCATCGTCGATAGGCAGCGGCTCGCTGACCGGCATGATCGAAGCTCCGATCGCGTCCGCCGCGAGAAAGCCATAGAAATGCGGCTCGGCGGCGAGGCTGCCGAACAGCCGGATCGAGTCTTCCTTGCGCGATTGCGCCGCGAACGCTCGCGCCTTCCAGTAGCGCCACGCCGGCTCCTGTGCCTGAGCTTCCGGCATCGCATCGATCGCGCGAGCGACATCGTGCCAGGCCAGCGCTCGCAGCGCCGCGCGCACACGCCACTCGCGCTGGGCCTCGTTCAGCGGAGCATCACCGACTTCGCGATACCAGGCGTTGGCTTCAGGCAGCAGCTGCCTGGCTGCGCTGTATGCGACCAGCAGATTGCCGTAGCGCCGGTCCGCCTCGGGCAAGCGGGCGCGCCAGCGCAGCCAGGCGCGATGCGCCGCCTCGGCGTCGGCGCGTGCGACTCGGTCGAGCGCGTACAGTGCGATCTCGCGGCCGCTGCGGGAGCCGAACCGAAATTCGCCTTTGGCCAGCGCGGGCCCGGAATTTCGCTCGACGCGATCGTAGTCGGCCGCCGCCGGGCGATCGTTGGCCGGAAGCTCGCCCAAGAGCCGCGATGCAAGCCGAAAATTTCCCGCCTCGTGCGCAAGCCGAAAGCGGCTCCAGATGTCGTCCGGAGTGATCTGGTTTCTCGCCTCCAGTTCGGCAAACAGGGGCTGGCACGACTCGGGCTGGTCGCGGCCGCTGAACCAGTATTGACGCGCGTCCGCCAATGCCACTTCGCGATTCGCTTCGCGGCGCCACTGCAGGGCGAAGCAGGCGAGCTCGGTATCTTCGCCGTTGCGCTTCGGATATTCGGCAGCGAACTCGTTCCAGAGCGCACGCCTGCCAAGCTCCTTCAGCCATTCGCTGCGCAGGGTGTCGGCCAGCGGTGTGCCGTCATTGCGCTCGAGAAACGAGCGGACGCGCTCGGGGGTTGCCTCGTCGAGCTTGAGGTGCAACTGCCAGTAGGCGACGTAGGGCTCGAGCATATGTCCCTTGGCCCGCGGTGCGATCCTGTCCAGAGCCGCGGCATCGCTGGCCAGAAAAGCGTCGCGCGCCGCAAGAAAATCGGCGTCGGTCGGCTCGGCGCGTACAGCGACAGCGAAGACGCCGACGGCGACGAACACCAGAGCGCGCAAAACCCGTCCCGCAATAGGCGACATGTGCATGAACGCGATTATCGCCTATTGTCGAGGTTCGTCGATGCTCCAGTGCCGGACGCGGCGCCGGCGAGGCGCGCCGCGGCCGATGGTAAAATCATCGCCTGCCGGCAGCGACCCGCTGCGAAGCGATAGGACAAGAGATGGCTCGACAGCAAAAGTCCGTTCAGGTCGGCGTGGTCATGGGCAGCGACAGCGATTGGGACGTGATGCAGCATGCGGTTGCACAGCTTGCCGCATTCGGCGTCGCCTGCGAAGCCAAGGTCGTCTCGGCTCACCGCACGCCCGACGCAATGTTCGCCTATGCGAGCGGCGCGGCGGCTCGAGGGCTGGCGTGCATCATCGCCGGCGCCGGGGGCGCTGCGCACCTGCCCGGAATGCTTGCCGCCAAGACGACGCTGCCGGTGCTCGGCGTTCCGATACCCACGAAACATCTGAACGGCGAGGATTCGCTGCTTTCGATCGTTCAGATGCCCAAGGGAGTCCCGGTGGCGACGTTCGCGATCGGCGAAGCCGGCGCGGCCAACGCGGCGCTGTTCGCCGTCGCGATGCTCGCGCGCGGGAATGCCGCGCTTGCCAAAAAGCTCGCCGATTTCCGGGCCGCGCAAACCACGGCCACAGCTGCAATGACGCTGCCGCCGAAGCTCCGCGCGAAGTGATCGCCCCGGGCTCATGGCTCGGGCTGCTCGGTGGAGGACAGCTGGGCAGGATGTTCTGCATGGCTGCGCAAAGCATGGGCTATCGCGTCGCCGTGCTCGATCCCGGCGACGAGAGCCCCGCGGGATCGGTCGCCGACCGGCACATCCGCGCCCACTACGCCGACCGGCACGGCCTGGCTACGCTGGCTGAATTGGTCGAAGCGGCCACGACCGAGTTCGAAAACGTTCCGGCCGCGAGCCTCGAGTACCTCGGGCGCCGCGCCCGTGTCACGCCGTCGGCGGACAGCGTCGCCATTGCGCAGGACCGCATCCGCGAAAAGCAGTTCCTCGCAAACAACGGCTTCGCGGTGGCGCCGTTCGCCGTGCTGGCGACCGACACCGACGCGCAAGCGATCGACCCGGCGTTGGTGCCGGGCATCGTCAAGAGCGCGCGCTTCGGCTACGACGGCAAGGGCCAGATTCGCGTCGATGATGCGGCTCGTGTCCCGGCGGCGTTCGCCGCGATGGGTGCCGCCCCCTGCGTGCTCGAACGCCTGGTCTCGTTGACCTGCGAGCTGTCGGTAATCGTCGCGCGCAACGACCGTGGCGACGCGGTGACCTGGCAGGTCGCCGAAAATCGTCATCGCGACGGCATCCTGGACTCGACGATCGTGCCTGCGCGCATCGCCCCCGCGCTTGCGTCCGAAGCCCGGGGCATCGCGCTCAAGGTCGCCGCCGCGCTCGATTATCGCGGCGTCTTGTGCGTCGAGCTTTTTGTCGTCGATGGCGGAGTCCTGTTGATCAACGAAATCGCGCCGCGTCCGCACAACAGCGGGCACTACACAATCGACGCCTGCGTCACCTCGCAATTCGAGCAGCAGGTGCGCATTCTGGCCGACCTCCCGCTCGGCGACACGCGGGCGCACGGACCGGCGGTCATGATCAACCTCCTCGGCGACATCTGGTTCGACGCACCTTCCGGCGCGCCGGCCGCGGCGCGCCGCGAGCCCGATTGGCGCGCGGTACTCGAAGTCCCCGAGGCCAAGCTGCACCTGTATGGCAAGGACGAAGCGCGCCGGGGCCGGAAGATGGGCCACGTGACCTGCGTGGCGCCCACCCTCGATCAGGCGCTCGCCGCGGCACGCGCGATCCGGCGGCAGCTTCGAATTCCCGACGACGGTGAGGGATGAGCGAGGCGGGAGCTTCAAGACGCGAAGGGCCGTCGCCGAGCGATTGCCTGGAGGCCGACGCGTCGCGAAAGGAGCTGCGACGGCCGGGAAAGGAGGCCGAGGCGTGACCGCGCCGCTGGACGGTGTGCGCGTGCTCGATCTTTCCCGGCTGTTGCCCGGTCCCGTATGCACGCTGCACCTCGCCGACCTCGGCGCGGACGTCGTCAAGGTCGAGGACACCGGGGCCGGCGATTACGCGCGCGCGCTGGGCCTCGCGCCGACCGGCGGCGGGCGCGTCCCGTCGAACGCCCCGTCGGCGTTTTTCCGCATGGTCAATCGCAACAAACGCAGCCTGGCGCTGGACCTGAAGGCCTCTGCCGGCCGCGACGCGTTCCTCCGGCTGGCGCAACGTGCCGATGTGATCGTCGAGAGCTTCCGTCCGGGAGTGGTCGACCGGCTCGGCGTCGGCTATGCGGCGCTGGCGGCGCTCAATCCACGGATCGTTTACTGCTCGATCACCGGCTACGGCCAGACCGGGCCGTACCGGGACCGGGTGGGCCACGACATCAACTATCTGGGCTACGCCGGCGTCCTCGACCAGAGCGGAACCGGCGGCGGGCCGCCGGCACTGTCGAATCTGCAGATCGCCGACCTGCTGGGCGGCGCAATGAATGCCTCGACCGCCATTCTCGCGGCACTGTTCGGCGCGTCGCGCACCGGCAACGGTACGTACGTCGACGTCGCGATGACCGAGGGCTCGCTCGCGCATAACATCTTTGCGCTGCATGCGATCGAGACGCTCGGGCACGCCCAGGCGCGCGGGGAGGACCTGTTGACCGGCGGCGTGCCCTGCTACGGCGTCTATGCGACGCAGGACGGTCGGCATCTTGCCGTGGGCGCGCTGGAGGGCAAATTCTGGCGCGCACTGTGCGAGGCGCTCGATCGTCCAGACCTCGTGGCCGGACAGTTCGCTACCGGGCGCGCCGGTACTGCGGTACGGCAGCAGTTGGCCGCGATTTTCGCGCAGCAAACGCAAGCGCACTGGATCGAACAGCTCGCCGCAGTCGAGTGCTGCGTGACGCCGGTGCTTTCGCTCGACGAAACGCTCACTGACCCGCAGGTGCGCGCGCGAGACATGATCGTCACCGGCGCCGACGGCATCCGGCAATACGCGCCGCCGTTTCGCCTGTCCGGGCACGCGTTCGCGATCGCGCGTCCTGCTCCTGCGCAAGGCGAGCACTCGGCGGAGATCCTGCGCGAAGCCGGCTTTAGCGCGGAGGAGATCAGCGACCTGGCGGCGACAGGCGCGATTACCGGGGTCCGCGGCGCCGATTGATCGCAGGTGGTCGCGCAGACGCTTTCGGACCAGGACGTCGACGATCTTGCCGCCTATTTTTCGGCCATTGGCCGGCCAGCGCGGTTGCGCTGACCGCGATCCTTCTGCGCCCGCCCTTTGCCGACGGCAATCCGCCGGCCTGACTCACTTCCGCTTGCCGGCCTCTCGCTCGACGCCGACCGGCAGATCGGCGACGCGAGCCATCTCCGGATCGGCGAAGCGGCAGCCCTGCGCGATGTAGTCGGCGACCATCGCCGTCGCGTCGGCGCCCCAGAACAGCGCTTCGCCGATCGCCAGCGTCGGCACGCCGAATACGCCGCGCGCAATCGCCTCGTCGGTGTTTCTCCTCAGCGCTTCCTTGACTTCCGGCGACTCGATGCGGGCAGCCGCGTCCGGCATGTCGATCTCGGTCATCAGTTCGGCCCATTCGATCGGCAAGTCGCCGAGCCTGCCGTCGCGCCAGACAAAACGGAAGATGCGCCGGACGACTTCCGGGTCGGCGTCGGCGGCGACGGCAAGCCGCAGCAGCGGCAGCGGATTGAACGGATGGACCGGCGGAAACTTGAACGGCACGCCGATGCGCTTGGCTTGCCAGGCAACAAACTGATACGTGAAGCGCCGCTTGGCGGGAATTTCCGCAGGACCCTTGTGCCCGTACGCCTTGAGCAGGCCGGCGAATAGCACCGGTCGGTAGCGCACGCGGATCGAGCGTTCGAGCTGTGGCAGCTGCTCGCATTGCAGGTACGAGAA
>DASYJB010000063.1:0-3948 GCA_035996965.1 Casimicrobiaceae bacterium | reverse complement strand
GTCGGGAACCGCGCGGATTTCTGGAGGGACATGGCGGACATCCGCCGCGACCGGGCCGATCTTCGCAACGATCGCAGCGACATCAGGCACGACCGTCGCGACCTGTTCCGGGACCGCCACGGGTACTAGGCTTGTTGACGTTAACCGAGAGCAACGATGACGCCGGTCGCCTCGCGGCCGGCGTCATCTGGCCTTGAGCTGGGTGTCGAATACCGGCCGACCGCCGGTGCGCTCGAGATAGCGCCCGAAGCGGAATTTCACCTCGGGACCATCGAGCGGCGGCGACGGCAAGTGCCGACCGAGCGGCTCGACCTCGAGCACCGCGAAGGCGTGCCCCGGCACGCGCACCATGTCGTCGAGGCCCTGGGCGAGACCCTCGACGGTCGAGAACGCGTAGACCCGGTCGATCCCCGCCGCCAGCGCCATGCCGGCATAATCGACGAAGTCGCCGAACGGATGGCCGAGGTCGTTGGTCGAGCCATAGCAGCGGTTCGACACCATGAAATGCTTGAGATTGGGCAACGCCAGCTGGCGCTCCACCAGCAGCATTCCCGGGTTCATGCAGAACGCCCCGTCGCCGCTGAATGCAACGACCGTGCGCTCCGGCGCGCCGATCGCGATGCCGGCGGCGAACAGCGAGGCGAGGCTCATCGACGCCTCAAGATAGAACACGCGCTCGGTCTCGCCGGTGATCTCCCACCACAATTCCGAGCAATTGCCGGCTGACGTGACGATAACGTCATCCCTGAGCCGTTCCGCCAGCAACCGGAAGCAATCCTCGAAGCGCATGGTCAGGCTTCCCCCCGCAACACCGCGCGCGTGAACCCCACCACCACCGGGCGCGACATGACCCGGCTGTGGCGATAGGCGGTCGCGAGCTCGGCAATATCCTCCGAGCGCTCGATCGGAATGAACGGCATGTCGATCGCCGCGATGACCGGCTCGAGATAAAGGCCGTTCGATTGGTGGAACTTGGCCCCGTCGCCGGGGCGCCCGCGCAGCGTGATGCCGATCAGCAGCGGGATCTGGTAGGTATAATTGATCTTGGTGATGGCATAAATGCAGGTGAGAAAGCCCGAGGCGCCCATCAACGCGAATGCGCCGGTGCCGCTGAGGAACGCTCCCGAGCAAAGTCCGATCGCTGATTCCTCGCGATTGACCGCCACGTGCCGGAAGCGCGCGTCGGCCGCGAACGTCGCGATCAGCCTTGTGATCCAGCCGTCCGGCAGGGTCGCGACCAGCGAGATGCCGCAATCCGCCGCCACGTCGGTGATGCGCTTGGCAACGATATCCCCGGCATCCGGCATGTCGGCTTCTCTCTCTTATCGATCGTATAGATTACCCTCGAACCATTGTCATTCCGTGACGGTCCCGATTTGCCGCAGCACGTCCTCCTGGAAAGAGAAATCCGTCCACGCCGCAAGCGGGATCGCCTGCTTGATCGAGCCGTTCTGCACAGCAAGCCGCGCCGCGGCGTCCATGCCCTTTTGCGTCATTCCGCCGTTGACACCGAAGCCATGGATCGCGAGCAGCGCATCATAGGCTTCGTTCGCAAGCTTGGTGTCGTTTTCGCCGGTGTATTTGCGGTAAATTTCGATGGTCCGCTCGCGGTTCGCAACGATAAACCGGCACGCCTCGATGATGGAGCGGGTTACCGCTGCGATCGCCGCGGGCTGCTTGTCGGCGACTTCCTTGCGCACGACCAGAAGCTCGTGCGGGTAGTCCGGGTTGCTGCGCACGACCTGCTCGAGCGCCACGACCTTGGCGTCGCGTCGCGCGGCGAAGAAGTAGTCGAGATGCAGCAATGCGCCCCTGACGCGATCGTTGACCAGCGCGAGGCGGCGCTCGCTGGCGCCGCCGATCGGCACCCAGGTCACCGCATTGCGCGCGATGCCTTCGCGGTCGAGCGCGGGAAACATGAGGTATTGCGACAGCGCTCCCGGCCGCGAGATCGCGAACGGCTTGCCCACCAGATCCTTCAGCGTCTTGATCTCCCGCTGCACCGCGATGAGATACGACAGATGCTGGGCCGGCGCGGCCACCGCTACGACGGACGCACCTCCCGCGCTGACCGCATTGAGCACGCCCTCGGCGTCCGTCTCCGCCACGTCGATCCGCCCTGACAGCAGCGCCTGCGTCACCAGCGGCCCGGCGGCGAGCGGCACCAGCTCGTCGACCGCAAGACCGTTGCGCCGGTAGATGCCCTCCTCGAACGCGACCTGCATATAGAGCGTGTGCATCGAGGGCGGCACGCCCACGGTCGCGACCCTGAGCTTGTAGGACTGCGCCATCGCCGGGACGCTCAGGATTTGGGCAACGAGCAGCCCGATGCCGGCCAGTCTCGCAGCGAATCGCACCATCGTCTCGTCTCCGGAAAATGTCCCTGATCGGCACCGCTGGTTGCGGATGCCCGACGAGAGAGATGCAAGTTGGATGCCGGGTCTCCTGGAAAGAGCGGCGACGTCTCCCGTCAGATTGGCATGGGATTGGCTTGAATACACCGAAACGATGCAACAGAGTGGATCATGCCCGCCACGCTTTCGCTCGACAAGGTCTCGAAATTCTTTCCCGGTCGCATGGGCGCAGCGCCGCTGGAGGTCCTTCGCGCGGTGAGCTTCCAGGCGCAGCCGGGCGAATTCATCTCGCTGATCGGCCCAAGCGGTTGCGGCAAGACCACGTTGCTGCGCATCGTGCACGGGCTCGACGGCGCGACAGCGGGCAGCGTGCGCTTCGACGGCGCCCCGGTCGCGTCGCCCGACCAGACGCGCGCGGTGATTTTCCAAGGCTTCAATCTGTTTCCCTGGCGCACCGTCGCGCAAAACATCGCGTTCGGGCTCGAGGTGCGGCGCGACGAAGCTGGGACGATCGCCGAACGGGTCGGCGAGATGATTGATCTCGTCGGGCTCGGCGGTTTCGAGCACCATTATCCGCACGAAATCTCGGGCGGCATGCAGCAGCGCGTCGGTATTGCGCGCGCGCTGGCGCTCGATCCGTCCGTGCTCCTGATGGACGAGCCGTTCGGCGCGCTCGACGCGATCACGCGCGAGAAGCTGCAACGCGACATCGCCGGCATCCTCGCCCGCCAGCCTAAGACCACGCTCTTCATCACCCACAACATGGATGAGGCGATCTTCTTCTCCGATCGCATTCTGGTGTTCGGCACGCGGCCGGGGCGCGTCATCGAGGAGGTCCACGTGCCGTTCGAGCGCCCGCGCACGGTCGACGTGGTGCGTGCCAGCCGGCAGTTCGCGGAGCTGCGCGAGCGACTTTGGGCGCTGCTGTCGCAGGAGTTGGCGGCATGAGCGATGCTCCATCCGACAGCAAGGCCCGCCACGACCGCTCGCGGCTGCGTGGCGTCGCGATCCAGATCGCGCTGCATGGATCGGTGCTCGCGCTGTGGGAGATTGCCTGCCGCACCGTCATCCCACCGCTGTTCCTGCCGCCGCCTTCGGCGATCGCGGTCGCATTCTACGACACGCTGCGCAGCGGCGAGCTGCCGCGGCAATTGGGCCAGACGCTCGGCGTGCTCGCCGTCGGGTTCGGCCTCGCTGTCATCGTCGGGCTGACGCTCGGGATCCTGATGGGGACGGTCCGCACCGCCGCCAGGCTGCTCGATCCTTACGTCAACGCGCTCTACGCGATGCCGACGGTTGCGCTGGTGCCGCTGGTCATCGTCTGGCTCGGACTGGGCTTCGAGGCCAAGGTATTTCTCACCTTCATCGTCGGGGTGTTCCCGATCGTGATCAACGCGCAGGCCGGCGTGAAGAATATTCCAGCCGCCTACATGGAGACCGCGCGCGCCTTCGCCTGCAGCCGCAGCCAGATGTTCTGGAAGGTGATGCTCCCGGCGGCGATCCCGTTTTTCGTCGCGGGACTGCGGCTGGGGCTCGGCCGCGCGCTGGTCGGCGTCGTGGTCGCCGAGATGTTTACGGCGCTGTCGGGACTGGG
>DASYJB010000062.1:0-1810 GCA_035996965.1 Casimicrobiaceae bacterium | reverse complement strand
CACGCGCAGCGATCGTCCCGATGGCGGTCCTCTTCGCTACCGGGTCGTCCACACGGCATCGCTCTGGAAACCGGGCGAGCGGCCTTTGCTGCGCCAGCAAGTCATTGAGGGCGATCCCGGCCTTTCGATCTGACATTCAGTCCACCTTCGCCCTCGTTGAGGCTTCTTCTCCTTGTGCTTCCCGAATTCGCCTTTCCGCTAGTTCGACGGCCGATGACGAGTGTCCGGTCGGCCGCTCTTCAAAGGTGGTCAACGACTAGTCGCCTAGGGACGATGGGCCCGGGGGAGTGTCAACCCGCCAGAACGGCGTTTATCGTTCCCGATGACACGAGTTGACCTGTCCGGACGATGGGCATAGCCTCACTATCCCGATGGTCCAATTGAGACAGATGAATGCCCTCGTCGACATGCTGGCCGATGTGAAGTACGCGCTGCGGCGATTCAACAAATCACCGGGCTTTACCGCAACGGCTGTCGTGACGTTGGCACTCGGCATCGGCGCGACGGCCGCGATCTTCACCCTGATTCAGCAGGTCATGCTGCGATCGCTGGCGGTCGCGAAGCCGGAGCAGCTTTGGCGCATCGGCGACGCCGTCACGTGCTGCTACTCGACCGGATACACGCAGAGCAATCACGCGGCGGAGAACGACTGGACGCTGTTCTCGTGGGAAGCGTACCAACGCTTCCGCGCCGACACCGCTGCGTTCGAGCAGCTCGCCGCGTTCCAGGTCGGCACGGGTAACGGCTACGTCGCCGTCCGCCGCGCCGGCTCGCGGGAGGCGGTGCAGTCGCGGCTCGGCGAGTTCGTGTCCGGCAATTTCTTCCAAACGTTCGGGATCTCCGCGTGGCGCGGGCGTCTGTTCACCGATGCCGACGATGTGCGGGGTGCGCTGCCGGTCGCGGTGATCAGCTTCCACACGTGGCAGGAGAAGTACGGATCCGATCCGTCCGTCATCGGCGCGCCGTACGACATCAACGGTCGGGCGTTTTCGATCATCGGCGTGGCGCCGCCCGGCTTTTTCGGAGCGAAAGTCGCCGCCTCGGACATGCCTGACATGTGGCTGCCGCTGACGACAGAACCGCTCATCGCCGGCGCGACGTCTCGCCTCGAGAATCCTGGCCTGGCCTGGCTCGATCTGATCGGGCGGGTGCGACCGGGAACGAACCCGCGGACGCTGGAGGCACAGCTGCAGGGCGAGCTGCGCCAGTGGCTGGCGAGCCACCGCCTCGACATGAGCGCGCATGACCGCGGGCGGTGGAACGAGCAGATGTTGCATCTCACGCCGGGTGGCGCCGGCGTGTCGCTGATGCGCGAACAATACCAGGATGGGCTGCGGCTGCTGCTGATCGCCGCGATCTGCGTCCTGCTGCTCGCATGCGCCAACATTGCGAACCTTCTCCTCGCGCGCAATTTGAGGCACGCGCGCCAGACGGCGATGCGCGCGGCGATCGGCGCATCGCCCGCGCGGCTCGTGCGCGAGGCGCTGATCGACAGCGCGGTGCTCGCCGGCATCGGCGGCGCCGCCGGCATTGCGGTGGCCTGGGCCGGAGCGCGCCTGATCGTGCATCTCGCTTTCCAGGATGCGTGGGTTCCGGTGAGCGCCGCGCCCTCGATGCCGGTGTTGCTGTTCGCGCTTGCCGTGTCGCTGATGACGGCGCTGCTCTTCGGCATCGTGCCGGCGTGGATCACGTCGCGCGCCGACCCGATGGACGCCATGCGTGGATCGACCCGCACGGCTTCAGAGACGACGGGCGCGCAGAAAACGCTTGCGATCGCGCAAGTGGCCCTCTCGGTCGTGTTGCTGAGCGC
>DASYJB010000061.1:0-4748 GCA_035996965.1 Casimicrobiaceae bacterium | reverse complement strand
CCGCCTTGGCTGAACGGAGCACGCCGAACAGGTCCCGCATGACGTCGAAATCCGCGGCGGCTGGCCCCGGCATCCGAAAGTCGCCCATCGCGGTGACCGGATCGGGCGCGCTTTCCATCGCATCGAGCAGCTTCGCCGCGGTCGCCGGGCCCACGCCGGGCAGCAAGCGCGCGATGCGAAAGCCGGACATCCTGCTGCGCGGATTGTCCGCCCAGCGCAGCACGCACAGGACATCCTTGACATGCGCCGCATCGAGAAACTTGAGCCCGCCGAACTTGACGAACGGAATGCCGCGCCGGGCCAGCTCGAGCTCGAGCTGCGCGCTGTGGCTGGAGCTCCGGAACAGCACGGCTTGCGATTTGAGCGTCATTCCAGACTCGCGGTGCGCGAGGACCTGGTCGGCGACGCAGCGCGCCTGATCGGATTCGTCGCGAACGCTGATCAGCTGCGGCTTCTGCGATGCCATCCGCTCGGTCCACAGGTTCTTGCTGTAACGCTCGGTGGCCAGTGCAATGACCGCGTTCGACGCATCGAGGATCGGCTGCGTCGACCGGTAGTTGCGTTCGAGGGTGACGATGCACGCGGGAGGATCGAACGCGTGCGGGAAGTCCAGGATATTGCGCACCGTGGCCGCACGAAACGAATAGATCGACTGCGCGTCGTCGCCGACGACCGCAAGCCCGGCGCCGTCGGGCTTGATGGCGAGCAGGATAGCCGCCTGCAGGCGGTTGGTATCCTGATATTCGTCGACCAGCACGTGATCGAATCGAGCGCCGATCTCCCGGCCGAGCGCCGGCTCGGCGACCATGTGCGCCCAATAGAGCAACAGGTCGTCGTAATCCAGAGCGTTCTGCACGCCCTTCTCGGCGGCGTACGCGGCGAACAGTTTGTTGAGCTGGGCTTCCCACTGCGCGCACCAGGGAAAGCTCGCGGCGAGCACCTCCGCGAGCGCGGCGCCGCTGTTGACGACTCGCGAATAGATCGCGAGACAGGTTCCCTTCCCCGGGAAGCGATTCTTGGTCGCCGACAGGCCGAGCTCGTGCCGCACGATAGCGAGCAAATCCTCCGAGTCGCCGCGGTCGTGGATGGTGAACGACGGATTGAGCCCGATCCGCTCCGCGTATTCGCGCAGCAGCCGCGCACCGATGCTGTGAAACGTCCCCGACCACGGCAGCTCCGGCGGGCGCGAGCTGCCGGCGCCGATGCCGCGGCTCAATACCTGGCCGGCGCGGCGCTCCATTTCTCCCGCCGCGCGACGTGAAAACGTCAGCAGCAGAATCCGCTGCGGGTCGGCGCCGCTGAACACCAGATGCGCGACGCGATGGGCCAGCGTGTTGGTCTTCCCCGAGCCGGCGCCCGCGATTACCAACAGGGGACCCTGCCCTTCCGTGCCCGGTAATCCGATGCCATGCTCGACCGCGAGGCGCTGCTGCGGGTTCAACGCGCTCAGATAGCGGTCGGCGCCGGCGTGCGATCGGATATCGGGTTCGGTGGGCGTGGGCAAGATGCGATGTCGAGTTTGGGGTCGGACGCCACGGCCTTGGGCGGTCGATACCCCCGAGGCGTAGAACGTTCGTTCTAGGCCGAGCATAGCATCGGTCGGGCGCGCGGGGAAGAATTCCCGCGGACTGACATGAACTTCAGCAGCTAACCGCCCGTCACATCTGAAAATTGCCTGTCTGGCGAGGCCGCAGCCACAAACCGAGCAACGCCAGCCCGGTGAATGCCGCGCCGCCGAAGAAAGTCAGCATCGGGCCGTACACCGCCCAGAGCCAGCCCGCCAGCGCGCTCGCCACCAGCAGCGCAACGCCGCTGACCAGATTGAACAGGCCGAATGCGGTGCCGCGCAGATCGGCCGGCGCAGTCTGCGCCACCAGCGCGGACAGCACGCCTTGGGTCAGCCCCATATGCACGCCCCAGACTGCAGTGCCCGCGAGGACGGCGTCGACCGATCCGGCATAGGCGAGGATGACGTCGGCGATGATCAATGCGACCAGGCCGCCCGACAGCAATGCGCCCTGCCTTCCCCGGTCGGCCAGCACGCCGGCCGGATACGAGACCAGCGCGTAGACGACGCTCATGAGCACCATGACCAAAGGCACCCAGGCGAGTGTCATCCCGACGCTCTGCGCGCGAAGAACCAGGAATGCCTCCGAGAATCGGGCCAAGGTCATCACCGCGGCGATGGCGACGATCCACCAATAGCGTGTCGGCAGTCGCTTGATGTCGGCCAGCGCGATCGGCGTTCCCGCCGGCTTGCCGTCGGCCACCTGCCCGGGCTCGCGCACGCCGAAGATCAGCAGCGCGACCGCGGCGAACGCGGGTATCGTCGCGAGCCAGAACACGGCGCGGAAATTGTCGGCGAACCAGAGCATGGCGCCGATCGCCAGCAGCGGTCCGGCAACGGCGCCGACGGTATCGAGCGCCTGTCGCAAGCCGTATGCCGCGCCGCGCGACTCCTTCGGCGTGATATCGGCGATAAGCGCGTCGCGCGGCGCGCCGCGTATGCCCTTGCCGATGCGGTCGACGAAACGCGCGGTGACGACCCAGCCGAGCGAGGCCGCCAGCGGAAACATCGGCTTGGTTACCGCGGCGAGCCCATAGCCCAGGACCACCAGCAGCTTGCGCTTGCGGAAGCGGTCGGAGACGTATCCGGAAAAAACCTTGGTAATCATCGCCGTTGCCTCGGCGATGCCTTCGATGATGCCGACGGCGAACGTCGACGCGCCCAGCACGGTGACCATGAACAGCGGCAGCAGGCTGTGGATCAGCTCGGACGAAACGTCCATCAGCATCGAGACGAGTCCAAGCGTCCAGACGCTGGCGGGGATCCGCGACAGTGCTGACGATTTCACCGCGCCGCCTTGCCGCGGTTGCGAGCCGCCGTCCTGCCACGAACGCGCGCGCTGACCCCTGGCTGGGCACCGCGCCTCACTGCGAAAAGTCGAATGCGGCGGTGAGATCGCCCATCTGCGTGCGCACGCCCGGCAGGGGCTCGAGACCAAAGCGTCGCGTGATGAATTGGATGATCGACGTCGTGTCGTAGCGCGTGTGGTCGACGAAGCCGCGACGCGCATACGGCGAAATGATCAGCGTCGGTATGCGCGTGCCCGGACCCCATCGATCGCCGGCCGGCGGCGCGACGTGATCCCAGAAACCACCGTTCTCGTCATAGGTGACGATGATCGCCGTCGTCGCCCACAGCGGACTTGCCTTGATTCTCGCGACGACATCGGCGATGTGCTCGTCGCCGGACAGCACGTCCGCGTACCCGGGATGCTCGTTCAGCGATCCTTGCGGCTTGTAGAAGACGACCTGCGGCAGCTTGCCGCGCGCAATGCCGTCAGCCAGCTCCGAGTAATCCTTCATGTGTTCCGCGCGTGCGGCGGTGCCGGGGGCGTAGTTGCGAAAATAGTTGAACGGCTGGTGATGCGCGACGAAGTTCGCGGCGCCCTTGGCAGTGTTGTAAATGACGTTGCGCTTGGCTTCCGGCGGCTGCATGCCGTCCGCGAGTGCGGCATTCCACGCCCCCGAATACCAGGCCCAGCTGACGCCTTTGGCCGATAGCGTATCGCCGACGGTCTTTTGGATTTGCGGCGGCAACGTGTACTTCGACGGATCGGTGCCCAGCGGATCGCCGCCTTTGGCAGGGGCAATGCGCGAGGGCTGCCACGGCGGCTGCGTCGTCGTCAGTACATAGCCATCGGGCGACACCTGATTCGCGACAAAGTCCGGCGGACCCTGCAGCGCCGAGGCTGGCGATCCCGGCTTGGTCTTCAGCTTCCCGCGCTCGTCCAACTGGGCGCGAAGTTCGGCGGGAGCATTGCGATCGATCGGCGTGCAGGCGCAAACCAGCCACTGGTGGTTCAGGAACGAATCGCCGAACGCGCCCATGAAGAAATTGTCAGCCAGCGTGTATTCCTGCGCCCAGCGCCACATCGGCAGCTTCGATCCGTCGTAGTAGCCCATCACCAGCGCACCCGAATCGCTGGCGGCGACGAAGCGATCGTTGCGCCCGCCGTTGATCTGATCCTGGTTCTGGTAGAACTTGTGCACCAGATCGGGCGTGGGCGCCGACAGCGGCAGATTGACCGGCGGCGCATCGATCCGGAACGGACGGTTCGGCAGATCGCGCGGAAATGCCGGATCGGCGTCCTTGCCTTTCCATACCGGCGGCAGGGTCGCGAACGGCTTGCCGTCGTTGTCGACCTGCGTGTATTGCGCCGGCGTGGCGTTGGCGATGCCGTTCGCGCCGGGGAACAAACCGTACAGATTATCGAAGCTTCGATTTTCTGCGTAGATGACAACGATGTGCTCGACCCTCTCGAGCCCCGTTTTGGCCGGCGCCGTCGGTGGCAGCGCGCATCCGCCGAGCGTGACCAGTGCGGCCGTGAAGCAGACCCGTCGTTTCGTCGTCAAGTGCATGAATGATTCGCGGGCGGGTCGATGTCTCAAGTTCATTGTCGCGGACTCAAGCGGACTTCGGCGGCTCCCATAGCTCGACCTTGTTGCCGTCGGGATCGATGAACCAGCCGAAGCGGCCGTACTCGTGCTCCTCGATCTCGCCGACGACCTGTGCGCCGCCGGTGTGCACCTGTCCCAGCGCGCCGTCGAGATCGTCGACGATCAGGTTGAACATGAACGCCCGCCCCGACGGCGCGAAGTAGTCGGTGTTCGCCGGAAACGGGCTCCAGACGGTGAAGCTGTTGGCCGGCATCGTCGCGCACCGGAACTCGATCGACGCCTTG
>DASYJB010000060.1:0-8335 GCA_035996965.1 Casimicrobiaceae bacterium | reverse complement strand
CACCACGTCTTGTACGCGAGCAGCGTTTCCGGCGCCGCGGTGAACGGCTTGAGCCTCACCCATCCCTTGATGCCGAACGGGGCGAGCAAGCGCCCCATTACCACGATGTCGGTGGGCGCGACCATGTCGTCGCGGCCGGCGCCCGGTTTGCTAGCCGGCGGTCGGCGCGGCGGGTTCAGCAGTCGGCGCGGCGGCTTCAGCAGTCGGCGCGGCGGCTTCAGGCGTCGGCGCGGCGGCTTTAGCAGTCGGCGCGGCGGCTCTAGCAGTCGGCGCGGCGGGGGCCGTCAGCGAAACCGCAGCAGTCGGCGCGGCCGCTGCGGGCTTCGCCGCGGAAGCCTGCTTGACCAGACCGGCGACCGTATCGGACAGCTTGGCGCCCTGGTCCGTCCAGTGGTCGATACGGTCGAGCGACAGGCGCAGGGTCTCCTGACCTTCGCGGGCGATCGGGTTGTAAAAGCCGACGCGCTCGATAAACCGTCCGTCGCGGCGGTTGCGCGAATCGGCGACGACGACGTTGAAAAACGGGCGCTTCTTGGCGCCGCCTCGAGCGAGTCTGATTACGACCATGGCAAAAGTCCCGGGTTGAGCCGCAAAAAAAGACGTTGATTATACGACGAAATCCGTTCGACCCGCAATCGGCGCCGCGAGGTGGCCGGAGTCGCCTAGCGCAGGCCCGGAAAGGCCCCTTTGAGGCCCCGCATCATCTTCTGGATGCCGCCTTTGGAGACCATTTTCATCATCTTCTGCGTCTGCTCGAACTGGGCGAGCAGGCGATTGACTTCCTGCACCGACGCGCCGGCGCCGGCCGCGATCCGCCGCTTGCGCGAGGCTTTGAGCAGCTCGGGCTTCGCCCGTTCGGCCGGGGTCATCGAGTTGATGATCCCCTCGAGGCGGCGAATTGCGCGATCGTCGACCTGCGTGCCTTGCGCGGCGCGCGCGAGCTCGCCGGGCAGCTTGTCGATCAGTTCCTGCATGCCGCCCATCTTGCGCATCTGTCCGATCTGCGCCTTGAAGTCCTCGAGGTCGAAGCCTTTGCCGGACTTGACCTTCTTGGCGAGCTTTTGCGCGTCGGCGACGTCGACCTGGCGCTGCGCCCCCTCGATCAGGCCCAGCATATCGCCCATGCCGAGGATGCGCATCGCCATGCGCTCGGGATGAAAGACTTCGAGGCCATCGAGCTTTTCGGACACGCCGGCGAACTTGATCGGCGCTCCGGTCACCTGACGCACCGAAAGCGCAGCGCCTCCGCGCGCGTCGCCGTCAAGCTTGGTCAGGATGACGCCGGTCAACGGCAGCACGGCGCCGAATGCCTTCGCCGTATTGACCGCATCCTGGCCCTGCATCGCGTCGACGACGAACAGCGTCTCGATCGGCTTCACCGCGGCGTGCAAGGCGGCGATCTCGCGCATCATCGCGTCGTCGATCGCAAGACGTCCGGCGGTATCGACGATGACGATCTCGTGATAGTGCCGTCGCCCCCAGTCGACGGCGGAGAGCGCGATCGCCACCGGATCCTGGTCGGTCGACGACAGGAAGAAATCGACGCCGACCTGGCCGGCGAGCGTTTCGAGCTGCGCGATCGCCGCCGGCCGGTAGACGTCGCAGCTCACCAGCAGCACTTTCTTGCGCATGTCCTGGCGCAACAGTCGCGCGAGCTTCCCCGCACTGGTCGTCTTGCCGGAGCCCTGCAGTCCGGCGAGCAGAATCACCGCCGGCGGCACGACGGCGAGATCGAGCGGCGCCGTCGGACCGCCGATCAGCCGCGTCAACTCGCGCTGGACGATGCCGACCAGCGCCTGGCCTGGTGTCAGCGATCCGGCGACGTCGCTGCCGATCGCTTTTTCGCGCACGATCGCGATGAAATCGCGAACGACCGGAAGCGCGACGTCGGCCTCGAGCAGCGCCATCCTGACTTCGCGCAGCGCCTCCTGAATGTTGGCGTCGGTGAGCCGCGCTTCACCGCGCAGTGTCTTGGCGACGCGGCCGAGCCGTTGGGTCAGATTGTCGAGCATCGTCGATGGATTCGCGTTGCGAACGCGCGGCCGAAAAGCGGCGCGGCCTTGGTGTACACTCGAAAAAAACAAGCATGATTTTACTCTACCCGGCGGTCGTCGCCGCCTACCTCGCCGCCACCTGGCTCGAATGGCGGCAACTCGCGCCACCGCCGGAGCACACGTCGCCCGCCGCGGCGATCGCGCGATGGCTGCCCGCATTCGCCCTCGCCGGACACGCGGTGCTCGTATCCAGCGTCGTGTTCGCCGGCGGCGCAGTCGATCTGAGTCTCGCCAACGCGCTGTCCGCGGTCGCCGGGCTGATCGCGCTGTTCGCGTGGCTCGGCTCGCGCGCGGGCGCGCTGCCCGGCGTCGCCGTGATCGCGCTCCCGGTCGCGGCGGTTGCGGTGCTGTTGCCGCTGCTGTTCGCCAATCCGCACCGGATGTCGCTGTCCGACGAGCCGTGGGCCGCATTGCACATCGCGGTGGCGCTGACCGCATATGCGATGCTGATCGTCGCGGGGCTGCAGGCGCTATTGCTGATCGGCTTGCAGCGGCGGCTGCATCGCGGCGTAGCCGCGCGCGGCGGGGCGGCGATGCCGCCGCTGTTGACGCTCGAGCGCTTCCTGTTCCGGGTGGTGAGCGTCGGCTATGCGCTGCTGACGCTGACCCTGTTGAGCGGCATCGTTTTTTCCGAGGAATTATTCGGCAAGCCTCTGACCTTTACGCACAAGGTCGTGTTCTCGGTGCTCGGATGGCTGGTCTTCGGCGCGGTCCTTTTCGGACGCTACCGCTACGGCTGGCGCGGAAAAATCGCGCTGCGCTGGATCCTGGCCGGCAGCGTGCTGTTGCTGCTCGCCTATATCGGCAGCAAGTTCGTGCTCGAGGCGATCCTGCACCGCTGAGAGCGCCGTCGCCTTGACAGCGCCCCCGGCGCGCCAAATACTGATCTCCATCCTTTCAGGGCGCGCGCCGCTTGGACGACATTCCGCTGTCGACGCTGGTCATCTCGCTGGTCGCGCTGCTTGCAGTTTCGGGCTTTTTCTCGATCGCCGAGACCGCGATGATGGCGGTCAACCGGCATCGCCTGCGTCTGAAAGCCAAGCACGGCGAGCGCGGCGCCAAAGTCGCGCTGGGGCTTCTCGCCCGCACCGACAAGCTGCTCGGCGTCATCCTTCTGGGCAATACGCTGGTCAACGCGATCGCGACCACGCTGACGGCGGTGATCACGACGCGCCTGTTCGGACAGAGCGAGGCATCGCTGATGGTCGGCGGCGTGGCGATCGCGCTGGCGATCCTGATCTTTTCGGAAATCACGCCGAAGGTCGTCGGCGCCGCGTACGCCGATCGCATCGCCCCGCCGGTCGGTTTTCTGCTCGCGCCGATGCTGCGTCTGTCATACCCGGTCGTGTGGTTCGTCAACCTGTTCGTGCAGGGCCTGTTGATACTGCTGAGGCTCAAGCCCGGCGAGGAGGTCGAGGCGCGGCTGTCGCAGGAGGAAGTGCGCAGCCTCGTGCTCGAAGGCCATTTTTTCCGGGGCAAGCATCGCGCGATGCTCGCCAACCTGTTCGATCTGGCCTCGGTCAGCGTCGATGACGTGATGACGCCGCGCAACCAGATCGAAGCGATCGATCTGACCGAGAAGCCTGCCCTGCTCGCCCAGCAGCTCGCGACCAGCTATCACACGATGCTGCCGGTCTACGAGGACTCGCTGGACAATATCGTCGGCCTGTTGCATCTGAAGCAGGTGCTGCGCCTGCGCCAGGCCGACGAGATCGACGCCGAGCAGCTGCGCGGCATCCTGCGCGCGCCCTACTTCATTCCGGCCGGAACGCCGTTGCTGACCCAGCTCCACCAGTTCCAGGTCGACCGTCAGCGGCTCGGACTTGTAGTGGACGAATACGGCGAGCTCAAGGGCCTGGTGTCGATCGAGGACATCCTGGAGGAGATCGTCGGCGAGTTCACGACCCAAGGCCCGGGCGGGTCGGACGTGTTTCGCCGCGAGGCCGACGGCAGCGTCATCGTCGATGGCATGGCGCCGCTGCGAATGCTCAACCGCAAGCTCGGCACCGAGTTTCCGCTCGAGGGCCCGAAAACACTCAACGGCCTGATCGTCGAATATCTGGGCGAAATCCCCGACTCGGGCATCAGTTTCCGCCTTGCCGGCCAGGGGGTCGAAGTGCTGCAGGTTCAGGACCGGGCGGTCAAGGTCGTCAAGCTGCTGCCTCCGGTCGGGCGTGCCCCGGCGCCGCCTTTACAAACCACCGGGGAGCAGGCATCATCGATAAGTTAACTTATATGCCTCTGGAATAAACGTTTTCGGGGGAATTTCCCTCTTCCAGACGCTCACTGATTATGGCAACGCAAGCGGCAACCCGTAACATCAGCGGCCTGGCCCGAGCGATGGTCCAGCAGGGCTTGTTGTCCGAATTCGACGCCGACGCGCTGCACACCCAGGCGAAAGCCTCCAATCTCGGGTTTGTCGAACAAGTGCTGCTGAGCAAGCGAATGACCGCATCGCAGGTCGCGGTTTTCGCGTCGCGCGCGTTCGGTGCCCCGCTGTTCGATCTCACCGGCTTCGATCTCGACCATGTCAACAAGGAACTGATCGATCCGAAGATGGCCGCGACGCGCCGCGTTCTGCCGCTGCAAAAGCGCGGCAACCGCCTGTTCGTCGCCGTCTCCGACCCGGCCAACCTGCAGGCGCTCGACGAGATCCGCTTCAAGACCAATCTGGTCATCGACGCCGTCGTCGTCGAGGACGACAAGCTCGGCCAGACGATCGCCAAGGTCGTCGAGTCGATGGGCCAGACGCTGAAGGACCTGGTCAGCACCGAAGACCTCGAAATCGACCTGCAGGAAGGCACGCCGGCGGCCGCCGAGGACGAAGCCAATCCCGACGTCGAGGACGCGCCGGTCGTCAAGTACATCCAGAAAATCCTGCTCGACGCGATCAGCGCCGGCGTGTCGGATATCCATTTCGAGCCGTACGAAAAGTTCTATCGCATCCGTTACCGGCTCGACGGGATCCTGAAGGAAGTCGCGCAGCCGCCGCTGGCGATCAAGGACAAGATGGCGTCGCGGATCAAGGTCATCTCGCGGCTCGACATCTCGGAAAAACGCGTGCCGCAGGACGGGCGGATGAAGCTGACGCTGTCGAAAAGCCGCGCGATCGACTTCCGGGTCAGCACCCTGCCGACGCTGTACGGCGAAAAGATCGTGCTGCGTATCCTCGACGCCGCGGGCGTCAAGCTCGGCATCGAGGCGCTCGGCTACGAACCCGACCAGCAGCAGATCATCCTCGATGCGATCAAGCGTCCGTACGGCATGATCCTGGTGACCGGGCCGACCGGCAGCGGCAAGACGGTGTCGCTGTACACGTGCCTGAACATCCTGAACCAGCCTGGCGTGAATATTGCAACGGCCGAGGACCCGGCCGAAATCCAGCTGTCCGGAGTCAACCAGGTCAACATCAATGAAAAGCAAGGTCTCAATTTCGCCAACGCGCTGCGCGCCTTCCTGCGGCAGGATCCCGACATCATCATGGTCGGCGAAATCCGCGACCTGGAAACCGCCGACATCGCGATCAAGGCGGCGCAGACCGGTCACCTGGTGATGTCGACCCTGCACACCAACGACGCCCCCGCGACGCTGATGCGGCTGGCCAACATGGGCGTGCCGGCGTTCAACATCGCGTCGAGCGTCATCCTGATCACCGCCCAGCGGCTGGGGCGCAAGCTCTGCACGCAATGCAAGAAGGCGGAGGAAATTCCGCCCGAGGCGCTGCTGGAGGCCGGATTTTCCGAAGAGGAGATCGACGGAACCTGGCAATGCTTCGGTCCTGTCGGATGCGATCATTGCTTCGGCACCGGCTACAAGGGCCGTATCGGGATCTACGAAGTGATGCCGATCACCGACGAGATGAGGCAGATCATCATGCGGAACGGCAACGCGCTCGATATCGCCGAGCAGGCGAGAAAAGACGGCGTACGCAATCTGCGGCAATCGGGACTCCTCAAGGTCAAGCAGGGCATGACCTCGCTCGAGGAGATCGAGGCCGTAACCAACGAATAGCGCACAACCGCGACGGGAATCACCATGGCGACCGCAACCGTACAACGCAGGGCCCAGATCAGGGATGTCAAGGAATACACCTACCTGTGGGAGGGCACCGATCGCAACAACCGGCAGGTGCGCGGCGAAATGCGCGCGGCATCCGAGACGGTCGTCACGACGACGCTGCGGCGCCAGGGCATACGGATTGCGAAGCTCCGCCGCCAGTCGTTCCGCGGCGGCCGGCGCGTCAGCGAAAAAGACATCACGTTCTTCACCCGCCAGCTGGCGACGATGCTCAAGGCCGGCGTCCCGCTGCTGCAGTCGTTCGAGATCGTCGCGCGCGGCCACAGCAACGCCCGCTTCGCGCGCCTGATGATGGACATCAAGGGCCGGGTCGAAGCCGGCTCGAGCCTGTCGCAGGCATTCCGCGAGTATCCGGCCCACTTCGATGCGCTGTACTGCAACCTGGTCCACGCCGGCGAGACCGCGGGCATGCTCGACGGCATCCTCGAGCGCCTGGCGACCTACAAGGAAAAGATCCTGGCGATCAAGAGCAAGATCAAGTCCGCCTTGTTCTACCCGGTGTCGGTCGTCGTCGTCGCGATCGTCGTCATCTGGGTCATCATGATCTGGGTGATTCCGGCGTTCAAGCAGGTGTTCACCAGCTTCGGCGCCAACCTGCCGGCGCCGACCTTGATCGTGATGGCCATCTCCGATTTCTTCGTCTCTTACTGGTGGCTGATGGCGGCGATCGGAGCCGGCACGATCTTCGGCTTCCTATTCCTGCAGCGCCGCTCGGCGGCGTTCCGCTATTTCCTCGACCGCATCTCGCTCAAGCTGCCGGTGATCGGCCCGATCCTGGAAAAGGCGACGATCGCGCGCTGGACCCGCACCTTGGCGACGATGTTCGCCGCCGGCGTGCCGCTGGTCGAATCGCTCGACGCCGTCGCCGGCGCCTCGGGCAACGCCGTCTACATCGCCGGCACGCGCAAGATCCAGACGCAGGTCAGCACCGGCACGAGCCTGACCAATGCGATGCACAACACGGGCCTGTTTCCGTCGATGGTGCTGCAGATGACGCAGATCGGCGAAGAGTCGGGCTCGCTCGACGGCATGCTGTCCAAGGTCGCCGAGTTCTTCGAGCGAGAAGTCGACGACGCGGTCGCGGCGCTGTCGAGCCTGCTCGAGCCGATCATCATCGTTTTCCTGGGCGTCGTCATCGGCGGACTCGTCGTTGCGATGTACCTGCCGATATTCAAGCTTGGCGCCGTCGTCTGACGGAGGACGCGGGAAGCGAAAGGCGATCGTGCCGTTCCGCCGGATGCGGCCGCCGGCGGACGGCGACCGTTCGCGGACGGCAGCATCCCGCCCGCACCGTGTCGAACGCGCCGCCAACGATCATCCCGGCTTGCCGCGCGCGGCCTTGACCGATGCCCTTCGCATTCGATAACGTCGCCCCGTTGGTGCTCGCCGCGGTCGTCGGACTGTGCGTCGGCAGCTTTCTGAACGTCGTCGTCCACCGCCTGCCGAAAATGCTCGAGCGCGGCTGGCGCGAGCAATGCGCGGAGCTCGAAGGCGTTGCCCCCACCGAGGCGCCCGCCTACAACCTGGTCGTGCCGCGCTCGCAGTGCCCGTCGTGCGGCCACAAGATCGGTGCGCTGGAGAATATCCCCGTCGTCAGCTACTTCGTCCTGCGCGGACATTGCCTCGCCTGCCGCGCGCCGATCTCGGCCCGCTATCCGATCGTCGAGCTGCTGGCCGCGTTGCTGGCGGTCGCGGCGGTCGTGCGCTTCGGCGGCATCACGCCCGCGGCGGTCGCGGCCTGCGTATTCCTGTGGATGCTGCTGGCGCTGACCTTGATCGACTTCGATACGCAACTGCTGCCCGACAACCTGACCTTGCCGCTGCTGTGGACGGGACTCCTGGCGAACGTGCTCGGCGCCGCGCCGGTCGCCAACTTGCGCGACGCGGTGATCGGCGCGATCGCCGGTTACCTGACGCTGTGGCTGGTCTACTGGCTGTTCAAGCTGATCCGCGGCAAGGAAGGCATGGGCTACGGCGATTTCAAGCTGCTCGCCGCCCTCGGCGCCTGGCTCGGCTGGCAGATGCTTCCGCTGATCGTGCTCTTGTCGTCGGTCGTCGGCGCAGCGATCGGCATTTCGCTGGTCGTGTTCAAGGGACGCGATCACCAGACTCCGCTGGCGTTCGGGCCGTACCTGGCGATCGCCGGCGGGATTGCGCTTTTCTTCGGCCGATCGCTGATCGCGATCTATCTTCCATAAGGGCCT
>DASYJB010000059.1:0-13981 GCA_035996965.1 Casimicrobiaceae bacterium | reverse complement strand
GCGGCTATCGACAAGTTGAGCCTCGGCGAGTTTGCCGTGCAGAGCTTCGGCAGCTCCAACAGCGCCTTGATCCGGCTGCCGCTGAAGGAAGGCGTGTCGACCGCTCAGCTCTCCGAGCGGGTGATGGCGGCGCTGCGAGCGGACGACGCCAGCGTCACCCAGCAGCGCGTCGAGTTCGTCGGGCCGCAGGTCGGCAAGGAGCTCTACGAAAACGGCGCGCTGGCGCTGCTCATTTTCGGCAGCGGTCCGGTGCGCGGCTTCGCGGTCGTGCACTGCCTGGGAATCATGACGTCGATGTTCAGCGCGGTCTTCGTCTCGCGCGGACTGGTCGCGCTGATCTATGGCGGCCGCAAGAAGCTCGCAAAAATCTCGATCGGGCAGATCTGGAAGCCGGCCACATGAGAGCCGCCGCGCCCACCCGCGTAAAAGCGTAGAGAGCGAAGATGGAATTCTTCAGGATCAAGCACGACATCCCGTTCATGAAGCACGCGTTGGTGTTCAACGTGATTTCGTTGGTCACCTTCCTGCTCGCCGTTTTCTTCCTGGCGACCCGCGGCTTGAACCTCGGCGTCGACTTTCGCGGCGGGACCGTCATCGAGATATCCTACCCACACGGCGCGGACCTGACCCGCGTCCGTGCGGCTATCGACAAGTTGAGCCTCGGCGAGTTTGCCGTGCAGAGCTTCGGCAGCTCCAACAGCGCCTTGATCCGGCTGCCGCTGAAGGAAGGCGTGTCGACCGCTCAGCTCTCCGAGCGGGTGATGGCGGCGCTGCGGGCGGACGACGCCAGCGTCACCCAGCAGCGCGTCGAGTTCGTCGGGCCGCAGGTCGGCAAGGAGCTCTACGAAAACGGCGCGCTGGCGCTGCTGCTGGTGAGCTTCGGCATCGTCGCCTACCTGGCGCTTCGCTTCGAATGGCGCTTCGCCGTCTCGGCGATTATCGCGAATCTGCACGACGTCATCATCATTCTCGGCTTTTTCGCGCTGTTCCAATGGGAGTTCTCGCTGCCAGTGCTGGCCGCGGTGCTGGCGGTGCTCGGCTACTCGGTCAACGAATCGGTCGTGATCGCCGATCGGATTCGCGAAAACTTTCGCAAGATGCGCAAGGCCAGCGTGCCGCAGGTTATCAACAGCGCGATTACCAGCACGCTATCGCGCACGATCATCACGCACGGCTGTACGTTGATGATGGTTCTGTCGATCTTCTTCTTCGGCGGCGAGACCCTGCACCATTTCGCGTTGGCGCTCGCCATCGGCATCTGCTTCGGCATCTACTCGTCGGCGCTGGTGATGGCCTCGCTGGTGATGTGGCTGGGGGTGTCGCGCGAGGACCTGGTCAAGCCGGACAAGAAAAGCGGCGCGGCGGGTGCCGAGAAGATCCTGCCCTGACAGGTCCGCAATCGCTGCCGGGCAGGCGCGATGCTGACCACGCTGCTGTACTCGCTGCTGGCGCTAGACGCGACGCTCGCCGAGCTCGCCGCGCAGCACTCGTGGGTGCTGTTCGTCGCGCTGTTCCTGGTGATTTTCGCCGAGACCGGCCTGGTCGTTTTTCCACTGTTGCCCGGCGACTCGCTGCTTTTCCTGGCCGGCACCGTCGCGGCGGCAAGCGGCATCGACGTGCATCTGCTCGCGATCGTGCTCTTCATCGCGGCGGTTGCCGGCGATTCGGTCAATTACACCGTCGGGCACTTCCTCGGGCCGAAGGTGTTCAATCTGCCGCCTGACAGCAGACTCGCGCGCTGGCTCAAGCCCGAATACCTGGAGCGCACCCATCGCTTCTACGAAAAATATGGCGGCTTCACGATCATCATCTGCCGCTTTGTTCCCATTGTGCGGACGTTTGCGCCATTTCTTGCCGGCGTCGGCGCGATGACTTACCGCAGCTTCCTGGCCTACAACGTGATCGGCGCCGCAGTATGGGTCGCGGCGCTGGTGTATGCCGGCTACCTGTTCGGCAATATCCCGTGGGTCAAGGAGAATCTGACCTTCATCGTGCTGGCGATCGTCGGCATTTCGCTGCTGCCGGTCGTCGTGCAGTGGCTGCGCGAACGGCGGCGCAGCGACGGTTAGCCGGGCTGGCGCTCGCGGCGCGCCGTCTTGCCGTTAGACCCGTTTGGCGAGCTCGTTCGCCTTGCCGATGTAGCTCGACGGCGTCAGCGCCTTCAACCGCGTCTTGGCTTCCGGCGGCAGCGCCAGCGCGTCGATGAACGCGTGCAGCGTCTCGCGCGTCATCCCCGCCTTGCCCCGGGTCAGAGCCTTCAGTTGCTCGTACGGATTGTCGATGCCATAGCGCCGCATCACCGTCTGGATCGGTTCGGCGAGCACTTCCCAGTTCGCGTCGAGGTCGGCGGCGAGCCGCGCCGGATCGGCCGCGAGACGGCCGAGTCCCTGCCGGCAGGCCACGTAGCCGAGCAGTGCGTAGCCGAATGCGACGCCGACATTGCGCATGACCGTCGAGTCGGTCAGGTCCCGCTGCCAGCGAGAGATCGGCAGCTTCCCGGCGAGGTGGTGCAACAAGGCGTTGGCCAGACCGAGATTGCCTTCCGCGTTCTCGAAGTCGATCGGGTTGACCTTGTGCGGCATCGTCGACGAGCCGACCTCGCCTTCGCTGACGCTCTGGCGAAAATAGCCGAGCGACACATAACCCCAGATGTCGCGATTGAAATCGATCAGGATGGTGTTGACTCGCGCCAGCGCGTCGAACAGCGCGGCCAGCCCGTCATGCGGCTCGATCTGCGTCGTGTACGCATTGAACCGCATGCCGAGCCGCGAGACGACGCGCTGCGCCAGCGCTTCCCAATCGACGTCCGGATACGCGGCCAGGTGCGCGTTGTAGTTGCCGACGGCGCCGTTGAGCTTGCCCGGGAGTACGGTGCCGATTTCGATGGCCGCGCCTTCGAGCCGGACGACGACGTTGGCCATCTCCTTGCCCAGCGTCGTCGGCGTTGCCGGCTGGCCGTGCGTCCGCGCGAGCATCGGCAACGCAGCATGCTGATGCGCGAGCGAACGCAGATCGGCGATCAACGCCGTCAGCGCGGGCATCAGCACGTCGCGGCGCGCCCCGGCGATCATCAAGCCGTAGGCGAGGTTGTTGATGTCTTCCGACGTGCAGGCGAAATGAATGAATTCGGCGGCGCGCGCGATCTCAGGCACGTCGGCGAAGCGCTCTTTCAGCCAGTATTCGACCGCCTTGACGTCGTGGTTGGTCGTGCGCTCGATGGCCTTTACCCGCTCGGCGTCGGCGACGCCGAAATCGCGCGCTGTCTGCGCGAGCTTCTGGCGAGTCGTGGCGCTGAAAGCGGAAACTTCGACGATTCCGGGCTCGTCCGCCAATGCCTCGAGCCAGCCGAGCTCGACGCGGACGCGCTCGCGGATCAGCGCGTATTCGCTGAAGTGTTCAGCGAGTGCTGCGACCTTGCCGCGATAGCGCCCATCGAGCGGCGACAGCGCTGTAAGGGTGGAAAGCGCCTCGGCGATCGGCATAAGGCAGACGATTTTCGCTAGCCAGGTCGAGCTAAAGTGTAGCACGGCCAGCGCCCCGGTCCGCGATGCCGGGCGCTCCGCCGCGGTGCTATAATCGACGTTAATCCTGCAGTGCTGCGCCCGCTGCAGTGCCCATCGCAGTGTCCACCCAGTCTCCATTTTGAGCGCCCGCTCCACCGCCTAAACCAACGATGAAGTTGCTCGCATCGCCAACGAGTCCCTACGTCCGCAAGGTGCGCATCGCGCTTGCCGAGAAAAAGATCGATTGCGAGCTGATCGAAGCCTCGCCCTGGGTCAAGGACTCGATCGTGCCGACGCACAATCCGCTCGGCAAGGTACCGGTGTTGATTCTGGACGATGGCACGGCGCTCTACGATTCGCGCGTGATCGTCGAATACCTCGATACCGTAAGTCCGGTATCGCGGCTGATCCCCGAGCCCAGTCGCCAGCGCCTCGCTGTAAGACGCTGGGAAGCCTTGGCCGACGGCATCTGCGACGCCGCTGTGGCGATCGTGCGCGAAGCGGCGAGGCCCGCCCGGCAGCAGAGCAGCGAGACGATCGACAGGCAGCGTGAAAAGATCGAGCGCGGGATCGTCGACATGGCGGCAGAGCTCGCCGACAAGCCGTGGTGCAACGGCGAAGCGCATTCGCTGGCCGACATCGCGACCGGATGTGCGCTCGGTTACCTGGATCTGCGGCATCCGACGATTGCCTGGCGCAGCGAGCACGCGAACCTGGTCGCGCTGTTCGACAAGCTGTCGAAACGTCCGTCCTATTCCGATACCGCGCCGCCGCCGGCGCCGGCGTGACAATGGGGTCAGATTACGTTTCGGGTGAATAAGACTCCCGATTGGCGAAACGTAACCTGACCCCGTCGCAACATCGCTATAAAGCCTGCTTCAGCTGCTCCAGGATCGCCGGATTTTCCAGCGTCGACACGTCCTGCGTGATGTTCTCGTTCTTGGCGATCGATCGCAGCAGCCGGCGCATGATCTTCCCCGAGCGGGTCTTCGGCAGATTGTCGCCAAAGCGGATGTCCTTGGGCTTGGCGATCGGGCCGATCTCCTTGCCGACCCAGTCGCGCAGCAGCTTGGCGATCCTTTCCCCTTCGGCGCCTTCGGGCCGCGCCTGCTTGAGCACGACGAAGGCGCACACGGCCTCGCCGGTCATGTCGTCGGGGCGGCCTACGACCGCGGCTTCGGCGACCATCGGATTGGCGACCAGTGCCGATTCGATCTCCATCGTTCCCAGCCGGTGGCCCGAAACGTTGAGCACGTCGTCGATCCGGCCCATGATGGTGAAATAGCCGGTCTTCGTGGCGCGCACCGAGCCGTCGCCGGCGAGGTAGAGCGCGCCGCCGAGCTCCTCCGGGTAATAGGACTTCACGTAACGCTCGGGGTCGCCCCAGATCGTGCGGATCATCGACGGCCACGGCCGTTTGATCACCAGTATGCCGCCGTGCCCGTGTTCGACATCGCGCCCGGTCTCGTCGACGATCGCGGCGATGATGCCGGGCAGGGGAAGCGTGCACGACCCGGGCACCAGCGGCGTGACACCGGGCAGCGGCGTGATCATGTGTCCGCCGGTCTCGGTCTGCCACCAGGTGTCGACGATCGGACAGCGCCCTCCTCCGACGTTTTCGTGATACCAGATCCAGGCCTCCGGGTTGATCGGCTCGCCGACGGTGCCCAGCAGACGCAAGGTCGACAGGTCGTGGTTCTTCGGCGCCGTCTGGGGCGCGACGCCACACGCCTTGATCAGCGAGCGTATCGCCGTCGGCGCGGTATAGAAGACGGTGACTTTGTTCTTCGCGATCGTCTGCCAGAAGCGCCCGGCGTCCGGGTAAGTCGGTATGCCTTCGAAGACGACTTGCGTTGCGCCGACGGCAAGCGGCCCGTACGCGATGTAGGTGTGGCCGGTCACCCAGCCGATGTCCGCCGTGCACCAGAACACGTCCGTTGGCTTGATATCGAACGTCCAGCGCATCGTCAGCGCCGCCCACAACAGATATCCGCCGGAGCTGTGCTGGACTCCCTTCGGCTTGCCGGTCGACCCGGATGTATACAGAACGAACAGCGGATGCTCGGCGCCGACCCATTCGGGCACGCAGCTGTCGGGCTGACCCGCGACGAGCTCGTGCAGCCACAGGTCGCGCGGGGCCGCAAAGGGAACTTTTCCACCGGTCCGACGGTAGACGATCACCTTGCGCACCGCTTCGCAGCCGCCCATGTCGAGCGCTTCATCGACGATCGTCTTCAGCGGCAGATGCTTGCCGCCGCGCGCCTGCTCGTCCGCGGTGATGACGGCGACCGCACCGACGTCGATGATGCGCTCCTGCAGCGATTTGGCCGAAAAGCCGCCGAAGACTACCGAATGCGTCGCACCGATTCGGGCGCAGGCCTGCATCGCGACGACACCCTCGATCGACATCGGCATATAGATGATGACGCGATCGCCTTTGTTGATGCCGAGCGATTTGAGCCCGTTCGCGAAGCGGCAGACGCGGTGGTAGAGCTCCTGATAGGTAATCCTGGTCACCGCACCGTCGTCGGCCTCGAAGATGATCGCGACCTTGCCGGCACTGCCGTTTTCGAGATTGCGCTCGAGGCAGTTATGCGAGACGTTGAGCTCGCCGTCCTCGAACCACTTGTAGAACGGCGCCTTGCTCTCGTCCAGCGACTTGGTGAACGGCTTGTGCCAGAGCAGATTCTCGCGCGCGAGCTTTGCCCAGAAACCGGAATAATCGGCGGCCGCGGCGGCGTTCAGCCGATCAAAGTCGGCCCGGCTGACGTTCGCCTGCGCGACAAAATCGCGCGGCGGCTCGAATACGCGCGTTTCGTTCGATACCGATTCGATCGTCGACATGTTGCCTGCCTCCTCGATGGCGCGGACGAAAGGACAGGATCCCCTCGCGTTCCTGACCGCTCGACCGCAGTCTACCGAGTCTTGCCCTTGCGGTGCAATTGGCGACGACACGCGGCATTCTGCGGTGGTCGCGCGGAGCCGGATCAGGGGCGCGCGATGGTAGAATCGCATCACCTGACCGCCCGCTTTGCCGGGCGTTTCGCCCGCTGTTTGCGTCGACCACCAGCCATGACGACGATCAAGCAACAAGACCTGATCCAGAGTGTAGCCGACGCGCTGCAATATATTTCCTATTACCATCCTGTCGATTACATCGAGGCGCTTGCCGACGCCTATGCGGTCGAGAAATCGCCGGCTGCCAAGGACGCGATCGCGCAGATCCTTACCAATTCGCGCATGTGCGCCGAAGGCCATCGGCCGATTTGCCAGGACACCGGCATCGTCGTCGCCTTCGTCAAGGTCGGCATGGATGTGCGTTGGGAAGGCGCGACGATGTCTGCGACCGACATGATCAACGAAGGCGTGCGCCGCGCCTATCTCGATCCGGACAACAAGCTGCGCGCATCGATCGTCGACGACCCGGCAGGCGCGCGCCGGAACACGCGCGACAACACGCCGGCCGTCGTGCACTTCGAGCTCGTGCCCGGGAACACTGTCGATGTCCGGATCGCCGCCAAGGGTGGCGGTTCCGAAAACAAGGCGGAATTCGTGATGCTCAATCCGTCGGACTCGATCGTCGACTGGGTGGTGCGGACCTTGCCGACGATGGGCGCCGGCTGGTGCCCGCCCGGAATGCTGGGCATCGGCATCGGCGGCAGCGCCGAAAAGGCCATGCTGCTGGCCAAGGAAGCGCTGATGCAGCCGATCGACATGGCGGTGCTCAAGAAGCGCGGCCCCGCCAATCCTCTCGAGCAGCTTCGCATCGACATCTACGACGCCGCCAACGCGCTCGGCATCGGCGCGCAAGGGCTGGGCGGACTGTCGACGGTGCTCGATGTCAAGATTCTCGATTATCCGACGCATGCCGCCAGCAAGCCGGTCGGCATGATCCCGAACTGCGCGGCGACGCGGCACGCGCACTTCACGCTCGACGGGTCCGGCGCCGCGAGCCTCGACCCGCCCGATCTTGCGCGCTGGCCCGATGTGCGCTGGGCGCCGGCGCCGACGGCCAAGAGAGTCGACCTGAACCAGCTGACGCGTGAACAAGTAGCGAGCTGGAGACCGGGAGATCGGCTGCTGCTGTCCGGCAAGCTTCTGACCGGCCGCGACGCCGCGCACAAGCGAATCGCCGATCTGTTCGCGCGCGGCGAATCGTTGCCGCCGGGCGTTGACTTCACCAATCGCGTCATCTTTTACGTCGGTCCGGTCGATCCGGTGCGCGACGAAGTCGTCGGGCCGGCCGGACCGACGACGGCGACGCGGATGGACAAGTTCACCGAGATGATGCTGGCCAGGACCGGCCTCCTCGCGATGATAGGGAAGGCCGAGCGCGGACCGGCCGCGATCGAGGCGATTCGAAAGCATCGCGCCGCCTATCTGATGGCGGTCGGCGGCGCGGCCTACCTGGTCTCGAAAGCGATCAAGAGCTCGCGAATCGTCGCGTTCGCCGATCTGGGAATGGAGGCGATTTACGAATTCGATGTTCGCGACATGCCGGTAACCGTCGCCGTCGATGCGACCGGCTCGTCGGTGCACCAGACCGGCCCGCGTGAATGGCAGCAGCGCATCGGCAAGATTCCGGTCACGCTCGCTTGAGGCAACGCGCCGCGACGCTGGTCCTGACGTTCGCGGCGGCGCTTGCCGCATCGGCGCTCGCGGCGCCCCGCGTGCTTTTGTATGCGACCGACGACACGCCGCAGCTCCGCGCCGCGCAGCGTGGCGTCCGCGAAGCGCTCGGCGCGACCCCTATTGTTGAGATTCCGGCCGGCGATGCCGGAGCGCGTCTGAAGGCCGCGGCACATGAAGATCCGGACGCCGCCATCATCACGCTCGGCCCGCAGGCCGCGCTGCGCGCAGCCCGCGACGCGCCCTCGCTCGCCGCGGTCGACTGCATGTCGACGCAGGCGGGCGCGAGCGCACAGGCGGTTCCGGCCGCGATTCCTTTGGAGCAGCAACTCAGCTGGCTGCGGCGATTGCTGCCGGACGCACACTATATCGGCGTGCTGTACGATCCAGCGCAGAACACCGAGCTCGTCGATGCGCTCGCCGCGGCGCTGCGGGGCGCGGATCTCAATCCGGTACTGGCGCCGGTCGCGACGCCGGCGATGCTTCCTGCGGCGCTCGCGCGCCTGTCCAGCTCGGCCGACGCGCTGCTGGCCGTCCCTGACACGACCGTCTACAAGCGAGAGACGGTGAAGGCGCTGCTGCTGTTCTCTTTCCGGCACAAGCTGCCGCTGATCGGATTGTCGGAGACCTGGGTGCAGGCCGGCGCGCTCTACGCGCTCGACTGGGATTACCGCGAGCTGGGCGCGTTCTGCGGCCGGCTCGCGCTGCGGCAATTGCCCGGCGCCCGTGCAGCAGCGCCGACCCCGCCGCACCTGCACGTCTACGTCAACCAGCGCAGCGCCCGATTGTTCCGCGTGCGCTGGGACGAATCGGTGCGCGAGTCGTTAGAGCGGGTCGTGGAATAGTGACGATGGCGGGCCGCGCTACACCGACCAACGACGAGCGCGCCGCGCCGGCTGACGTCCCCGCGCGTCCGCGCGCGATACGCGTCGGCTTGCTGACAAAGCTCAATCTGCTCGCCGTCGGATTGATCGTGGCGACGGCGATCGGCGTCAGCGCGCTGCTGGTCGCGCAGCAGATCGAAGCCGAGCAGGCGCGGCTGAAAACGCAAGGCCAGACGATCGCGGCCATGCTCGCCGATCTGTCCGAATACGCGGTCTATACGGCCGATTTGAGCTCGCTCGAGCGGCTGTTGCAAAGCCTCGAAGGCGACCGCGACATCGCGTATGCCGCCGTGCTCGACGACCAGGGCCGGCTGGTCGCGTCGCGAGGCTACGGCGACGCTGCGATGCCGCCGGCGCCGGCGGCCGAGCTGCATCCGGGCGCCATCGAGAGCAGCGTGCGCCAGGTCAGAGGGCAGCGCTATCTCGAGCTGGTCGCACCGATCGCCGCAACGACGAATGAGCGGGTGCCCGCGGCGGCCGGCGCCGCCGCTGCCGCCGACCCTCCGATCGGCTACGTGCGCCTGGGCTTGAACTACGAGCGCAACCAGGCGCTCTTGCACAGCAACGTCATCGGGGCATTGTCGGTCGTTGCCGTACTGATGGTGATCGCGATCCTGGCCACGCTGCTGCTCACCAGGCGGCTGCTCTCGCCGATACGCGAGCTGATGCGCGCGGCCAAGGCGGTCGGCGCGGGTGACCTAGACGTGCGTGTGAAGCCGACGTCCGACGATGAGGTCGGCATGCTGACGCGCGCATTCAATCAGATGACGCAGCGGCTGGCGCAGTCGCAGGGAGAGGTGACCGGATACCAGCGCACGCTCGAAGAAAAAGTCGTGCAGCGGACCAAGGAGCTCGAGATCGCGATCGCGCAGGCGTACAAGCTCGCGCAGCATGACATTCTGACCGGACTGCCCAATCGCGCGCTGCTCAACCAGCGCCTGAAGCAGATCCTCGCGCAGGCGGCGCGCGATCATCACCAGGTCGCTTGCCTGTTTCTCGATTTCGACCACTTCAAGCGCATCAACGACACGCTCGGCCATGACGCCGGCGACCACCTTCTGCAGGCGGTCTCCCAGCGGCTGAGCCACGCGGTGCGCGAATCCGACACGGTTGCTCGGCTCGGAGGCGACGAATTCGTCGTCATTCTCCCCGACCTCGACCCGGAGCGGGCGACGATCGAAATCATGGCGGTGCTGACCCGGGTGCGCGAATCGTTCCTCGCGCCGTTCCGGCTCGGCGACCAGACGCCGACGTTGACCTGCTCGATCGGCGTGTCGATCTATCCGACCGATGCGACCGATCCGGGCGGACTGATCCGGCAGGCCGATACCGCGATGTATTCGGTCAAGGACACCGGGCGCAATACCTACCGCTTCTACACCGCCGACATGAACGCACGTGTGCAGGCGCGGCTGCAGATCGAGACCGACATGCGCCGCGGTCTGATGGATGACGAGTTCTTTCTCGTCTACCAGCCACAGATCGAGATGGCCAGCGGGCGCGCCTGCGGCGTCGAAGCGCTGCTGCGCTGGCGCGATCCGGAGCGCGGCATCATCGGACCCGCCGAATTCATCTCGATCGCCGAGGAATCCGGGATGATCCAGGCGCTCGGCGCGCGCGTGTTGCGCGACGCCTGCCGCCAGGTGACCAATTGGCACCGCCAGAACATGCTGCTGCGCCTGTCGGTCAATCTTTCGGTGCAGCAGCTGCAGCACGACAGCTGGTTGTCGATCGTCGAGGAGGCACTCCGGGTCAGCGGACTGCCGGCGCGCTATCTCGACCTCGAGATCACCGAAAGCGTGATCATCACGCACCCGGACAAGGCGGTCTCGACGCTGGTCAAGCTGAAGCAGATGGGCGTATCGATCACGATCGACGATTTCGGCACCGGCTACTCGAGCCTGTCGTACCTGGCGCGGCTGCCGATCCAGGCGGTCAAGATCGATCAACGCTTCGTGCGCGGCATCGAGCAGAACCCCAGCGACGAGGCGATCGCCCAGGCGATCATCGCGCTGTCACACAGTCTGGGCTTGCGCGTCATCGCCGAAGGTGTCGAGACCGCCGCCCAGTTCGAGTTTCTCAAGGCGCACGGCTGCGAGGAGGCTCAGGGCTTCCTGATATCGCATCCTCTCGGCGAAGCCGAGCTTCGCGCCTGGTGGCAAATGCAGGACGAGGAGAATCGCATCGTCGGCCGGCAGGTCGACATGTGGAGGAAGTGACCGGTCAGAGATCCGACTGCGTGTCGACGTCGCGCAGAACGCCCGGATCGTCGACGCCAATCAGCTCGAGCTCCGCGCCGTGCGCCGCCAGCAGCTTTTTAGCGCCTTCGTCGCCGGAAAGCATCTGCAGGTCGGCGAAATAGCGTGCGCCGATCGCCACCGGATGGCCCCGCGTTCCGCGATGCGTGGGCGCGGCCAGCGCCGCGCCGCGCCGCAGCGCAGTCGCGACCGACGCGACGGTCGACGACGACACCCAGGGCATATCGGCGAGCGCGATGATCGCGCCTTGCGCCTCTGGAAAGCGTCGCTGCACTTCGCGCACGCCGCAGGCGAGGCTGGCGCCCATGCCTTCGGCTGCGTCAGGGCAGACGACGACCAATGCGCCGGACTTGCCGAGCAGCGCTTCGAGGGCAGCATCGCCGGGACGCACGACGGCGATGACCGAGTCGACGCCGGCGGCGAGCGCGGACAGCGCCGCCGACGCCAGCGGCGTGCCGTCGGCGAGCTTGGCCAGCAGCTTGTCACTGCCGAAACGCGAGCCGCTGCCCGCGGCAAGCAGCACGCCGACGACTGGTCGTTGCATCGCGAGCTCGATGCCTACTGCGGCAGAAGCCTGAACCTGCCGTTCTTGACGACGACCATCACGCGCGCCCGCTCGTCCATGCCGTTGTGGTTGCTCGGGCTCATGTTGAACACGCCCTGGCAGCCGACGACGCCCTGCTGCTGCTCGAGCGCGTCGCGCAACGCGATGCGAAACTCCTCAGTGCCGGGCTTCGCCGCGCGCAATGCGATGGGAATCGCCCGCTGCAGCAGCAAGCCGGCATCGAAGGTATTGGCGCCGAAGGTCGCGGGGCGGGTCCCGAATCGCTTTTCGTACGCGCTCATGTAACCGGTCGCGACCTGCTTGATCGGATCGGAATCGGCGATGTCGTCGATCACCAGCATCGACCCGGCGGCGAGTATCGTTCCTTCGACCTTTTCCCTGCCCAGCCTGATGAAGTCGTCGGTAGCCACCGCATGCGTCTGGTAGACGCGGCCCTTGTAGCCCTGGTCGTAGAGCGTGGCCTGCGGCAACACTGCGGGTCCGCCGACGGCGGCGATCAGAACGGCGTCGGACCTCGCGGCAATGAGCTTCAGCGCTTGAGCGGTGACGCTGGAATCGTTGCGCGCGTAGCGCTCATTGGCAACGATCGCCATGCCTGACTTTTCGGCGAGTGCGCCGAATACCTTGTACCAATTCTCGCCGTAAGCGTCGTTGAAGCCGATGAAGCCGACGGTCCTGACCCGGTTCTTGCGCATGTGCTCGATCAGCGCCGAGGCGATCAGGTCGTCGTTCTGCGTGGTCTTGAACACCCAGCGTCGCTTGGCGTCGATCGGCTCGACCACCGACGACGTGCCGACGGTCGCCAGCAGTGGCACCTTGCTCTCGGCGATGATGTCCAGGATCGCCAGCGCATTCGGCGTCGTCGACGGACCGATGATGGCGTCGACGTGATCTTCGGCGATCAGCTTCCTCGCGTTCTGCACGGCGCGCGTCGTATCGCCGCCGTCCTCGAGTTGCACATAGTCGATCGTCGTCTCGCCGATCCGCGTAGCGAGCAGCGCGCCGGTGTTCTTCTGCGGAATGCCGATCGCCGCGGTCGGACCGGTTGCCGAGACCATCAGGCCGATCCTGACTTGCGCAACCGCCGACTGGCAACCGAACGCGAGCACGGCGAGCAGCAAAACGATGCGATACGGCATGGCGATCTCCGGCAGCGACAATGAGAAGATGCGAATGCTATGCCCTGCCGTGCGCTCGCGCAAACCGCCGTGGTCGCGCGCGAGCTCGACGGCCGCCGATCGCTTGCGCCGTCGGCGTGCCGGCAGTAGAGTGATATCGTGATTTACTTCGCCATGGAGGCATGCGATGAGACGCAGACTCTATTTCCTGCTACCCGACCTCCCGAGCGCACGCAAGACGATGGATGACCTGCTGCTGGCGCGCATCGAGGAGCGTCACATCCATTTTCTCGCCAGGCCCGGGGCGCCGATGGACGGGCTGCACGAATGCAATGCGCTGCAGTCGACCGACCTCGTGCACGGGGCGCAAACGGGGCTGATCGCCGGAGCCGTGCTGGGCTGCGCGGTGGGCGGAGCGGCCGCGTACTTCCTGCTGGGCGAATCGCGCTTGCAGATACCGATCGTGATCGGCGCCGCGCTGATCGGCGCGCTGCTAGGCGCGTGGTTTTCGAGCATGGTCGGCTCGGCGCTGCCCAATTCGCGCCTGAAGCAATTCGAGCCGATGATCGCCGAAGGCAAGCTGCTGCTGATGGTCGACGTGCCCGAGCACAGCGTCGAGGAGGTCAAGGCGCGCGTCGGCCGCGATCATCCCGAGGCGGTTCCCGGCGGCACCGATCCGCACATTCCGGCTTTTCCTTAAAGCGGCGGGTCAGGCGTGCTGTCCGGCTGCGTAGCCGGAAGACCACGCCCATTGAAAGTTGTAGCCGCCCAGCCAGCCGGTGACGTCGACGACTTCGCCGATGAAATGCAGTCGGGGCACCTCTCTCGCTGCCATCGTCCGCGATGACAGCGCGCGGGTATCGACGCCGCCCAGCGTGACCTCGGCCTTGTTGTAGCCGAGCGTGCCCGACGGCAGCACCGGCCAGGCATGGAGCAGGCTTGCCAGCTCGTGCCGGCGCTTGTCGTCGAGGTCATTGACCGGGACGGCGGCGCCGTACGCCTCGCCCCATTGCTGCGCGAAGCG
>DASYJB010000058.1:0-16861 GCA_035996965.1 Casimicrobiaceae bacterium | reverse complement strand
ACCATTGGATCCCGACCCGGTCTTGTTGGCGTGGCGACTGACTGCCGGTCAAGCCGACTGCGCCGAAGCGAAGCGAATAGGCGACGGTAGGGTCGGAATTAGTCGGCAGCATAAGCGCTCTTGATGCAGGTCGGGAACTCGGCGGCCGCCGAAACGCTGCGGCACAGCTTGTCCATTTCCGCATACTTGGCGGCGAGTTGCGCCCGGCACGCCTCCAGCCCGGTGCCCTGGCGGCGATCACAGGCAGCGCGGTCTTCGCGGTAAGCCTGCACTTCTGTCGGCGGCAGCCGCTGCGGCTCGTCGGCGACTTTGTTCGCGGCCGTGGCATTGTTGTCCGGCGGAACGGCAACGATGAACCCCTGTGCGGGCTCGCCCGAGTTGGTCACCGCTGGACCCGCGGTGACACCGGCGTGGACGGCGCCCGCGAACACGGCTAGCACAATCAACATCAGGTTTCGCATCGATGTGCGATTCATGCCATCTCCTTTCCAAGCCTCACCATTGGATATGGTTTCAATCGTGTGCCGAAAGCGGTGTCGCCACTATCGGCGCCGGTCTGTTTCGTACCGCTGACTCCGGCGCGATCCCGCCTAGGCGCAGGTCCTACGTGAGCCAGTAACGGGCATTGCCGCCGCTCCTACGTGCGAATCAGAAGTCGTCCGATACTGGTCGGGTGGATTTCAGCGGATAGTCGGTGGAGTAACTCGCCGGGAGGAACGGCGCCTGATCGGCGCGGAAAGCCCAACTTCGATGGAGACCTCGATGACCAGTCACCCTTACCGAATCCTGCTGGGCGCAAGCCTGGCACTGCTCGTCGGCGCAGCCGGCGCGCAAAACGCCCCGGACAACAGCTCGCGCATGCCGGCGGACAAAGGCACGATCACGACGATGCCGGCGCAACCGTCGGAGCGTCCGACCGACAAGATGTCGGCCGATCCGAATGCCTCGGCACAAGGGACGGCAGCGCCGAAGGGGGACGCGACGCAGCCCGCGCCGGTGCATCGCACGCACAAGTCAGCTCCTCGTCAGCAAGAAGCCGTGTCGCCCGAGGAGAAAAGCTACCGTCAGGCGTTGCGCCAATGCGTGCAGGAGCGCGACGAATCGCAGCGCGACGCCTGTATCGACAACGTGATCGGCCAGCACCAGCCGAACGGCTGACGCTTCGCGTCCCCGATAAAAACCCCGCTGACGCGGGGTTTTTTTTACAACAGGCGCACGGGGTGCCGGAGTTTAAGCGCGAGCGGTTGCCTCGCCGGTCAGCGTACCGCTTTGATAATCGCGCACCGCCTGCTCGATTTGCTCGCGCGTATTCATCACGAACGGTCCGTATTGCACGATCGGCTCGAGCAGCGGACGGCCGGCGAGCAGGATGACCCTGCCGCCATCGGGTCCGCCGGAGAATTCGACCTCGTCGCCATCGGACAGAATCCCCGCGTGGTGTGCCGCAAGGACTTTCTGCGCGCCCTCCGGGCCGACGGCGACCGACCCCTCGAACGGATAGATAAAGGCATGATGACCGGCGGGCAGCGCGTTTCTAAACGTCGCACCGGCCGGAAGCTCGACGTCGAAGTACAGCGGATCGGTCGACAAGCCCTGGATCGGGCCGGGCGTCCGCTTGCCGTCGCTATCCAGCGTTCCGGCGATGACCTTGACCCTTCCGCCGCCGGCCAGCTCGACCACCGGGATCTCGGTCGCCTGGATGTCGCGGTAGCCTGCGGCCTTCATCTTTTCTTTGGCCGGGAGATTGATCCAGAGCTGAAAGCCGCGCATGCGGCCGGCTTCCTGCTGCGGCATTTCGGAATGGATGATGCCGCGTCCCGCGCTCATCCATTGCACTCCGCCGGCTTTCAGATCACCGGTGTTGCCGAGATGATCCTGGTGGCGCATGTGCCCGTCGAGCATGTAGGTCACCGTCTCGAAGCCGCGATGCGGGTGTGCGGGGAAGCCGGCGACATAGTCGTCGGGATTCTCGGTCGAAAAATGATCGAGCATCAGGAACGGATCGAGACGAGCCCCGTCCGATTGGCCGAGGCTGCGCTGAAGCTTGACGCCCGCGCCGTCCGAGGCGGGAATGGCTGCGATGACGCGCTGCAGGGTGCGTGTAGGCATGGTCGTGGTCTCCTGAACTGCAGATATGGGGGCAGCAGCGCCGACGTCAAGTGCCCTCAGGTGCGCTCCGTTGCGCTCAGTGGGGTTGCCGCGCACCGGCCGGCCTTCACGGTACCATCGGGTGATGACTCGATCGACCGTGTGGCGGCTGGTACCGGCGCTGGGGCTTACACAGATCGTCTCATGGGGCACGCTCTACTACTCGATCGCCGTTCTCGGCGCCAGCATGCGCGAGGAGCTGGGCATTTCGGCAGCGATGCTCTTCGGCGCCTATTCGCTGGCGCTGCTGATCTCCGCGCTGACGGCGCCGTTCGTGGGCCGGGCCATCGATCGCCATGGCGGGCGCGCCGTCATGAGCGCCGGATCGGTCTCGGCCGCGCTCGCGCTGTTCCTGATCGCGCACGTGCACTCGACGATCGCGCTTTTTCTCGCCTGGTCGGTCGCCGGCGTCGCGATGGCGATGACGATGTACGACGCCGCCTTCGCCACGCTGTCGCAGCATTCGGGCACCACCTATCGCAAGGCGCTGACCGCGCTAACCTTGATGGGGGGCCTCGCGAGCACCGCGTTCGGGCCGGCATCGCTCAAAGGGCTCGAGTGGTTCGGCTGGCGCGACACGCTGCTGATTTTCGCGGCGCTCGAAATCGCCCTCTGCCTGCCGCTGCATCTCACCTTCATTCCGCCGAGCACGGGCGCGGTCGATCACGGCAAGGCGGGCGCGACGGAAGGACGCGGCGGCCTTCCCTCGGCGAAGCGCCGCGCTGCTTTCGTCTGGCTGGCGATCGCATTTGCATTCAACGGCTTCATCGTCTCGGTATTGACCGTGCATTTGATCACCATCCTGCAGGGCAAAGGACTGAGCCTCGCCACCGCAGTGTGGGTCGGGACGTTCTTCGGCCCGATGCAGGTCGCCGGCCGCCTGCTCGAATTTGCGATCGGCCGGCGCTTCGCGTCGCGCTCGATCGGCGTCGCCGCGCTGTCGTTGCTGGTCGTCGCCGTGGTGGTGCTGCTTGCGCTGAACGGACAGATCGCGCTGGCACTGCTGTTCGCGGTTCTCTTCGGCGGCAGCAACGGCGTGGTCACGATCGTCCGCGGCACCGTGCCGGCCGAATTGTTCGGCCGCGCCGGGTATGGCGGCACGCTCGGCAATCTGGCCGCCCCGGCGCTGTTTGCGCGGGCGATCGCCCCGTTCGCGTTCGCTCCGCTCGCCGGCGCGGAATCGGCGATGGCCGCGGGCTTGCTCGTGCTGCTTGCGATGGCGGCGCTGTCAGTCGCGAGTTTCGGCTTTGCCGTGAAGCGAGGCTAGGAACGTCGGTCGCCGTTCAGCCTCCAACATCCTGCTCAATGATCACGGCAGACTCGGCGCCTTGCCCTCGGCTATGATCCGAATGTCCAGCGAATTTCCCGCATAAAGGCGCGACCGCATGAGCGCGAAAGACCTTCCGTATCTTCCGCTGACCGAGCTCTCGCGCCGCCTGGGCGCCGGGGAAACGTCTTCGCACGACATCGTCGCCGCCTGCCTCGAGCGCATTGCGGCGCTCGATGAACACGCGCATGCGTTCATCGAGGTCTATCGCGAAGCCGCGCTCGATGGCGCGGCCGCAGCCGATCTCGAGCGCAAAGCCGGACTGGGCCGCGGTCCGCTGCACGGCCTGCCGATCGCGCTGAAGGATCTGCTGCACGTCAAGGGCCGGGTGACGACGGCGGGCTCGAAGAGCTGGCACGGGAGGGTGGCGACCGAAACTGCCACCGCGGTCGAGAGGCTGCTTGCCGCAGGGATGATTCCGCTCGGCAAGACGCACATGGTCGAATTCGCTTTCGGCGGGTGGGGGCGCAACGAGCCGATGGGCGCGCCGTGGAATCCGTGGGACACGCGCGTCCACCGCGTCGCCGGCGGCTCGAGCAGCGGGTCCGCGGTCGCCGTCGCCGCGGGCCTGGCGCCCGCCGCGACCGGCTCGGACACCGGCGGATCGATAAGGATCCCCGCCGCGCTGTGCGGGTTGACCGGCCTGAAGCCGACCTACGGCACGATCAGTCTCGCCGGCGTCGTGCCGCTGGCGACGACGCTCGATTCGCTGGGGCCGCTGGCGCGGACCGTCGACGACGCCGCGCTGCTGACCGCGGCGATGGCCGGCCCGGATCCGCGCGACGCGGCCACGCTCAACGTGCCGCGGCTCGATTTCGACGCGGTGCTCGCAGGCGCGCCCGATGCGCGCCGCCTGCGCATCACGGCGCTCCCGGCCGAGCAGTTGCCGCCCGATACGCTGCCGGATGTGGCGCGCGCCCTGCAGCACGCGATTGCCGTGCTGCGCGAACACGGCGCGCTGGTCGACGAAGTCGCCGTGCCGATCGACTTCGAAGACCTGATGGTGCGTAACGGCAGGATCATCGCCGCCGAGGCGTGGGCGCTGCACCGTGACTACATCGAAGACCCTACGCTGCCGATCGATCCGTGGGTGCGCAAGCGCACGATCGGCGGAAAGACGATCAGCGCCGCCGAGTATATCGACGAGCTCGCCCGGCGCAAGCGCGCCGCTGCCGCGTTCGCCGAATGGATGCGCGGCCGCGACGTCCTGCTGACGCCGACGTTGCCGATCACCGCCACCGCGGTCGACGAAGTCGACGAGGTGGCCACACCGCTCGCCACGTTCACACGGGTCGCCAATTATCTCGGAATCTGCGCGTTGTCGCTGCCGGCCGGCATGTCGGCGGACGGACTTCCGGTCGCGGTGCAGCTGATGGGCGCGCCCTTCGCCGAAGCGACGCTGATCCGCGCCGGCCGCGCATTCCAGCAGGCCACCGAATGGCATCTGCAGCGCCCGGATCTCTCCGCGTGGGAAAGCGCGCTGCCGCGCGAGCGCCGCTGATCCGGCGTCGCCGCGTCGCGATGTAATCGGCGACGCCTACGCTGCGGCCGCGGAAGCCTGCAGGATGGGCGCCCGCATTCTCGGCTTGTGCCCGTCGGAAAAAACCTTGGCCACGTCCAGCGTCTCCCGCACGCCGAGGTCGCGTCCATGACGCGACATGAACTGTCTGCCCGCGGCGAGTCCCTCCTCGTGCAGGCGTTGCAGCCAGGCGCGCGAGCGTTCGCCGGCCGATCCGTCGACGGCCAGTGCTTCGCGCGGCGGCCCGATGCGGTGCAGCCGCAGGTCGGCGACGCTTGCCGGGCCGTTGCCGCGCGCAGCGAGGGTCCGCATCGCGGCGATTGCCTGCATCTCCGCGACGAGGCTCGAATTGAAGACGATTTCGCCGACGCGACGGCGGATCGATCGCGCGTCCACCGGGATGTCGCCGGCCAGGTCGCTGACCAGCTGCACGACGATGATGTCGCGAGCCGCGCCGTTGTGAATCATCGGCCACAGCGTCGGATTGCCGCAGTAGCCGCCGTCCCAGTACGCTTCGCCGTCGAGCTCGACCGCCTGGAATAACTCCGGCAGGCACGCCGACGCGAGCAGCGCATCGATCGACATCGCCTCGTTGGAAATGACGCGGGGCAGCCCGGTCTTCACGTTGGTGACGGTCACGTACAGCGCGGGTGAGGATTTGCTGCGTATCGCGTCGATGTCCACATGCGCCTCGATCGCGCTGCGGAGAGGGTTGAGCCCCAGCGGGTTGGCGCCGTACGGCGACAGCGCGCCGCCGGCGAGCAGCCAGTCGCCAACCGAATGACGCAGGCGGTGGCCGAGCGGACCCCACATCGCACGCACGACGTCGGCGAACGCGGGATCGGCGATGCCCAGCCAGAACGCGCGCAGCGCTTCGCTCGCTTGCGTCGGCGTGCCCTTGGCCAGCGCGCCTGCGACGATCGCCGCATTGATCGCGCCGGCGCTGGTGCCGCTCAACTGGACGATGTCGACGCGCCTGCTCGCGAGCAGTGCGTCGAGGACGCCCCAGGTGTACGCGCCCCACGAACCGCCGCCCTGCAGCGCTACGCCGATCGGTTTGCGCGCGATCGATGCGGTACTTCGTTTAATCTCGATATTTTCTGCCATGGCTATTTACCCCGGTAAAACGACAATATTGCTGCATTGCAGCAATTCACAATACCGGCTTGCGGGCTGCCTGCCAATCGATTGTTCGGATGCGGGTGATCGGGATCGGTGATGCCGCATATATGTTGCGATGCACTATGCTATTGCTGTTACTTTTGTAACCCGATATTTATCCTTTGTTTGGCGGAAATGGCCGATTTTCTGTCAACCGTTGGCGTTTTGTAATAATTCCAACGAGGGCCGGCCGGTAAACTGGTCGGCGCCGAGATCGAGGCGACAAAGCCAGCGCGATGCAGTATCGGTCTCAGGCCCGCGGATGTGAGTCGCCACTAGCTCGCGAGGACTGGCTCGAAGCGCGCGCCGGCATCAGCTGCCGGAGGTCCGGCGCACAAGCGTGGTGCCTTGGACACCCCTGTTGCATGGCAATAGTGCAGGCGCGCGACGCTGCCAGCGACGGTGACTGCGGCAAGTCTCTGTTATTTGACATATTCGTCGATCGGCTTCGGCTGGCATGCCGCTTGCGACGAAAAAATGCATGCAGATGCGCTGGCGGCCGGGAACGCGATGATCGCCGACGGACTCGAGCGTTCGATCCGGCTCGCCGCCGCTGCCGCATTGCTCGCGTTTTTCGCGCGTCGCCGCGGCAAATCACCGCGTGAGTCGCAGATCGACCGCGCGACGCGACCGGACCTGCATTGCGACGAGGAGTCGCGCCAGGCGTCCGAGAACTATCGCCGGCATCAGCCCTGGGCCGATCTCCTCTGGTCGTCGGTCATTTTGCTTTTGCTGACCGTCGTCGTTTACACCGCATTGCACGGGGCCGACGTCCTCGCTGAGCTGGACGATCTCGGACTGGTTCCCGGCGGCTACTAATTACGCCGGCAGACAGCTAGGGCCTGTTCACACGCCCTAGAGCGCCAGCGCTATCCGCGTGCCCTGATCGATCGCGCGCCTGGCGTCGAGCTCCACGGCCACGTCCGCACCGCCGATCAACCTGGGACGGATGCCCGCCGCTTCGAGAGCGGCGACCAGATCGCGGCGCGGCTCTTGTCCGGCGCAAATGACGATCGTGTCCACATCGAGCGACTGAGGCTCGCCGTCGACGCGGATATGCAGCCCGGCGTCGTCGATCCTGTCGTACTCGACGCCGGCGATCATCACCACCCCGCGGCGCTTGAGCAGCGTGCGCCGGATCCAGCCGGTCGTCTTGGCCAGCCCCGCACCGACTTTGGTTTGCTTGCGCTGCAGCAGCCACACCTGCCGGGGTGGCGGCGGCTCGTGCGCAGGCTTGAGGCCGCCGCGCGCACCGTAGCCGGCATCGATGCCCCACTCGTCGCGAAATGCCGCGATCGCGGGATCGTCGGCGCCTCCGTCGCTCAAATGACCGTCGGCCGGCTCGCCGGCGGTGAGGAGCTCGGCGACGTCGAAGCCGATGCCGCCGGCACCGATGATCGCCACGCGCCGTCCCGGCTCGCGGCGTCCCTCGACGACGTCGACATAGCTCGCGACTTTGGCGTGCGCGATGCCGGGGATCGCCGGCGTTCTCGGCAGGACGCCGGAGGCCAGAATCACTTCGTCATAGCCTTGCAGGTCTTGCGCGACGGCGCGATGGTCGAGCCTCAGCTTGACGCCTGCTTTCGCCAGCCGCACGCGAAAATACCGCAGCGTCTCGGCGAATTCCTCCTTGCCCGGAATCCGGCGCGCGAGATTGAACTGGCCGCCGATCTCCGCCGCAGCGTCGAACAGGCTGACGTCGTGGCCGCGCTCGGCGGCGGTCAACGCGCAGGCCATGCCCGCCGGACCAGCGCCCACGACGGCGACCTTGCGCCTGGCCGTGGCCGGCGCGAAGACGAGCTCGGTTTCGCGACACGCGTATGGATTGACCAGGCAAGTCGCCGTCTGCCGCTCGAATATCTGGTCGAGGCATGCCTGGTTGCATCCGATGCAGGTATTGATTTCGTCGGCGCGTCCCTGCGCCGCCTTGGCGACAAAGTCGGCGTCGGCGAGGAATGGACGCGCCATCGAGACCATGTCGGCGTCACCGCGCGCGAGGACCGCTTCGGCGGTGGCGGGATCGTTGATGCGGTTGGTCGTGATCAACGGAATTTTCACCGCGCCCTTCAGCCGCCGCGTAACCCAGGCGAATGCGGCGCGCGGCACCATGGTCGCGATCGTCGGGATCCGCGCCTCGTGCCAGCCGATGCCGGTGTTGATGATCGTCGCACCGGCGGCTTCGACCGCCTGCGCCAGCGCGACGACCTCGTCCCACGAGCTGCCGCCTTCGACCAGATCCAGCATCGACAGGCGATAGATGATGATGAAGTTCGGGCCGACCGCTTCGCGGGTGCGACGCACGATGGCGACCGGGAAGCGGATGCGGTTGAGAAACGAGCCGCCCCAGTCGTCATCGCGCAGATTCGTCTGCGGCGCGACGAACTGATTGATCAGATAGCCCTCCGACCCCATGATCTCGACGCCGTCGTAGCCGGCGCGTTGCGCCAGCGCCGCGCAGCGAACGTATGCCGCAATCGTCCGGCGCACGCCCCAGCCGGTCAACGCGCGGGGGCGAAACGGCGTGATCGGCGACTTGAGCGCCGACGGCGCGACGGCGAGCGGGTGGTAGGAATAGCGGCCGCCGTGCAGAATCTGCATTGCGATCCTGCCGCCGGCGGCATGCACGGCTTCGGTCACCGTGCGGTGCTTCGCCACCTGCCAGGCGAACGAAAGCTGCGAATGGTGCGGATCGATCCGTCCGCTGAAATTCGGCGCGATGCCTCCGGTGACGATCAGCCCGACGCCGCCCCTGGCGCGCGCGGCGTAGAAAGCGGCGAGCTTGGCGAAGCCGTTCGGCGCCTCTTCGAGACCGGTATGCATCGAGCCCATCAGCACGCGGTTCTTCAGCGTGGTGAAACCGAGCGGGAGAGGAGCCAGCAGATGCGGGTAGGAAACCATGGACGCCGGTCTTAAACGCGCCACGCGCGCCGTCAAGGCCGACAGCGTAATCGATTAGGGCCTGCTCAAGCGAAATGCGTGCGCACGCCTCGCGAAAATCATTGCCGCGGGCAGGCCGCCCGCCACCGCGACTTCAGACGACGCGGCGCAGCAGCCCCGGGTCGCGAGCGGCGCGCGTCCAGACCGACGAGCGCATCCACGCGACCAGGTCGGTCGCGGCCACCGGACGACTGAGCAGGTAGCCCTGGACCATGTCGCAGCTCAGGCCCCGCAGCCGCTCGACCGTCGCTTCGTCCTCGACGCCTTCGGCGACGACGACCAGGCCCATGTGGTGCGCGAGGTCGATCGTCGAACGGACGATCACCGCATCGCTGGTGTCGCGCGCCATGCCCAGGATGAACGTCTTGTCGATCTTGAGCTCGTGCACCGGCAGCCGCCGGAGGTACGCGAGCGATGAGTAGCCGGTGCCGTAGTCGTCGATCGCCAGCCGGCAGCCCAATGCGTGCAGCCGCCGCAGGTTGTCGATCGCGTGATCCGGATCGTCGAGAATCGCGCTTTCGGTGATCTCCAGGGTGATCCACTGCGCCGCGCAGCCGTGCTTGTGCAGCAGCGCCTCGACGCGGTCCGGCAGCTCGAGGTCGACCAGGTCGCGCGCCGAAATGTTGATCGACACGTTCATCGGCAGGTCGTCGCTGCGCCAGGCCGAGCATTGCGCGATCGCATGTGCCATCACCCACTGCGTGATTGCACGTATGTAGCCGGTTTGCTCGGCGAAGGCGATGAACTCGACCGGCGAGACCAGTCCGCGCGTCGGATGCCGCCAGCGCAGCAGCGCCTCGGCGTGCAGCTCGCTACCGCCGCGCAGCGCGATCTTGGGCTGGTAGAAAAGCACGAGCTCGTCTTCGTCGACGGCCTTGCGCAAGCCGCTCATCAGCGACAGGCGCTCCTTGCTGTGCAGGTCGTAACGCTCGTCCCACAGCGCGATGCCGAGATTCCTGCGCTTGGCCGCGTACATCGCGGCATCGGCGTGCCGCAGCAGGGTCGAGCGTTCGCTGCCATGTTCGGGATAGACGGCGATCCCGATGCTCGCGCGCACGTCGACGACGTGACCTTCGGGCGTCATCGGCATGTCGAGCGCATGCAGCAGGGCCTTGGCGACGCGCTCGGCCTTGGCCGCATCGTCGCCGGGCAGCAGTATCGCGAACTCGTCGCCGCCGAGTCGCGCGACGGTGTCGGTCGGCCGCTTGAGTACGAGCTCGAGCCGGGACGAAACCGCGCACAGGATCAGGTCTCCGATCGGATGGCCGAGCGAGTCGTTGACGTCCTTGAAGTGATCGAGGTCCATCAGCAGCACCGCGACCGGCGCGCCCAGGGCGGCCGCGGTGGCCAGCGCTTCGTCGAGGCGGTCGTTGTACAGCGCCCGGTTCGGCAGCTGCGTGAGGCCATCCCGGTACGCCAGGTCCATGATCCGGGATTCGCGGCTCGCGATGTCCTGCTGCATGTTGCGGAAGGCGTTGGCGAGATCGCCGATCTCATCGGTGCGCGATACCGGCGGCGCGGTCGAATAGTCGCCGGCGGCGATACGCAAGGCTATGCGTGCCAGATCGTGCACCGGACGCGCGATGCCGCGGGCGATAATGATGCTGGCGAATACCGAGATGATCACCCCGACCAGCGAGATCACCGTCATCTGCCACCGCAGGCGGCGAAACGGCTCGAGCGCGGGATACAACGGATCCTGCAGCACGGCGACGACGCTCGCCTCCGCCTGCGTCGGCAGCTGCAGCACACGGGTAATTGCCATGTCGCCGTAGACCGCATTGCCCTCGGCGTCGGTTTCGGCAAACCGGTCGGACGCCATGTCGGCACGCAAGCCAGGGCGATCAGCCGCCGGCAGCGTGCTCGCCTGAAGCTTCCAGCCGTCGTTGGCGCGCCGGCTGAAAAAACTCACATCGAGCCCGGTCATCCGCTGCAGCTCATTGGTCAGCGCATCGTTGACCCGCAGCCCGACCACCGCCCACGCGATCGGTACGGGAGCCAGCACCGGCACGACGACCAGCTGGTAGAGCTCGCCGCGCAGCACGACCATCGCCGATGCCTGCTCCAGGACTTCCGCCTGATCGAGCAGGCGCGGCAGCACGAACGGCTTGCCGGCGCCGCTTTCGATGGTGTCGCCGAGGACTTTCTGGTCGAGCCCGACGATCATCACCAGCGGCGCATCGATGCGCCTGCCGTAATTGGCGAGCACCGAGCCGATCGTCTCGCGGTCGCCGGTGGCGATGACCTCGCGAAATGCGTAGTCGGCCGCCATCAGTCGCGCGCCCTGGACCAGTCGCTGCGCATCCTGCTCGAGCAGGCGATTGAACACGCGCGCGCCGGCGGCGACTTCGGCGCCGACCGTGCTGCGTGCGGAATTGCCGCCCACCATGTTGATCACGACGAAGCCGCCGACCTGCACGACAAGGATCAGCAGTAGGAACAAAGCCAGGATGCGCGTGTGCAGGCTGCGCATCGGCAGCGCGCGTAGCCGCTTGAGGGTCATCGTCATCGCAAGCCTGCCCCGGCGCGAGTCGTCGCCGCGCCGGCCGGGGCCTTGGCGGCACCGCAACGCCTGCCGTTCGTCGGCACATCGGCGACCAAGCCTGTCGGCGCACCATCGTGAAAAAGGGACGGCACCGGGTCTTTCGACCCGGCTCGTCCGCGAACCAGGCGTTTTATAATCATATTATTCAATAAGTTACAAATATCGCCTGCGTCGTCCAGCCCCCCGGCATTTCGCTCGCACCAAAAATGCTTATGCATCATCTGTTACGAGCCCCTGACTAAGCAAATTCCCTGCCGCCCACCGATGCATGCCGACCCGACAGTGCGTCCCACCGGCCGCTCGCGCGATGCCGCCCGCGCCCGCGCGGCGGCCCGCTTGCTGCTGGCAATGCTGCTATGCGCCGCGGGGCCAGCGTACGCCGAATGGTTCTACGATGTGGACGCCGGCGGCCTGTACGACGACAACCTGACCCGGGCGCAGCAGGCCGCGGACGTGCGCGGTGACGGCGCGGCAACGCTCGCCGCCACCGCGGGGTGGTACCACGCCCCGTCGGGGACCGACGGCATCACCCTGTCGCTCGAGGCCACCAGCGAAGCATACGCGCGCTTTCATGGCCTCAACCTGATCTCGGTCGGCGGCAGCGCCGGCTATCGCCACAAGTTCGGCCTCGGCCGCGACGTGCCCTGGGCATCGATCACCGTCAACGCTGCGCACGACGCCTTTCGCGGCGATATCCGCGACGGCGATCGTCTCGAAACGCGCCTCGAAGTCGGCAAGCGTCTGAGCGAAAATTTCGACGCCTCGGTCGGCGTCGCGACCGACCGGCTGTTTGCCAGCAACGACCGGCCGGTCGTGCCCGGGATCTCCGGCAAGGCATTCGACGTGCGCGGGCAGAGCGTATTCGCGCGCGCCTCGTACGACGTCACCGAGCGGTTGCGGGTCGGCGCGCGCGTGTCGGCGCGCCGCGGCGACGTCGTGTCGACCACGCGGCAGAATCTCGACATCTTTCTGGCGTCCGACGCGATTGCCGCCGATCCGACGTTCGGCAGCGACTTCTACGCTTACCGGCTGCGCGGCACGACCACCACGGCCAACGCGACCGTCAGCTGGGCTCTATCCGATCATTCCTCGCTGAATCTCAGCTACGCCGTGGCCCGAACGGCCGCCTACGACGACCTCGACTACTTGAGCCGGCTGGGCACGATCCTGCTGGCCTTTCGCTACTGATGCCATCTCGCCACGACGGAGACTTTCTAATGCGGATCCTCCTTGCCCTCGCCCTTATCGCCCTGACCGGGCAGGCGGCGCTGGCGCAGCACGAGATCGTAGCCACCGTCGTCGACGACAAGGGCAAGCCGGTCGCCGATGCCGTCGTCGTTGCCGTCCCGGCCGACGGCGGCCTCCGCCTCCCGACGCGGCGCGATGCGGTCATCGACCAGGTCGACAAGGAGTTCACGCCGAAGGTCAACGCGATCCTGGTCGGCACGCCGGTGATTTTCCCGAACCACGACAATGTGCGCCACCACGTCTATTCGTTCTCGCCGGCCAAGCGCTTCGAGCTTCCGCTCTACGCCGGCGTGCCGGCGCAGCCGGTGGTGTTCGATACGCCGGGCGTCGTCGTCCTGGGCTGCAATATCCACGACTGGATGGTCGGCTACATTTACGTATCCGAATCCCCGTATTTCGCCAAGACCCGCGCCGACGGCAAGGCGGTGATCGCCGACCTGCCGCCCAGGAATTACGTCGTGCGGGTATGGCATCCGCAGCTCGAAGGCGGCGAGGCCGCGACCAAGCGGAGCGTCGACGTCACGGGCAAGCGGCGTGTCGACGTCGAATGGACGTTGAAGCTCAAGCCCGAATTGCGCGTGCGCCGGTCGCCTGTGGGCGAGCACAGCGGTCACTATTGACATGTGTGCGCCAAGCTACCAAACTCGCGCCCCGATGAAATGCAGTCACAGGAAAGGCTGACGATGGACCGCAGGCTGGATTGGATCGCCTCGAACGGAGTGTTCGCCGCAGGCTTGTATTTTGCGATCGTCGCGCAGGTCGGCTGGGCCCAATACGCGATCACGGCGTTCACCTGGTGGACACTGACTAACTGCGCGACCGCGCTGATCGGCGGCCCGGGCTCGCGTCCGGTCAGCCTGCCGACCGCTCCGCCGCTGCAGGCGATGGTCTTCGATCTCGGCGTCCTGGCCGTGATGTTCGGCGCGCATTGGTACTGGACCGCGTTCGCCTATGCAATGATGAGCGGGTGCGCGATGCTGATCAGGGAACGCACTCCGAGCAAGCGCTGACAAAGGCTTGGCCGCAGCGCGATCGCGCGCGCCGGCATTGACGCGATCGGCGTCAAGGCAAACAATCGACAGCAGCGGACTCGCACTGCCGATCCGATCCCGAGGAACCCCGATGTCGCCGATCTCAGCGGCTGCCCGCCGCGACCAGTCTTTCCATCTGCATCCATCGACCAACCTGCGCGCGGTCCTGAACGACGGGCCGCTGGTCATCACGCGCGGCGACGGCGTCTACGTCTACGATGACCAGGGACGGCGATATCTCGAAGGCATGGCCGGCCTGTGGTGCGCATCGCTCGGATTCTCCGAGCGAAGGCTCGCCGACGCCGCATACCGGCAGATGTGCGAGCTGCCGTTCTACCACAGCTTCGGCGGCAAGGTTCCGGCGATCAGCACCGAGCTCGCCGAGCGGCTGATAGGCATCGCACCGGCCGGGATGGGCAAGGTGCTGTTCGCCAATTCGGGCTCCGAGGCGAACGACACGGCAATCAAGCTGGCCTGGTACGTCAACAATGCACTCGGCCGCCCGAGGAAGAAAAAGATCATTTCGCGGCAGCGCGCCTATCACGGCGTGACGATCGCGGCCGCGAGCCTGACCGGGCTTGCATTCGCTCATGATGATTTCGATCTGCCGATCGCGCGCATTCTGCACACCGACGCGCCGTACTATTATCGCGGCGCGCGGGCGGGCGAGAGCGAGGAAGCGTTCGCCGGGCGTCTGGCCGCCAGTCTCGAGGCGTTGATCGTTCGCGAGGATCCCGACACGGTGGCGGCGTTTTTTGCCGAGCCGGTGATGGGCGCAGGCGGTGTTATCGTTCCGCCGGCGACCTACTTCGACCGCATCCAGCCGATCCTGAAGAAATACGACATCCTGTTCGTCGTCGACGAAGTCATCTGCGGCTTCGGCCGCACCGGAAACCTGTTTGGCTCGCAGACGTTCAATCTCGAGCCCGACATGATCACCGTCGCCAAGGCGCTTTCGGCGGGCTACCTGCCGATCTCGGCCACGATGGTGTCGAATGCGCTGTATGAAATTCTCCTCGCGCAAAGCGACAAGCTCGGCATCTTCGGCCACGGTTACACCTATTCGTCCCATCCGGTTCCGGCCGCGGTCGCGCTCGAGACGCTGAAGATCTATGCCGAGCGCGACATCGTAGGCGCAGTGCGGCGCGTCGGTCCCCGACTGCAGGCGGCTATCCGGAGCTACGCCGCGCATCCGCTGATCGGTGACGCGCGCGGCATCGGCCTGATCGGGGCCGTCGAGCTGGTACGCGACAAGGCGGCCCGCGAGAGCTTCGCGCCGAAGGCCGGCGTGGCCGCGCACCTGGTCCGTCGCGCCCAGCACTACGGCGCGATCTTTCGCAATATGCCCGGCGACATCGTCGCGTTCAGCCCGCCGCTGATCATCAGCGAAGCGGAGATCGACGACATGATGGCTTGCTTCGGCAAGGCGCTCGACGATACCTGGGCGATGGTGAAGGAAAAGGGCCTCGCCTAGCGCCGGTCCGCCGGCCGACCAGCCCGCGTTGACCGGATGGCCGGCAAGGGACGATGATTGCCCACCCACTGCCCTGCGCATGAAACCGTCCGAACCCATCGTCCGCTTCGTCGGCGTCGAAAAAAGCTACGATGGCATCGCCCGCGTCGTCGACGATCTCGATCTGGATATCGAACGAGGCGAGTTCCTGACCCTGCTGGGCCCGTCGGGCTCGGGCAAGACGACGACCCTGATGCTGCTCGCCGGTTTCGAGACGCCAACCGGAGGGCAGATCCTGCTCGAAGGCAAGTCGCTGTCCCACATGCCGCCGCACCAGCGCAATATCGGGATGGTGTTCCAGAACTATGCGCTGTTTCCGCACATGAGCGTTGCGGACAACATCGGCTTTCCGTTGTCGGTTCGCGGGATGCCGGCCGCGGAGCTCGGAGCGCGGGTCGAGCGGGCGCTGGACATGGTTCAGCTGTCAGGTTTCGGCGGCCGGCGGCCGGCACAGCTTTCCGGCGGCCAGCAGCAGCGCGTCGCGGTCGCCCGCGCCCTGGTGTTCGAGCCCAAGCTGATCCTGATGGACGAGCCGCTGGGCGCACTCGACAAGCAGCTGCGCGAGCAGATGCAGCTCGAGATCCGGCGCCTGCATCAGCGCCTGGGCGTCACGATGGTCTATGTGACCCACGATCAGTCCGAGGCGCTGACGATGTCGGATAGGATCGCGGTGTTCCACCGCGGCCGGATCCAGCAGCTGGACACGCCCAGAGAGATGTACGAATACCCGAAAACCGCCTTCGTCGCCCGCTTCATCGGAGAGAACAACCGTCTTGAAGGCAGCACCGAGTCGACCGCCGACGGCCGCTGCATGATCCGGATCAAGGACAGCGACGCCCGGATCGAAGGCACGCTGGTCGAGCCTGTGCAAGACGGCGGCGCCGTCACTGTTTCGCTGCGGCCGGAGCGGGTGCAAATCCATGTGGCCGGGCATACAATCGACCGGCGGCGCGGCTGCAGCCTTGCCGGCACGCTGCGAGAGATCGTCTATCTCGGCGACCACGTACGTGCGCGCGTGGCGCTGAATGGGAACGAGGAGTTCACGGTAAAGCGTCCGATCAGCGAGGCGCACGCGATACCCGATATCGGCGCGGCGGTGGAAATGCTCTGGGAACCCGAACACTGCCGCGTCTTTGCGCAGGAAAACTAGGTTGAGGAGAGCACCATGTTCAGCAACAAAGTAACTGCCGTGGCGTTTGCCGCTATCGCATCGATGCTGTCGGCGACGGCGCTTTCGCGCGACCTGGCCGTCGTATCGTGGGGCGGCGCCTATCAGGATGCGCAGCGCGAGGTCTATTTCAAGCCCTTCATGGAAAAGGCCAAGGTCAACATGACCGAAGAAAACTGGGATGGCGGCGTCGGCACGCTGCGCGCCAAGATCCAGGGCGGCAACAATAACTGGGATGTCGTCCAGGTCGAGTCCGAGGAGCTG
>DASYJB010000057.1:0-13638 GCA_035996965.1 Casimicrobiaceae bacterium | reverse complement strand
TGCGAAAAGCAGTACCGCCAGCAAGAATCGTCGCACCATCGCTCTCCCGCCGAAGAAAACAACAGTCTAGCAGCGCGGCGTGGGTCGTGGTGTAACCGAAAGTAACAACGCGTCGATTGCATCGCGTGCCGGAAGCGAGGGCTGCGCACCGTGCGTAGTGCATGCGAGCGAGCCTGCCGCGATTGCGATGGAAAGAGCCTGCTGACGGTCGTCGCCGTCGTCGAGCGCGGCGGCGAACGCACCGACGAATGCATCGCCGGCGCCGGTCGTGTCGATGACGTCGACCCGCGGCGCGGCGTTGTGCATCTGGTCATGGCCGCGGCAGCTGACCGCGCCGGCCGCGCCCATCGTGACAACGACCTCGAGGCCGTCGATCTCCGCGGCTGCTGCCGCCGCGAACGCGCGGGCTTCCGCCGGCCAGCCGAGCATCGATGCCAGTGCCGCCGCTTCGCTCTCGTTGACGATCAGCGTGGCTATCATCGCCAGCAGCTCGCGGTTGAGCGGCCGCGCCGGCGCCGCATTGAGCACGATGCGCGTGCCGGCCCGCACCGCGCGCGCTATCAGTGCGGCGTTGGCCCACGGCGGGACTTCGTGTTGCAGCAGCAACACGGCGCCCGGCGCCAGGTCGGCCTCGGGGACCGCGTCCGGATCGACTCTTTCATTCGCGCCCGGCACGACGACGATCGCATTTTCGCCCCCGTCGTCGACCAGTATGGTCGCGCAGCCGGTCGGCGCGTCGACGGCACGAACACCGCCGACATCGACACTTCCGGCGCGCAGCAGCGCCAGCGCGCTGGCGGCCGCCGCGTCGCGCCCCACCGCACCGTACATCCGCACGACGGCGCCGGCCCGCGCCGCGGCCAGTGCCTGGTTGGCGCCCTTGCCGCCGGGGTAGCTTGCAAAGCCGCTGCCGATCAGGGTTTCGCCTGGCGACGGCAGCCGCGGTACGCGTGTGACCAGGTCGAGGTTGATCGAGCCGAAGACGACGACCATGCCTATCCGGCCGGCGGATAGGCGTTGACCACGCCTTTGACCAGCAGGATGTTGCCGTAGGGCCGCAAATCGCCGGTCCGCACGACCGCATAGGCGTTGCGGGCCCGGGCATAGAACGCTTCGCGTTCGAGCTTGCCGAAGTCGATCGCCGCGCGTCCGTGCCTGGCGAAAACCTCGCTGAATTCCTTTACCGGCTGCGGTATCGTGGTTGCGTCACCGACAACCTGCATCGTCAACGCGGCTGGCCGCAGGAATGTGTCGAGAGGGAACACAGTGAGAATGGCGTCGAGCGCATCGGGTGCCGATGCACCGCTGGCATGGATCAGCCGCCTGGCGATGCTTGCCGCCGGAAAGTTCGCGTCGGCAATGACCAGCTCGTCACCGTGGCCCATCGATGTCAGTGCGTGCAGCAGATCGGCGTGCAGCAGCGGATGAATCCCTTTCAGCATCCGATCAGCCCTTGATGCCGCCGTGCGTGAGTCCGACGACGATCTCCTTCTGAATCACGATGGTCAGCAGCAGCACCGGCAGCGTGACGACGATCGCCGCCGCGGCCAGCGGCCCCCAGGCCAGCTGCTCGAAGGTCAGCACGTTGTACACGGCGGCCGGCAGCGTGCGGGTAGCGCGTCCGGCCAGCACGGCGCCGAAGACGAAGTTATTCCAGGAAAAGATGAACGCGAGGATAGTCGCGACGACGATGCCCGGGCGCGCGAGCGGCAGCGCGACATAGCGGAACGTCGTCCATACGCTGCCGCCATCGATCAGCGCGGCCTCCTCGAGCTCGCGCGGCAGCGTCTCGAAATGGCCGGCCATCACGTACACGATGATCGGCACGGTGATCACCAGGTGCGTGATCACGAGCGCCGTGCGCGTATTGTTGAGGCCGAGCAGCTGAAACACGGTGAACAGCGGAATCAGGTAGGAGAGAGCCGGCGTCATGCGGGCGATCAGGATCAGCACGGTCAGCTTGTGCGCCTGCGTGCGCGCGATGCCGTATCCGGCGGGCACGCCGATGGCGAGCGCGACCAGCGTCGCGAGCCCCGACACGACGATGCTGTTCCAGAAATACAGCCCCATCGAGTTTTCGGCGAAGACCTGGACGAAATTGCGCAGCGTCAGCTGGCTCGGAATGAATACCGGCGGGTAGGCGAGATTGTCGATCTCGTTTTTGACCGACAGCGAAAGCATCCACAGGAATACGAGGATCGCCGGCGAGACGATGACCAGCACCGAAAATCCAAACCCGATCTTGCGCAGCTTCCTGCGCCAGCGCGCGATTCTTGCACCGGGTGCCCGCGCCGCATGCCCGGCGGTCAGGTCCATTTGGCCTTCTCCCTGACGTGCAGCAGCAACAGCGCGAGCGCCAGGATGATGACGAAGAAGACGACGACCACCGCCGATGCATTGCCGACGTTGTAGAAGGCGAAGGCCTGCAGATACAGGTACAGGTTGATCGTTTCGGATGCGGTGCCGGGGCCGCCCTGGCTGATCACATAAATCGTGTCGAACGCCTTCAGCGCATCGATCGTGCGGATCACCGCGGCAACGATCAGAAACGGTGCAAGCAGCGGCAGGGTGATGTAGCGGAACAGCTGCCATTCGCTGGCGCCGTCCAGGCGGGCGCTCTCGTAGGGTTCGGTCGGCAACGCGGCGAGCCCGCCGAGCACGATCAACATGATCAGCGGCGTCCAGTGCCAGATCTCGACCAGCACCAGGCTCGGAATCACCCAGGTCGGCGAGTAGACCCAGAGCGATGGAGGCAGCCCGACGAGACTGAGCAGGTAGTTGAGCACCCCCTGCTGCGGATGGAACATCATCGTCCATACCAGCGCCACCGCGACCGGCGTGGCCATCATCGGCATCGTGAATATCGAGCGCAGCATTCCGCGCAACGGGAACTCGCGATGGAAGATCAGCGCGGCGATCGTGCCCAGGATCAGCGGGAAGATCACCGCCAGCAGCGTGAAATAAAACGTGTGAAGGATCGACTCGAGAAAGCGTTTGTTGGTCGCGAGCTGCGTGTAGTTATCGAACCCGACGAAATGCGCGACCGAGCCGATCTTCCAGTCGAACGCACTCATCCAGACGGTGAACGCCCAGGGAAAGATGATGACGGCGCCGACGACCAGCAGCGCCGGAGCGACGAACAACAGATAGCTCCGCCGGCGCCGGGCGAGGAAGCCGGGGCGGGGGGCAAGCGTCGGCGCTGCCGCGTTCATCATCTGAGCCGATGCGGCTGTCCGCACCGTCGTTCGGACGGCGCGGACGTTGGGGTCAGGCTTTCTCGGTCTTGTCGAGGACCGGCTGGAACTCGGCGGTCGCGCGCTTCAATTCGGCTGCGGGATCGGCGCCGTTGATCATGTTGGTCAGCGCGATGCCGAACGTGTCCCGGAACTCGGTCACCGCGGCTATGATCGGCAGGCCCGGCTGCGCGATCTTGGCCGATGTCAGCATGCATTCGACCCATTCCTTCGGCGACTTGAAATCGCTCGACGCTTGCGCGGCCGCATAGGCAGATGTGCGCACCGGCGCTCCGGCGGCGGCCTGCAGCATGCGCGTCTGGTTGGCCTTGTTCGACGCCCATTGCAGGTAGAACCAGGCCGGCCCCTTTTTCTTGCTGAAGGTCGAAATTCCCTCGCCATCCGCGAACAGTGCCGAGACCTGCTGCTTCGGACCCGCGGGCATCACGCCGTAGCCGACCTTGCCGACGATGCGCGACTTGGTTGGATCCTCGAGCGGCTGTGCGAAGCCGATGCCGTCGAGCCACATCGCCGCCTTGCCCTGGAGAAACAGGCTTTGCGACTCGTTCCAGTTGTAGCCCGCGACCCCCTGCGGGCCGTACTTGCCGAGCAGTGTCTGGTACATCTTCGCCGATTCGATCGCTTCGGTGCTGTCGGTCATCAGCCTCCCGCTCTTGTCGATGAAGGTGCCCCCGTAGCCGAGCAGGAAGCTCGTCCATACCGGCACGTTGGCGTTCTTCAGGCCGCGTCCGACAAACCCGGATACGCCCTTGCTCGTATCGTTGAGCTTGGCGGCGGCGTCAATCATTTGCGCAAACGTCTTCGGGAACGCGACGCCCTTCGCGGCGAACAGCTCCTTGTTGTAATAGACGACCCAGGGGTCGAGGTTCAGCGGCAGGCTCATCACGCGCCCGTCCGCCTCGACCGCGTAGTTGAGCCCGCCCTGCGCAAAATCGGCGAAATCGAGGTTCGGATCGGCCATCAGGCGATCGTTGATCATCGGTCGCAAATCGGTAAGCCAGTTGTTCTTGGCGAACTGCCTCTTTTGCACGTGATACGAAAGCGCGATCACGTCGAAGCTCGGACTGCCCGAATTGAATTCGATGACGGCCTTCTGCCGCTGCTGCTGCTCGGGGACCATTTCCGAGCCAAGCTCGATCCCGGTCATGTCCTCGAATTCCTTGTGGTACTTGGAGAGCAGGTCGCCGCGCGGGCTCTTGACCAGCAGCACTTCGATCTTTTCGCCCTTGAATCGCTTCCAGTCGAATGTGCCCTGCGCCTGCGCGCTGAGCAGCGAGGCGCCGGGTACGGCGCCCAGCGCCGCGGCGCCGGCGCCGGCTTGCAAAAGGCGGCGCCGCAAGGCGTCGGTGCGATCATCGCGGGTACGGTTGGTCATCGTAATCCTCCTCCGGTGGCGTTATGGCACAACATGATCGGAGCGTCGCGGCGCCACCACCTTCGCGCCGCGAGCTTTAGCCTCAAATCATACCCGACGGCACGGCGCCTAGTGGATGGCGTCGAGCCGCGAAAACACTTCGATCAATCGCTCGGCGCTGCTCCCCGGCGCACGGGCTACCTCCAGGATGCGCGCCTCCCGTTCCGCGACTTGCCGCGCCGCTGCGGGCAGCCCGACGACTGCCGCCGCGGGCACGACCACCGCGCCGTGCCGGTCGGCATGCACGATGTCGCCGGACCGAACCCGCATGCCCAGCACGTCGATCTCGCCGCCGAACTCGACCACATGCGCGTAGGCGTGCGACGGTCCGATGCTGCCGGCGAGAAACTGAAATCCCGGGGCCCACTGATCGATGTCGCGCACCGAGCCGTTGGTCACGAGTCCCAGCGCGCCGAGGCCCAAGTGGATCGCCGACTGCACTTCGCCCCAGAACGCGCCGTAGCCTGCATCGGGGCCGTCGAGATCCTCGATCAGCACCAGCGAGGGCTTGGGGCCGGCGTCGATGTAGCGATAGTAGCCGTGGCGAAGTTCAAGCAGCTTTTCGGCGGGTAGTGTCGGCGCCGCTCTCGCCCGGATCCTGGCCGTGCGCGCGAACCCGACAACCGGCCGCATCGCCGGAAACCCGCAATGCGCCGGGCGCGTCGTGTAGCCATGTGCCCGTCTCGCCGGCAGCACCACCTCCAGCGCATTGCAAATGGTGGGCGTATCGAATGCCGCCAGCGCGGCGATGGTTTCGGAGTCGGTCTCGACGGTGCTCACTTGCAAGCCTCCTTCAGCGTGACCTAAGCGCCATCGCGCTCAGGAACAATGCCAGCCGCGGCGACGGCCTGATTGAGCGCGCTCGCGTCGGCGGTGGAAAGCGGTAGCAACGGGGCGCGCAGTGCGCGCCAGCTGGCATCGCCGCTCAGTTCCACCTGAAGGGACTTGAGCGCACCGAAAATCGGAAAACGCATCAGCGCCGCGATGAAGCCTTCGATCAGCGGCAGGTCCGCGCCCGGAGTCGAGTCGAGCGAGTGATCGTACAGCCGGCGCATCAGGCGCGGATACAGGTTGGCGATGCCGCAGATCGTTCCCGCGCCGCCCAACTTGCGCAGCGCCGGCAGATGCGGCTCGTGGCCGACGAAAATCGACAGCTGGGGCAGGGCAGCGACCAGCGCGCGCGAGTTGTCGAAGCTCCCCGAGCTGTCCTTGACTCCAGCGACGATGGCCGGATACGCGGCGGCGAGCCGCGACACCATCGCCACCGACAGTCCGACGCCGCTGACCTGCGGGATATGGTAGAGGTACAGGCGCAGTCGATTGTCGCTGACGCCGTCGATCAGCTCGGCGTACGCCGCGTAAATCCCTTCGTCAGTCACGTCCTTGAAAAAGAACGGCGGCAGCACCAGTGCACCGGCGCATCCTGCGGCAAGCGCGTGGCGCGTGAGCTCGATCGCGTCCGGCAGCGCGGCGCAGCCGGTGGCGGCCAGCATGCGCTGAGGCGCGATACCGGCCGCGAGCAGGGCATCGAGTCCCGCCCGACGCTCGGCGACCGAGAACGATTGGCCCTCGCCGGTCGTGCCGAACGGGGCGATGCCGTCTACGCCGGCCGCGAACAGGCGCTGCGCGTGGTTTGCGAGCCGTGTGGCGTCGAACGCGCCGCGCTTATCGAGCGGGCTCAGCGTCGCGCACCAGAGGCCTTGCAGCGGCGGGTTTGGGTTCATTGTTCCGAAGTATTTTTCATGTTTTGCGCTTCGCCCCGGATGCGGGCACCATGTCAGTCGCCTTCGTGGCGAGGCGGAAACTTCGCGACGCGTACAGGCAATTCTAACGCGTCAAGGCGAGCAACCGGTATCTGCACGATACGATATTGCCAGGACACCAGCCAATAAGGACGCCGGCGTGCTCGACGCAGGGCTGAAGGCGCGGTTGCAGGGCGGTCCGCTCGGATTCGGCGGCGCGCCGCTGGGCAATCTCTTCCGCGCTGTCACCGAAGACGAAGCGATCGCGCTGGTACGCCATGTGCGCGCGTCAGGCATCGGCTATTTCGATACCGCGCCGCATTACGGCAATGGCCTTTCGGAAATCCGCATCGGCAAGGCGCTCGGTGGTATCGCACGCGACGAGTACGTCCTCTCATCGAAGGTCGGAAGACTCCTCGTTCCGGACCGCGCCGCACCACGCGAGCAGAACGGCTATGTCGATGTGCTGCCGTACCGGCAACGCTGGGATTATTCCCGCTCCGGAACGCTGCGCTCGATCGACGAGAGCCTGCAGCGCCTCGGCGTTTCTCGGCTCGACATTGTCTACATCCACGATATCGATCGCGATACCCACGGTACGGCATACGCGCAGCGCTTCGACGAGGTGATGGCCGGCGCGGTTCCGGCGCTGACCGAATTGCGGGAGGCCGGGACGATCGGCGGCTTCGGGCTCGGCGTCAACGACTGGCGGGTCTGCGTCGACGTACTATCGCGCGCCGATCTGGACATCGTGCTGCTTGCCGGCCGCTATACGCTGCTCGACCAGAGCGCGCTCTCCGAGCTGCTGCCGGTCTGCGAGCGGCGCGGGGTGGCGCTCGTCATCGGCGGCCCCTACAACTCCGGCATCCTGGCGACCGGCGCGCACCCGGCCGACGGCAGCGCGCCGTATTTCAACTATGCGCCGGCGCCCCCCGATCTCATCGCACGCGTGGCCGCGATCGAACGGGTCTGCACCGAGTTCGATGTGCCGCTGCGCGCCGCCGCGCTGCAGTTTCCGCGCGCGCATCCGGCCGTCGCCAGCGTCATTCCCGGAGCGCGAACGAGTGCCGAATTCGACCAGAATCTCGCGCTCGCGACGCGCGCGGTGCCGCCGGCGTTCTGGCAGGCGCTGTCCGATCGCGGCTTGATCGCGCCGGATGCGCCGCTGCCGCAAGGCAGATCGTAATGCGGGTCGATGCGCACCATCATGTCTGGCGTCTCTCGCGCGGCGATTATGGCTGGTTGAAGCCGACGCCGGCACTGCTGCCGATCTATCGCGATTTCATGCTGCGCGAATTGAGGCCGATGCTGCGCGGCGCAAATGTCGGCGCGACCGTGCTGGTACAGGCGGCTCCGACGGTGGCCGAGACGCGCTTCCTGCTCGAGGTCGCCAACGCGAGCGGCGGCCTGGTGCGCGGCGTCGTCGGTTGGGCCGATCTCGCGGCCGACGATGCTGTCGCGGCGCTCGGCTCGCTCGCGGACGACCGGCTGCTCAAGGGCGTGCGGCCGATGCTGCAGGACCTGCCCGATTCGTCGTGGATCGCTCGGCCCGAAGTGCAGCCCGCACTCGCCGCGTTGCCAACGCTGGGTCTGCGGCTCGATGCGCTGGTGACGCCGCGCGAGCTAAAGCCCTTGCGCGCTACCCTCGATCGTCATCCGGACGTGGCGGTCGTCATCGATCATTGCGGGAAGCCCGATATTGCCGGCGGTGCATGGCAGCCGTGGGCCGACGACCTTGCGGCGATCGCGCGGCATAGCAGCGCGTGCTGCAAGCTCTCGGGCCTGGTCACCGAAGCCGGACGCGGCTGGAGCGTCGATGCGCTGCGCCGCTACGTTGCGCATGTGCTCGACTGTTTCGGCGCCGGGCGCGTGCTCTGGGGCAGCGATTGGCCGGTGCTCACGCTGGCGGCAAGCTATGCCGAATGGGTCGAGGCCGGCGACGAACTGCTCGCCGGCTTGACGCAAGGCGAGCGCGACGCGATCTACGGCGGCAATGCGCGGCGCTTCTACGATCTGGATTAGAAAATGTGGCGCTGCAGGCCGGCGCGATGGAGGATCGTCGTCGCGATCTCCTCGATCGACCGGGCAGTCGTATCGAGCGTCGCGACTTTTTCCCGCTGCATCAGGACTTCGGCCTGGTGGACCTCGTAGCGGCAGTTTTCCAGCGACGCGTACTTGCTCGCCGGGCGGCGCGCCTCGCGGATCTGCTGCAGCCGCTCGGGATCGATCGTCAAGCCGAACAGCTTGTCGCGGTACGGCAGGATCGAACCCGGAAGCTTCTTGTCGACGAAATCGTCGGGTGTCAGCGGAAAGTTCGCCGTCAGTATCCCGAATTGCAGCGCGAGATAGAGCGCGGTGGGCGTCTTGCCGCAGCGCGAAACGCCGATCAGGATCAGCTGCGCCTTCGCCAGATCGCGCGTCGTCGCGCCGTCGTCGTGCGCCTGCGTGAAGTTGATCGCCTCCATGCGGGCGAAATACTCGAGGCTGTTCGCGATGCCGTGCGTGCGCCCGGCCGCATGCGAGGATTTGACGCCGAGTTCGGACTCCAGCGGCGCGATAAAGACCTGAAACAGGTCGAGCACCAGCGCGTTGGCGCGCCCGAGCTGCGCGCTCATCGCATCGTCGACGATCGAGCTGAACACCAGCGGGCGGCGGCCTTCCGCCGCGGCGTTCTCGTCGATCCGGCGCAGGATCTCGCCGATCTTTTCCGGCGTATCGACGAACGGGATCGTTTGCCGATGGAAACTCAAACCCTCGAATTGCGACAGCAGACTGTTGCCGAGCATTTCGGCGGTGATGCCGGTCCGGTCCGAAACAAAAAATACCGTACGCCGGTCGGGCATCCCTACCAGTCTTTCCACACCGGCGAGAGGCCTGCCGGCAGCGGCGGCATGTCGCCGAGATCGGCCCAGCCTTCGCCGGGGCCGTGATAGTCGGAGCCGCTCGAAGCGAGCAGGCCGAAGGTTCGCGCGTGGCGCGCGTATTCGGCGGTTTGCTCGAGCGTGTGGCTCGGCGACACGACTTCGATCGCGTCGCCGCCCTCGTCCCGGAACTCGGCGAGCAGCTCGCGCATCGCGGGCGGCTCGACCTTGTAGCGCGCCGGATGGGCGAGGACCGCCTGGCCGCCGGCCTCGTGGACCCATCCCAGCGCCTCGGTCATCGTCGCCCACTCGTGCTCGACATGGCCGGGCATGCCGCTGACCAGAAAACGCTTGAAGCAGTCCCTGGTCTCGCGCGCGTGGCCGGTCTCGACCAGAAAACGCGCGAAATGCGTGCGGCTGATCAGTCGCTCGCTGGTCACGTATTTCATCGCCCCTTCGTAGGCGCCAGGGATCCCGGCCGCCGCCAGCGAATCGGCGATGCGGCGGGCGCGATGCGAGCGTCCCTCGCGAATCGACGCCAGGCCGGCGAGCAGCGACGCGCATTCGGAATCGACGCCCAGCGCCACCACGTGCAAGGTGACGTCGCGCCAGCTGACCGAGAGCTCCGCGCCGGGAACAAAGCGCATGCCTGCGCCTTCCGCAGCGGCGCGCGCCTCGGCGAGGCCGCTGACTTCGTCGTGATCGGTCAAGGCCCACACGTCGACGCCGCGTTGTGCCGCCCGTTGCGCGACGGCAGCGGGCGTCAGCAGCCCGTCGGAGTGGGTCGAATGGCAGTGCAGATCGTAGCGGAGCATCGGTAAAGGAGCGCGCGGCGCGCGCCGGCAAAGCGATGCGCACCTTGATTGCAAACGCATATTCTAGCAAAATAGCGGGCTTTGCTTAGCGCCGCACCCAGAGCGCCGCGGCGCCCTTATGACCTGACGGAATTTTCTTGCTCACCGCGTCCAACATCACAATGCAATTCGGCGCCAAGCCCTTGGTCGAGAACGTCTCGATCAAGTTCGGCGACGGCAATCGCTACGGCCTGATCGGCGCCAACGGGTGCGGCAAGTCGACGTTCATGAAAATCCTGGGCGGCGATCTCGAGCCGACCGCGGGCAATATCGCCCTCGACAGCGGCGAGCGGCTGGGCAAGCTCCGCCAGGACCAGTTCGGTTTCGAAGATCTGCGCGTGCTCGACGTCGTGCTGATGGGGCACGAGCTCCTGTGGAACACGATGCGGGAGCGGGACGCGATCTATGCCGACCCGGACGCGACCGAGGCCGACTATCTGCACGCCGCCGAACTGGAAGCGAAGGTCGCCGAGCTCGATGGCTACACGGCCGAGGCGCGCGCCGGCGAATTGCTGCTCGGCGTCGAGGTCGCCGCGCATCTGCACCAGGGTCCGATGGCCGACGTCGCGCCCGGATACAAGCTCCGCGTGCTGCTGGCGCAGGCGCTGTTCGCCGATCCGGACATCCTGCTGCTGGACGAGCCGACCAACCACCTCGACATCAACACCATTCGCTGGCTCGAAGGCGTGCTGAACGCTCGCTCGTCGACGATGGTGATCATTTCGCACGACCGGCACTTCCTGAACAGCGTCTGCACGCACATGGCGGACCTCGACTACGGGACGATCCGCGTCTATCCGGGCGGCTACGACGACTACATGATCGCATCGACGCAGGCGCGCGAGCGACTGTTGTCCCAGAACGCCAAGGCGAAGGACCGGATCGCCGAGCTCGAGGAATTCGTCCGCCGTTTTCGCGCTAATAAGTCGAAGGCGCGCCAGGCGACCTCGCGGGCGCGGGCGATCGAAAAGATCAAGGTCGAGGACATCAAGCCGTCGAGCCGGCAAAATCCCTATATCCGGTTCGATCTCGACGGCAAGGCGCGCCTGCATCGACAGGCGGTTGAGATGAACGGCGTGGCCAAGTCGTTCGACAAGCCCTTGTTCGAGGACATGAGCATGCTGCTCGAAGCCGGCCAGCGCCTGGCGATCATCGGGCCCAACGGCGCCGGCAAGACCTCGCTATTGCGCACGTTGGCCGGCGAGCTCGCGCCCGACGACGGGACCGTCAAATGGGCCGAAAAGGCCGCACTCGGCTACTACCCGCAGGATCAGACCGACGAATTCGACTCCGAGCTGACCGTTCTCGAATGGATGCAGCAATGGGCCGGCGCCGATGATGACGACCAGGCGGTGCGCAGTGTCCTCGGCAAGCTGTTGTTTTCCGGTGACGACGCCGCCAAGCCGGTGCGGGTGTTATCCGGCGGCGAGCGCGGGAGGATGCTGTTCGGCAAGCTGATGCTGCAGCGGCCCAACGTGCTGCTGATGGATGAGCCGACCAACCATATGGACATGGAATCGATCGAGTCGCTGAACCTGGGGCTCGAGCGGTACACCGGCACGCTGATTTTCGTCAGCCACGACCGGCAGTTCGTGTCCTCACTGGCAACCCAGATCATCGAATTCGCCCCCGACGGTGTCGTCCATTACCCAGGCACCTACGACGACTACCTCGCCGCTCGGGGCATCGTCTAGGACAAGCGCGTTTCCGCCCCGCGGGCTAGCGGGGCCGCCGATTGCGCTTGCATTGGCGAGCAATTTGGTCAACAATTCCTACAAATATGCCAATGGTATTGGCGCGGCCGTCGTCTCGCGCCGAGCGATTCCTTTGCGACAACGTCAATGGGGTCTTTGTGAAACTGTTCGACCGAGTGCTGAATCCGCGGGAAATCCGGCGCCGCCTTGGACTTAATCAAGAGCAGTTCTGGACACAGATCGGCGTAACGCAAAGCGGCGGATCCCGTTACGAAAGCGGCCGCGACATGCCTAAGCCGGTCCGCGAGTTGTTGCGCCTTGTCCATGTCGAGCAGATCGACTTGTCGCAGGTCAAGCGCGTGGATTTCGAGATCATCAGCTATCTGAAGGAATCGCACGCCGATCTCTATCGCAGTCTGCGCCGCGCGGTGCGCAGCAAACACCGGCATCCGGAAGGGGAGCCGGCGATGGTCGACGGCGACAGCGTGCTCCGCAGCTATCCGGAAACAGCGGACGAGCCCACCGGCGCCAATTAGCCGCCGCGGGCTGTTTCGTCCGGTACGCGGCTGCTTCCTCCTCCCAGCCAGTTTCTCCCGCCCGTAGTTCCGGGCCGCGCGGTGACGCGCATTGCATTGTTTTTTCATCGATTCGGCGCCGCACGCTAGAATCGAAGCCGTGAAGCGCCGGCGTCGGCTCGCGCCAAACGATCACGGAGACCGCCAGGCATGGCAGAGCAAAAACGGGTGATCTGGTTCGATCGCCTGCGCATGAGCGATATCGAACAGGTTGGGGGCAAGAACGCGTCGCTCGGCGAAATGATCGCGCAACTCGGCGCCGAGGGTGTGCGTGTTCCGGGCGGGTTCGCGACGACCGCTTCGGCATTTCGTGAGTTCCTGGCGGAAACCGGCTTGAGCGAGCGCATCGCGGAAGCACTGGCCGGCCTCGACGTCGACGACGTCGCGAAGCTCGCCCGGATCGGCGCCGGGATTCGGGGCTGGATCGTCGCGGCACCGCTTCCCGCCGGGCTGAAGACGGAAATCGAAGCGGCCTACCATCGGCTCAACGCCGGCAGCCCCGGCGTATCGGTCGCTGTCCGGTCGTCGGCGACCGCCGAGGACTTGCCCGACGCCTCGTTCGCGGGTCAGCAGGAAACATTCCTCAATATCAGTGGCTTGGACAACGTTGTTCATGCGATAAGAGAGGTGTTCGCCTCGCTCTACACCGATCGCGCGATCGCCTATCGCACGCACCAGGGCTATGCCGAGACCGAGGTCGCGTTGTCGGTCGGCGTCCAGCGCATGGTTCGCAGCGACGAAGGCGCCGCAGGGGTGATGTTCACCCTCGACACCGAATCCGGCTTTGATCAAGTCGTGTTCATCACCGCCTCGTACGGCTTGGGCGAGACCGTGGTGCAGGGTGCGGTGAACCCCGACGAGTTCTACGTCTACAAGCCGAACCTCGCTGCAGGCCGGCCGGCGATCCTGCGCAAGAACATTGGTGAGAAGGCCGTCAAAATGGTATTCGCCGACAAGGCCGGCGCCGGCGAGTCGGTGACGACCGTCGACGTGCCGGCGGCCGAGCGACTGCGCTTTTCGATTACCGACGCCGAGGTCCAGGAGCTGGCCCGGCACGCGCTGGTGATCGAGCGGCACTACGGCAAAGCGATGGATATCGAGTGGGGCCGCGACGGCGTCGACGGCAAGCTCTACATCCTGCAGGCGCGCCCGGAAACCGTGAAGTCGCAACAGTTGGGCGCCGACAATCTGCGCCGCTACCGGCTCGAGTCGAAATCGAAGGTTCTGGCGAGCGGGCGCGCGAT
>DASYJB010000056.1:0-9908 GCA_035996965.1 Casimicrobiaceae bacterium | reverse complement strand
GACAGCACCCAGGCGAGCGCGAACTGCGTCGCGGTCAGACCCTTGCTCGCCGCGTGCGCCTTGATCGTCTGCGCCATCGCGATCGATTCGTCGCGGAATTCGGTCTCCATCATCCGACGGTCCTTGCGCGCGACGCGGGAGCCGGGAGGCGGTGCAGCGCCGGGCGCGTATTTGCCGGTGAGCACCCCGCGCGCGAGCGGGCTGTAGGGAACGACGCCGATGCCGTAGTAGTCGCAAGCGGGCAGGATCTCGACCTCCGGCATCCGGTTCATCGCGTTGTAATAGGGTTGGCACACGACCGGTTGCGGCACGCCGAGATCGGCGCATAGCGCCACGATTTCGGCGATGCGCCAGCCACGATAGTTGGACACACCGAAATACCGGATCTTCCCGGATCGGATCAAATCGCCGATCGCCGCGATCGTCTCGACCAGCGGCGTGTCGGTATCGTCCTTGTGCAGATAATAGATGTCGATGTAGTCAGTGGCCAGTCGCTTCAGGCTGTCGTCGCAGGCATCCATGATCCAGCGCCTGGAAAGCCCGCCGTCGTGCGGCGCCTCGGTCATCACGTTGCCGACCTTGGTGGCGATTATCCAGCGGCGTCGATTGGCGGCGATTGCGGGCCCGATGATCGTTTCCGAGGCACCTTTGGCGTAGACATCGGCGGTGTCGATGAAATTGACTCCGGCATCGAAGGCCGAGCCGATGATGCGCTGGGCGGTGGCGGCGTCGGTGCGGTCGCCGAACATCATTGTGCCAAGGCACAGCACCGATACTTCGAGGCCGCTGTCGCCAAGACGGCGGAATTCCATGGTTGACTCCGGGAAGGGAATGCTCGGCGCCATCGTGCAGCAAAGCCCAGGGGACTGCAACCGAACCTCCGCCACGGTATAATTCGCGCCTCCCCCCGCAGCAACTTCGCTTCCCATGCATGTTTTTTTCGAGGACGACGGCGCGTTCAAGGCCGGCACAGTCCTCGCCGACAACGATACGTCGCTGCAGGTCGAGACGGCATCGGGCAAGCGGATGAAGATCAAGGCAGCCAACGTGCTGCTGCGATTCGCCGATCCTGCGCCCGGGGCCTTGCTGGCCGAGGCGCAGGCGCTGGCTGAGGACATCGATCCCGCGTTCCTGTGGGAAGCCAGCGGCGGGGGTGAGTTCGCGTTCGCCGATCTGGCCACCGAGTATTTCGGGCGCGTGCCGCGCCCCGCCGAAGCGGCATCGCTCGCCTTCTGCCTGCACGCCTCGCCTATGTATTTCTACAAGAAGGGCAAGGGTCGCTACAAGGCCGCGCCTCCCGAGGCGATGAAGGCCGCGCTGGCCGGCGCCGAGCGCAAGCGCCGCGAAGCGGATGAGGTTGCGCTGCTTGCCGCCGAGCTTTTAGCCGGTCGCCTGCCGCAGGCGATACGCGACAACCTGCCGATGCTGCTCTACCGACCCGACAAGCAGGCGATCGCCACGCGCGCCGTGGCGGCGGCGTGTGAAACCGCGCACACCAATGCGCTGGCATTGCTGGCTGCCTGCGGAGCGATTCCGTCGACGCACGACTACCATTTCGATCGCTTCCTGTCGGAGGCATTTCCGCGCGGCACCGCGTTTTCCGACTACGGCACGGTACCGGACGCCCCCGACTTGCCGCTGGCCCGAGCCGAAGCGTTCTCGATCGACGATGCGACGACGACCGAGATCGACGACGCCTTTTCGGTACGCGCACTGTCCAGCGGCAACTTCGAGATCGGCATCCACATCGCGGCGCCTGCGCTCGCGATTCCGCGCGGCTCGGCGCTCGATGTCCTCGCGCGCGACCGGCTGTCGACCGTCTACATGCCGGGACGCAAGATCACGATGCTGCCCGACGAGGCAATCGGGCGCTTTACGCTCGCCGCCGGCGCGCCGCGCCCTGCCTTGTCGCTGTATGTCGAGACCACGCCCGACGGCACGCCGCTCAGGCAGGCGACCCGCCTCGAGCTCGTGCCGGTTGCGGCCAATCTGCGGCTCGACGCGGTCGGCGAGCAATTCGTCGCCGCGGCGTCGCCGGGCGAGCCGCGCTGGACCGATGAGCTGCGCGCACTGTGGCGACTGGCCGAAAAGCTCGAGGCGGCGCGCGGCAAGCCCGACGCGCCTCGACTCGACTACACGTTTCTGGTCGACTGGGACGCCGCGGCCGACGGCAGGATCGCGATCGTGCCGCGATCCCGCGGATCGCCGTTGGACAAGCTGATCGCCGAGCTGATGATTCACGTCAACAGCAGCTGGGGCAAGCTCTTGCACGAAGCGAATGCGCCGGGCCTGTATCGCACGCAACAGGCCGGGAAGGTGAAGATGAGCACCAAGCCCGAGCCGCATCAGGGCCTCGGCGTCGCACACTACCTGTGGGCGAGCTCGCCACTGCGCCGGTATAGCGACCTGGTCAATCAGCGGCAGCTGATTGCCGCCGTTGCCGGCGACCCGCTTCCCTATGTCGAGGGCGACGCCGAGCTTTTCGCGGTGCTCGGCGCCTTTGAAGCCACGTACGCGCAGTACGCCGAATTCCAGAGCCGGATGGAGCACTACTGGTGCCTGCGCTGGCTCGAGCAGGAAAGGCCGGACGCGGCGACGGCGAGCATCGTGCGCGACAATCTGGTGCGTTTCGACGCGCTGCCCTTGTACGTTCGCGTTGCCGATCTGCCGGCCGCGGCCGGACCGCGCGTTCGGCTCGCGGTCGGTGCCGTCGATCTGCTCGCCGCGACCGTTGAGGTCCACTACGCCGGGGGAGCCCTCGACTGACCGTCGTTGAGCGATATACTCCCGGCCTATGCCCAAGGGCACGCGCACCAGCGCGGCGGAAACGCCGCACATCACCGCGAGGAAAATACCAGCGGCGCGGCCGCATGCACTGTTCGTGCATACGGAAGCGCGGACGATGTCGCTGCCGTTCCTGTTCGCCGACGCGACGCCGGGCAAGCGTCTGCTGCTCAAGGCGATCGTGGCATCGGTCCTGCTGCATCTCGTCGCGCTGGCCATCCACTTCAGTCCGCTCGACCTGGCCAAGTTCGACCGCGACGGACCGCCCCTCGAGGTCGCGCTGGTCAATGCCAAGTCGGTGTCCAAGCCGACCAAGGCGGAGCTCCGCGCGCAGTCGAATCTGGATGGCGGCGGCAACACCGACGCCAACCGCCGCGCGAAAAGTCCGTTGCCGGTGCTGCCCAAGGAAAGCGCCAGCAACCAGCTCGCGATGGCTACGCAAAAGGTCGATACCCTCGAGCACCGCGCGAGCGAAATGATGGCGCAGCTCAAGGCCGCGGCGCCGGTTGCGGTGCCGCAGTCCAAGCCGAACGAGATGCCCGAGCGCACCGAGCTGCCGAACGCGACCGAACTGATGCAACGCACACTGGAGTCGATGCGGCTCGAAGCGCAGATCGCCAAGGATCTGGATGCCTATCAGAAACGACCGAAACGCCGCTACATCGGCGCGCGGGCCGAGGAGTATCGGTTTGCGCGCTATGTCGAGGACTGGCGGCTGAAGGTCGAGCGCATCGGCAATCTCAATTATCCCGAAGCGGCGCGCTCGCAGAAGCTCTATGGCAGCCTGCTGCTGACGACAGGCATTCGCGCCGACGGGAGCGTCGAAAGCGTCGTCGTCGAGCGCTCGTCCGGAAAGCGGGTCTTGGACCTGGCGGCGACCCACATCGTGCAGATGGGCGGGCCCTACGCGGCATTTCCGCCCGATATCCGGCGCGACACCGATATCCTGTATATCACGCGCACCTGGACGTTCGCGCCGGGCGATTCGCTGACGTCGCAATGAGCGACTCGGTGCGCGCGTGACCGGCGGCAAGGCATCGCCGGCCGGCCGGCGACCGGCGAGCCGGACATCCGATGCCGGGGCAGCGTTGCCGCAATCTTCGCGCGGTCAAACGGTCGACCGCTACGCCGTCATCGGCCACCCCGTCGCGCATAGCAAGTCGCCGCTGATTCAAGACGCCTTTGCCCGGGCCACCGGCCAGCGCATGCGCTATGAGCGCCTGCTGGCGCCGCTTGACGGCTTCGTCGCGACGGCCCGGACATTTGCCGAGGCCAATGGACTCGGCCTCAATGTCACGATCCCGTTCAAGCTGCAGGCATTCGCATTGGCGCGCGAGCGCAGCCCGCGAGCGCAAGCGGCGCGCGCCTGCAACACGCTGGCGTGGCGCGGCGACCACTGGTTCGGCGACAACACCGATGGCGCCGGACTGGTGCGCGATCTCACACACAATCTGGGCGAGACGATCGCCGGCCGGAAGCTCTTGGTGCTCGGCGCCGGAGGCGCGGCGCGCGGCATCGCCGGAGCCTTGCTCGCCGAACGGCCGCTGCGGCTCGCGATCGCCAATCGAACGCACGCGAAGGCGGTCGAGCTGGCGGCGCAATTCGACCGCGATGGCCCGATCAGCGCGGAACCTCTGGCCTCGCTCTCCGGCCAGCAATTCGACATAGTCGTCAATGCGACCAGCCTGGGACTGGGCACGTCGGTCCCGGCGGGATTATGGCCGCACCGCCTTTTCGCCGCGCAAGCGCTCGCCTACGACCTGATCTATGCCGACCAGACGACGCCGTTCCTGCATTGGGCGCGAAGCGAAGGTGCGACGCGCACCGCGGATGGGCTTGGCATGCTGATCGAGCAGGCCGCGGAAAGCTTTTACCTCTGGCGCGGCGTGCGCCCCGACACCGATCCGGTTTTCCGGCTGCTCCGCCCAGCCGGCCGGGGCTGAATCATGCGTCTGGCGCTGCGCTGGGCGATCCGGGCGATGCTCGTGCTGCTGACCGCTTTCGTGCTGCTGCAGCTCTGGTACGCGGCTCACATCTGGTGGTGGCGCGATCACCCGCCCAGTGAAACGGCTTTCATGTCGGGCCGCCTGGCCGAGCTGAAGAGAGTCAACCCCGGCGCGCGCCTGCAATATGCGTGGGTGCCCTATCAACGCATTTCGGTCCAGCTGAAGCGCGCGATGATTGCCGCGGAAGATGCGAGATTCGTCGAGCACGAAGGGTTCGACTGGGAAGGCATCCAGCACGCGATGGACAAGAACCTGAAAAAGGGTCGCGTAGTCGCCGGCGGGTCGACGATTTCGCAGCAGCTGGCGAAGAACCTTTTCCTGTCGGGAGACCGAAGCTACTGGCGCAAGGGCGAAGAGGCGCTGATCACCGTGATGCTCGAGGCGATTCTGGACAAGCGCCGCATCTTCGAGATCTACTTGAACGTCATCGAATGGGGCACCGGCGTGTTCGGCTCCGAGGCGGCCGCGCGTCACTACTTTGGCACGTCGGCGGCTCAGCTCGACGCCGAGCAGGCGGCGCGGCTCGCCGCGATGACGCCGAATCCGCGACGCTACGAACGCAATCCCGGATCGAAAGTCTTGGCGCGCAGGGTCCCGATCATCATGGCGGGCATGGCGTCGGCGGAGTTGCCCTGACGCGCATTGTGGGGCAGGATGCGCGGCATGCCGCCCGCCTTTCGCGCGCTACCGATCCTGTTGCGCATTTGCGCGGACATCGACCGGGTCTTTGTCGTCGAGGTCGGACCATTCGGCCGGCAGCTCGCCGAGGATGCCCGCGCCGCGTGGCTCGCGACCGGAAACAAGATCAAGCCATCCGACGTCGACGAATACGTCGCGCTGCTGGCGCGGCACATCGCGGATACCGAGAGACGCGAAGCGTTCAGCAACGAGGCGCGCGCCTGCATCCACGTGTAAACGCCGCGATTCACCGACGAAAAAGGGGGAAGTCATGCTGCTCAATCGCTCGATTACCACGCAGTTCACGATCGTCTTCATCGTGGCGCTGTTGCTGGTCGTCGGTTCCTTCTACCTGGTGCTCGAAAGCGTCTACCACAGCCAGCTCAAGGCACAGGCCGAGACCGTGGCCGACAACGTCGATGCATTCGGCAGCTGGGTATCGCAATACGGCCGCGTCTGGGTCAGGGACAATGACAAGAGCTATCTCGGCCAGGTGACGCTGATCAGCGCGCCCGAACCCGGTCAGAGCACGACGTCAGCCGATGGCGCCACGCCGCCGCTCTGGCATTTCTACTCGAAGAATCCGGCGCTGGCGCAACGCGAATTTTCGGAAGTCGTGGAAAAGTCGGCCTCTCCGGCGAAGTTTCGCGTCACTTCGCACAATTTCATGAATCCGGTCAACAAGCCGGACGCATTCGAGGGCAAGGCGCTGGACGCGATCCGCAGCAAGCATCTCGCCGAATATTACGAGATGCTTCCGGACACGTACCGCTACGCGCGAACGCTGTACGTCAAGGCGTCGTGCCTTTCCTGCCACGCCAGCGCCGAGAATGCGCCGGCCGACGTCAAGGTGCGCTACGGGACCGAGCGCGGCTTCGGCTTTCGCGAGGGCGAAGTCGCGGGCATCATCAGTGTGCGCCTGCCGACACGCTCGTTCTGGTCGGTGGCGACCGGCGTCATCGGACCGGTCCAGATCGCGCTGCTGCTGAGCGCGTTCCTGGTCGCGATCCTCTTTATCCAGTTCGCCGTCGTGCGGCCGGTGCGCCGCCTGACCGCCGCCGCCGGACGGATCTCGGTCGGCGAGCAGGCGGATCTGGGCGTCGGACGCATCTCGCGCAAGAGCGGCAACGAGATACATCAGCTTATACTTGCGACCGAACGCCTGCGCGCCAGCCTGATGCTGGCGATTCAACGTAACAGGCGGCCGCCGCCCGGGTGAACCGCGCCCGGCATCATGGAATAAGACCTTCCGGCGTGTGTTAGCGGTGCCGTAGCTTGACCGAAGTATTGACGACAGCCATCAACGGGGAGAAGTGATGAATACGGTGATACGCACAATCGCAGCAAGCCTTTTCGCCGCAGTCGCATTATCCGGTGCCGCGCTGGCGCAGGCCCCGGCCAAGGTGGCCGGCGGCATGATGGCCGACAGCGCCGGCATGACACTTTACGTGTTCGACAAGGATGCCGGCGGCAAGAGCGCCTGCAACGGTCCTTGCGCCGCGATCTGGCCGCCGCTGCTGGTCACCGGCGATGGCAAGGCGTCGGGCGACTGGACGATCGTCGCACGTGACGACGGCAGCAAGCAGTGGGCGTTCAAGGGCAAGCCGGTCTATAAGTATTCGAAAGACACGAAGGCGGGCGAAACGACCGGCGACGGCTTCAACGGCGTCTGGCACGCCGTCAAGGGCTGACCGGGAGCGGGTGCCCCGGCAATGACCGGCGCATCCGACCGAGGACCGCGACCGGGAATAGCCCCGGTTGCCTTCCTGTTCCCTTCATCATGAAGCCGGTGGCAAAGCACGTGGCAGGGGCCGCCGGGAATAATGCGGCGCCCGCAGCGGTCTGACGTCTTAGGGAACCCTCGGATGCCGGACTCGTTGCCTCACCCCGATCTGGTCGCAGCGCTGCCGCGCCTGCGGCGCTACGCGCGAGTGCTGACCGGCGATCTCAATCGCGCCGACGATCTGGTGCAGGACACGCTGGCGCGCGCATGGGAGAAGCGGCGGCTATGGCAACCCGGTAGCGATTTGCGAGCCTGGCTGTTCACGATCATGCACAACGTCCACGTCAACCAGTTTGCCATACGTCGCCGCGAGCAGTCGGAAAGCTCGCTGGATGCCGACGACGGCCCGGTCGCCGGCTGGGAAATTCCGGTGCGCGCGACCCAGTCCGATCGGGTCGAGCTCGCCGAAGTATTCGCGCAAATGGGCCGCCTTCCGGTCGAGCAGCGCGAAGTACTGATTCTGGCGGCGGTCGAGGAGTTGCGCTACGAAGAGATCGCGCGCGTGCAGGGCGTTCCGATCGGCACGGTGATGTCGCGTCTGAATCGCGCGCGGGAAAAGCTGCGGCGCATGTGCGAGGTTTCGCCTTCGCCGCTGAAAGTGATCAAATGAGCTCGAACCTGCCACTGTCCGACGACGACGTGCATGCGTACGCCGACGGCAAGCTGCCCGAGGAGCGCCGGGCCAGGCTCGCGACTGCGCTCGAGCGGGACCCCGCGCTCGCGGCGCGGGTTGCCGCGATCCGCAAGCAGAACGTCGACCTGCGCGAGGCGTTCGATCCCTGGTTGGCCGAGCCGCTGCCCCGAGAGCTGATCGCGGGGGCGCAGCCGCCGCGTGGCAGGAAGCCGCGGCGCGGGCGCTGGGCGATGCCGGCGTTGGCGAGCGCCGCCACGCTGATCATCGGCATCGGGCTCGGATGGATGGGCCGCGGCGAAGTCCTGCATCTCGACGGGACGCCGACGACGTTCCCGCGGCAGGCCGCGCTGACCCACGCGCTTTATGCGACCGACCCCAATCGTCCGGTCGAGATCTGGGCCAACGAAGAGGACCGCCTGGTGCGGTGGCTTTCGAAGCGTCTGAATTTTTCGCTGCACGCGCCGAACCTGCATGCGATGGGCTACGATCTGGTCGGCGGGAGGCTGGTCGCAGGCAACGAAAAGCCGGGCGCGCTGTTCATGTACGAAAATGCCGACAAGCAGCGTATCTCGCTGCTGGTCCGCAGGGACAGCGCGCACACGTCCGAGACGGCGTTCCGCTACGCGCTCGAGGATGGAGTCGGCGTTTTCTACTGGATCGACGACTCGTGCGGGTACGCGCTGTCGGGCAGGGTCGACAAGCCGCAGCTGCTGGCGATCGCTCGCGTCGTCTACGGCGAGCTCGCGGCCGCCGAAGCCGCAGCGCCGAAGCCCTGATTCTGGCGACCGTCGCCAGACACGACCGATGACCGGCCGCGAGCCCGGCGCCGCGGCGGCGCGGCTGCCTCCGGCCCGGATCGGCGACCTGCTCTCCGACGTCGACACGCCGGCGCTGATCGTCGAGCTCGACGCGCTGGAACGCAATGTCGCGGCGATGGCCGCGGCGGTCGAGGGACGCGGCGTGCGCCTGCGGCCGCACGCCAAAAGCCATAAGTGTCCGGACATCGCCAAGCGTCAGATCGCCGCGGGCGCGGCCGGCGTCTGCTGCCAGAAAGTCGGCGAGGCCGCGGTGTTCGTCGCTGCCGGCGTGACCGACGTACTGATCACCAACGAAATCGTCGGCGCGGGGAAGCTTGCGCGCCTTGCGGCACTGGCGCGCAACGCAAGCCTCGGCGTGCTGGTCGACGACCGCGCCAATGTCGGTGCGCTGGCCGCGGCGATGCGAGCGGCCGGCGCATCGATCGAAGTGCTGGTCGAAGTCGACGTCGGCGCGCATCGCTGTGGCGTGCTGCCCGGCGCGCCCGCGCTCGGGCTGGCCCGCGCGATCGCCGGCGAGCCCGGGCTGCGCTTCGCCGGCCTGCATGCTTATCACGGCGCGGCGCAACACCTGCGGCGCCCCGCCGAGCGGCGCGCGGCCATCGCGCGCGCGGCCGAGCTGGCCTCCGAGACCAAATCGCTGATCGAGCGGGCCGGGATCGATTGCGGAACAGTGACCGGCGCCGGCACCGGGACCTTCGCGCTCGAGCGCGATAGCGGGATCTATACCGAGCTGCAGCCCGGCTCGTACGTTTTCATGGATGCCGATTACGGTCGCAACGAGCGCGCCGACGGCGACATACGCTTCGAGCAAAGCCTGTTCGTCTGGACGACGGTGATGAGCACGCCGGCGCCCGATCGCGCGATCGTCGATGCGGGCCTGAAGGCATTCGCCGTCGATTCCGGCATGCCGCTCGTCGCTGATGCGCCGGGCCTCGAACTGGCCAAGGCGTCGGACGAGCACGGCGTCGTGCGCGTTGCGGCCGGGAGCGCCGGTCCGAAGCTCGGCGGCCGGCTCAAGCTGGTGCCGGGGCATTGCGATCCGACGGTCAATCTCTACGACTGGATCGTCGCCGTGCGCAACGATCAAGTCGAGGCGCTGTGGCCGGTTGCCGCGCGCGGCGCGCTGACCTAGTTTTCTGGCGTCGTGCCCGCGTACGCGGGGACCCAGCGACTTTCCTCGCGCGTCCGATGATCTCGCAGGAACG
>DASYJB010000055.1:0-7672 GCA_035996965.1 Casimicrobiaceae bacterium | reverse complement strand
ATCAAGGATGGTTTTGAACCACTGATGGTCAGCCTCTTCGGCTGCCTAGTATCGCCGCAGGATCATGTTCTAGATATTGGCGCAAACATCGGTTGCACCTCGCTTTTGCTCGGCGAGTTGGCGCGCAGGGTGCTTTCCTTTGAACCGTCTCCAACAACGTTTTCCTTTCTTGAAAGGAACATTCGCGCGTCCGGACTTGGCAATATTGAAGTTCAGAATTTTGCACTTGGTTCCGAGCCGTGCGAATCTCAGATCACCTTCGCGCCTAATAACCGTGCTGGCGCGTTTGTTTCAGATAAGACCAAAGCGTCGATTGGTCATACAACAGAGCGAATCTAGGTCAAACGGCTCGATGACATGGCAGCGCTGGGCATTTCAAGAGTAGATTTCGTCAAGGTCGATGTGGAAGGTTTGAAAAGTACGTGATCGATGGTGCGTGGAAAACGATCGACCAGTTTAAGCCGATCATTGTCTTGGAACTGAATCACTGGTGCCTCAATGCCTTTCAGCGAATTACGATGCCTGAGTTTTTCGATTATTTGCGATCAATATTTCCAATATTGCTCGCTGTTGAAGGCACCTGTTACGCAGATCTGCATAGCGAAAGCGAACGATATCGAGTGATGTATCACCATATCATTCACTTCAAATACGTCAACGTAGTCGCGGCGTTTGATCAAGACCAACTTTTTCGCTTTCATGCGGCGTTCAAACATGAATCGCTCTAAGCGGGTGCTTTGCGCATCGCCCTAATCCACGACTGGCTTGACACCTGGGGCGGCGGCGAGAACGTGCTCGCCGCGCTGCTCGCGCTCTATCCCGAAGCCGACCTGTTCGCGCTGGTCGACTTTTTCTCCGATGCGCATCGGGCAAGGCTGGGGCAGAGGCCGGTCCGCACTTCGTTCATCCAGCGTCTGCCGTTTGCGCGGCGGCACTTCCGAAAGTATTTTGCGCTGATGCCGCACGCTGTCGAACAATTCGACTTGTCGCCCTATGAGCTGGTGATCTCCAGCTCGCATTCTGTCGCCAAGGGTGTTCGCACCGGCGCCAGGCAGCTGCACATCTGCCTCTGCTATTCTCCAGCGCGGTACGCCTGGGACCTGCAGCCGCAATATCTGGCCCAGACGGGGCTCGACCGGGGCGCGCTCGGCTGGCTCGCTCGGGTTCAGCTGGCCCGATTCCGCCGCTGGGACCTGCGCGCCTCGGCCCGCGTCGACCGCTTTGTCGCGATCTCCGAATACATTGCCGAGCGCATACGCAACTGCTACCGCCGCGACGCCGATGTCATTTATCCGCCGGTCGACGTTCCCGCGGTCCAGCCTATTGGCCCGCCGCGGGAATCGTTCTATCTGACCGTGTCACGCCTGGTGCCTTATAAGCGGCTCGACTTGCTGGTGCAGGCTTTCGGCACGATGCCGGGGCGACAATTGGTCGTGGCCGGCGACGGGCCCGAAATGAAAAAGCTGGCGAGACTCGCCGGTCCCAACGTGCGGCTCCTCGGCGCGGTCGACGACGCGCATCGCGACCGGTTGTTGCGCACGGCCAAAGCATTCGTCTTCGCCGCCGACGAGGACTTCGGCATCGCGCCGCTCGAGGCGCAGGCTCAGGGGACGCCGGTGATCGCATTCGGGCGCGGCGGCAGCGCCGAAACCATACGCGGCCTCGATGCCGCGGCGCCGACCGGCGTGCTGTTCGCCGAACAGACGATCGCCTCGATCGGGGCCGCGATCGCGCAATTCGAAGCCTCCGCGCAGCGCATCACGGCCGCGGCCTGCCGCGCCAATGCCGAACGCTTCTCTCGCCAGACGTTCAACCGGCGCTTCTCGGCCTATGTGACCGATGCGCTAGCGCAGCATCGTTCCCGACCGCACCCCTGATTCCCGCGATGTTCGCTCCGCGCAATCTCCTCAAGAGCAACGCCACGACGTTCGATCGACTGCTGCGCATCGTCGACCCGTTGGTTATTGTCATCGTCGGCTGGGTCATCCACGTGATTTACCTCGATAGCGCCGTGCTGCCGGCGAACTACTGGGTCGCGTTGCTCGGCGCCGCGCTGCTCAGCGTCGTCGTGTTTCCCGAGACCGGACTGTATCGGCCGAAGCGCGGCGCGAGCCTCGCCGATGATCTGCGCGCGCTCACTTATGGCTGGTCGGTCGTGGTCGCGCTCGGTATTTCGGTCGCCTTTCTCACCAAGACCAGCGACAGTTATTCGCGCGTCTGGGTCGCCTCGTCGGCGTCAGCGGGCCTGCTGGTGCACGCCGCGCTGCGCGTCGCTTTGCGGCTGGCGCTGCGCTGGCTGCGGCGACGCGGTTATAACCTGCGGCACGTCTGCATCGTCGGCGCCGGCGAGCTCGCCCGGGAGGTCGTCACCCGGCTGCGCGAGGCGCCGTGGAGCGGGCTGGTCGTCCGCGCGCTGTATGACGACGCGCCCGCGCTTGCCGGCGCATCGATCGAAGGCGTGCCGGTGCGCGGCCCGATCGCGCAGCTCGGCCGCGATCTCGAAGCCGGTGGCATCGATCAGGTATGGATCGCGCTGCCGTTGCGCGACGAGGACCAGATCCGCCGCGTGGCCACCGAGCTGCGCGGCCATTCGGTCCAGATACGATACGTGCCGGACATTTTCGGCTTCGAACTGCTGCGACACAGCTTTTCCGAAATCGCCGGCATGCCGGTCATCGGACTCAGCGACACGCCGATCGAGGGCACGGCCCGCATGCTGAAAACCGCCGAGGACTACGTGCTCGGCGGATTTCTGCTGGTAATCGCGTCGCCGCTGTTCGTCATCATCGCCCTCGCCATCCTCGCCACGTCGGGCGCGCCGGTCTTCTACCGCCAGACGCGGGTCACATCGACCGGCCGCCAGTTCACGATGCTCAAGTTTCGTACAATGGCGGTCAACGCCGAAACGCAAAGCGGCCCGGTCTGGTCGGGCCCGGATACGGGCCGCGGCACCAGCTTCAGCCGGATGCTGCGCCGCTACAGCCTCGACGAGCTGCCGCAACTGATCAACGTCCTCTCCGGCGACATGTCTCTGGTGGGCCCAAGGCCCGAGCGACCGGAATTCATCGCCCAGTTCCGCAAGGACGTGCCCGGATACATGCAAAAACACCTGGTCAAGGCCGGCATCACCGGATGGGCGCAGGTCAACGATCTGCGCGGAAGCAGCGACCTGCCCAAGCGGATACAATACGATCTCTATTACATCGACAACTGGTCGTTGTGGTTCGATCTGCGAATTCTTGCATTGACCATCATGCACATCTTTCGCAGCCGCAACGCCTACTAGGGCCTGTTCTCGCCGCTTGACCTCTCCCGCCGCCGAGCCGGCTCCGCAAACGATCGCTGCGCCGACAGCGCTGCCTGCTGCGCCGCCGCGAGCGATGCTGGTCGGGGCCGCGCTATTCGCCGCCAGCACTTTGCTGTGCATCGTCGGCTACCTGGCGCTGTCGGTGCCCGGCAGCTGGTTCGGCAGCTTGCCGACCTTGCGCTGGACCGCGGCCGAGCTGGCCGTAACGCAAGGCAGCGGTCAGCCGACTGCCGATGGCCTTCGCGTCAGCGCTCCCGATGCGCAGGGTATCGCGATCGTCTCGATCCAGACCTCGTTCCGGTCGGCCGGATACACGGCGGTCGCCTGGGACACCGCCGATGTCCCCGACAAGGTCGCCGCGGCGCTGGTCTGGCGCAACGACTACGAGCCCGGTCGCCGTTTCACCCGACCGCTGACCGTCGAGGCGAGACGCCTGCTTCCGATCACGCTTGCCGATGATGCCAACTGGATCGGCAGAATCAACGGTCTTGCGCTGATCATCCGCGGCGATCTGGCCCAACCGATGCTGATTCGAGGCGTCGAGGCCAAGCCGATGACTGCCGTCCAGGTCCTGCACGATCGCGTTCGCGAATGGCTGGCCTTCGAGCCGTGGAGCGGCGGGTCGATCAACAGCCGCAACGGCGGGGCCGACGCGCAGGATCTGCCCTTGCCTTTTGCCCTGGCGGCGATCGTCGGTCTCGCCTTGATCATTTACGTCATCCTGACGCGGTGGCGGCCGCAAACGATCGGTCCGTTCCGGCCGCTGATCGCCGGCGGCTTGTTCGTTTGCGCGTGGTTCATTCTGGATGTCCCATGGCAGTGGAACCTGATGCGGGAGGCGCGTGCGACCTTCCAGCAATACGCCGGCAAGTCATGGCGTGAGCGTCATCTCGCCGCCGAGGACGGCGCCTTGTTCGCGTTCATCGAAAAGGCGCGTGCGAAGCTTCCGCCGCCGCCGGTGCGCGTATTCATGGCCGCGGACGCGCTGTATTTTCGCGACCGCGGCGCCTATCACCTCTATCCGTACAACGTCTACTTCGATCCGTACCGGAACACAATGCCCGACTCTGCGAAGCTGCGCGACGGCGATTATCTGGTGGTGTTCAGGCGCAAAGGGGTGCAGTTCGATCCGGCGCAAAAGAAGCTGCGCTGGGACGGCGGCCAGCCGCTGGACGCAGAAGTTCTGTTCGCCGAAGGCGGCGGCGCCGTGTTCGCGATTCACTAAATGGAATACGTCGCGCTTGCCGCCGGGCTGATGCTGCCGTGGCTGTTCGGCCTGGCGCTGCTCGTCGCGCTGGGCTGGCCGCAGGCGGGCGGCGATTCCGGCGGTACGGCGGCGCTTCGCGCCGGATTCGGTTACTGCATCGGCGCGCTGTTGTTGACGCTGTGGATGCGCCTGCTGAGCGCCGTCGGCGTTGCCTTTGGCTGGCTGTCGATCGGGCTGCCGATCGCGATCGCCACCGTCGCGCTGCTCGCGTTCGCGGTCCGTGCCGGACGCATCGCGCCGGTCGATATGCGAGTCGTGATCGGGTCGCTGCTTTGGCCGGCGCTGCCGCGCTGGCAGCGTCTGGTCTGGATCGGGTTGATCGGCTGGCTTTCGCTGCGCTTTCTCCTGCTGGCCGGCGATATCGCCTGGCAACCGCTCTATCCGTGGGACGCTTGGGTGCAATGGGCGACCAAGGCGCGCGTCTGGTATGAGTTGGGCCGCATTGCGCCGTTCGTGCGCGCCGAGCAGTGGTTCGCGAGTCCCGGCGGCGCCTATTTCGATGCTGCGCCCAATTACCCGGCAACGGTTCCGCTGTTGCAGGTCTGGAGCTGCATTGCGCTCGGCCGCTGGGACGATTCGGCGATGAACTGGCCGTGGCTGATGCTGCTGATCGCTCTCAGCTGCTCAATTTACGGCGCGCTGCGGGGCGAAGGCGTTGCGCCGCTTGCTGCGCTGGTCGGCGCGTACCTGGTCGCATCGCTGCCGCTGCTCGACACGCATGCGGCGCTCGCCGGCTACGCCGATCTGCCGATGGCCACGATTTATACGTTGGCGGCGCTCGCTTTTTATCGCTGGGCGATGCGGCGCGACCGGCTCGACGCGGCGCTGGCGCTCGGACTGGCGCTGTGCTGTCCGCTGATCAAGATTCCGGGCCTGGTCTGGGCACTGACACTTTTACCCGGTGTCGTCGTCGCGCTGATGCCACGGCGCGGACTGAAGTTCGTCGGCATCGCCTACGCGCTGGGACTGTTCGCACTCCTCGCGCTGGCGCGAACCAACGTCGTCATCCTCGGTTACCGGCTGCATGCCGATTTCGATCCCGGATGGCGCACGTTCTGGGATGCCTATCTATTGTCCAGCAGCTGGAATCTGCTCTGGTACGGCGCGGTCGTGATGGCGATCGTCGGTGCGCGGCGCTTGAGCGCACCGCCGCTTGCGCCGCTTGCCGTCGTCGTCGGCACCGGCATCGCCTTCCTGCTGTTCGTCACCTGGTTCACCAACGCATCAGGCTGGATGCTCGAATTGACCACGCTCAACCGCGCGACGCTGCATCTGGCGCCGCTGGTCGTCGTCCTGGGCACGCTCCTCTGGCGTGAGCTTGCCGCCGGCATGCAGCCCGTCGTTTCGGTCGCGCCGGCGACCGCCTGAGCTGCCGCCGCATCTGGTTTCCCCATGCTCGATCTGCCTGGACTCACGCTGTGCTGCATCGACACGGCCAACCATGCACTGGCCGCGCGTGCGCTGCGCCGGTCGGCAATCGGCATCAGGTTTGCGCGATCGCTTTTTCTTACCGATCGCATAGTCGACGAGCCAGGCATCGAGGTCCGGACGATCTCCCCGCTCGCATCGCGCGACGATTATTCGCGTTTCGTGCTGGCGTCGCTGCTCGATCATGTCGATACGCCGCATGTCCTGCTGGTGCAATGGGATGGCTACGCGCTGAACCCGGCGGGGTGGCGCGGCGACTTCCTCGACTGCGACTACATCGGCGCCAAGTGGTTCTGGGCGCCGGAAGGCCAGCGCGTCGGCAATGGCGGTTTTTCGCTCCGCTCGCGCCGGCTGCTCGAGGCTCTGCGCGATCCGCGGATCGTGTTGACCGAGGCCGAGGACGTAACCATCGGCAGGACCTTCCGGAACTTGCTCGAACGCGAGCATGCGATCCGCTTCGCGACCGAGAACCAAGCCGACCAGTTCGCGTTCGAGGCCGCGTATCCGATCGGCCTGCCGTTCGGATTTCACGGCCTGTACAACTTCTGCCGCGTCGTTCCCGAAGACGAGCTGACGGCGCTGGTCGTGCATTTCACTCCGGCGATCGCGCGCTCCCCGCAACTCGCGCAGCTCGGACGCAATTGCGTCGCACTCGGCCAGTGGCGCGCCGTCACCGCGATCTTTCAGCGTATTCTGGACGACGATCCGGCAAGCGGGGTCGCGGCGGCGGGGCTCGCGACTGCGCGCAGCAGCATGGCCTCGGCCCCGGCGGCGGGAAGAAACGATCCGTGTCCGTGCGGCAGCGGCAAGCGTTACAAGAATTGCCACGGCGCGCTGGCTGCGAATGTGCCGCTGCCCGGCGCCGAGTCAGCCCCGCCGCCTGCTTCGGCGCTCGATCTCTCCGTCCGGCAGGCGATCGCGCTGCACCGGCAGGGTGATACCGCGGCCGCCGAGCGGATCTATCGGGAAGTCCTTGCCGTTCACCCCGGCCATCCGATGGCGCAGCATTTCCTGGGCGTGATCCTCTATCAACGCCGGGACGTGGCGGCGGCGCTACCGCTGCTGCAGCGCTCGGTCGAGGCGGTTCCCGCCGAGCCCGAGTTCCACAACAATCTGGGCCTGGCGCTCGCGGCGGGTGAGCGAGAGGAAGAAGCGATCGCCGCCTTCCGCGCGGCACTCGCGCTCAAGTCCGGCCACGCGGTGGCCTGGAACAACCTCGGGCTCGCGCTGCAATCGGTCAACGATGTCGACGGCGCAATCAGCGCGTTCCGACGCGCGATCGCGCTGCAGCCCGAATTCGAGCACGCGCACTGGAATCTCGCGCTTGCGCTGTTGCTCGACGGACAGTATGCCGAGGGCTGGCGCGAGTACGAATCGCGGTTCGCGCTGTCCGAGCTCGGCAAGGACCGGCACGCCTTCGCCGGTCCGGCGTGGGACGGCTCGGCGCCGCAAGGAAAGACCTTGCTGCTTTACACCGAGCAGGGTCTGGGCGACGCCTTGCAATTCGCGCGCTTCATCGCACCGCTGGCAGGGACGGGCGCGCGCTGCATCGTCTACTGTCCGCAAGCGCTGGCGCCTTTGCTCGCCACGGCTCCGGGCGTCGCGCAGACAGTCACCGACGCGGACCGACTGCCGCACTACGACGCGCATCTGCCGCTGCTGTCGCTGCC
>DASYJB010000054.1:0-20061 GCA_035996965.1 Casimicrobiaceae bacterium | reverse complement strand
CATCGATGGTGGTTGCGCCGGCGGCGACCTTCACCGCACCCGAGACGCGCAAGGGCTTCATGCCTTCCTTGTACGCCTGGTCGCGAATTGCGGCGTCGTCGGCTTCCTTGTGAATCAGGCGCCTGAGCGCGGGCGTCATCGACATGATTTCGTAGAGCCCCATGCGACCGAAATAACCGGTCATACGGCATTCCAGGCAGCCCACGGCCGCCTGCGTGTGCTTCGGCAGGTCGGCTACGAACGGCGCGGTGACCATGCGCCACGCCTCCTCGTCGGGAGGATCGGACGGCCGTTTGCAATGCGGGCACAGCGTGCGCACCAGCCGCTGTGCCATGACACCAAGCACCGTCGAATTGATGAGATACGACGGCACCCCGAGGTCCAGAAGTCGCGTGATCGCGGTGGGCGCGTCGTTGGTATGCAGCGACGACAGGACGAGGTGCCCGGTCAGCGCGGCCTGCACCGCCATGTCGGCGGTGTCGCGATCGCGGATTTCCCCGACCATGATGATGTCGGGGTCCTGGCGCAGAAGCGTGCGCACGCCGCTCGCGAAATCGACGCCGATCGCCGGCTGCACCTGCATCTGGTTGAACTCGGGAGCGATCATCTCGATCGGATCCTCGATCGAGCACACGTTGACTTCGGGCGTGGCGAGCATCTTCATCGTCGAATACAGCGTCGTCGTCTTGCCTGATCCTGTCGGACCGGTGACCAGGACGATGCCGTAGGGCTCCTTGATCATGCGCTCCCACCGTTCGCGGTCCTCGGCGGTGAAGCCCAGCTCCTGGAAATCGCGCACCAGCACATCGGGCGCGAAAATCCGCATCACGACCTTCTCGCCGAACGCGGTCGGCATCGTCGAGATGCGAAGCTCGATCTCCTCGCCGTCGGGCGAGAGCGTCTTGATGCGCCCGTCCTGCGGGCGCCGCCGCTCGACGATCTCCATGCGCGCCAGAAGCTTGATCCGGCTGGTCATCGCGATCAGTACCGGATTCGGGATCACGTAGACCTGGTGCAGGACACCGTCGATGCGGAAGCGCACAACGCCCGCATCCCGCCGTGGCTCGACATGGATATCCGACGCGCGCTGCTCGAACGCGTATTGCCAGAGCCAGTCGACGATGTGGACGACGTGCTGATCGTTTGCATCGAGCTGGCCGTGCTTGCCAAGCTCGACCAGCTGCTCGAAATTGCGCGTGAACGTGTCGCCGCGTTGCGTCTCGCCTGCCTTCTTGATCGAGCGGGCAAGCGTGAAGAACTCGCCGATGTAGCGACGGATGTCCTGCGGGTTGGCGAAGACCAGCTTGACCTTGAGATGAAGGATCGACTCGAGCTCGTCGGCCCACGCGCGCACGAACGGCTCGCTGGTCGCAACGGTCAGCTCGCCCTTGGCGACCGCGACCGGCAGGATGCGGTAGCGCTCGGCGTACGCGATCGACATCGTGCCGGTCACCGCGACCAGGTCGATTTTCAGGGGGTCGATGTGATGGTAGGGAATGCCGAGCTTGCCGGCCAGCCACTCGACCAAGGTCTCGAGCGTCAACGGCCGGCGCGGAGGGATCAGCGAGCGCCATTTCTGGTCGGCGATCAGCTCCAGCGGATTGTCGTAACGCTGCGTGCGCGAGCGCGCGACCGGGTCCGCATCGGCGGCCGCGACCAGCCCGTCGGCCATCATCAACTTCAGGATGTCGTCGAGTCTTAAGCGCCGGTCCGGCGCCGGCGCCACCTGCTTGGCCGCAGGGGCGCCGGGCGGCGCCGCGGGCGTTTTGATCGGGTGGGCCGAGGGCATCGCGCTACTATAAACCGAAGCGCCGGGCCGCGACAGCGGACCCGGGCGGCCGCGGTCGTCGCGAACTACCCGCCGCCGGCCTGGCGCAATGCGAAAATGACGCCATGCATCCGGATATCACCGCTCTTCATGCCGACATTACGACGCTCGCCGTCGATGCGATCGTCAATGCCGCCAATACGAGCCTCCTGGGCGGCGGCGGCGTCGATGGCGCGATCCATCGCGCGGCCGGACCCGAATTGCTCGCCGAATGCCGGGCCTTGCGCGGCTGCGCCACCGGCGATGCCAAGATTACGCGCGGCTATCGCTTGCCGGCGCGTCACGTCATCCACACGGTCGGGCCGGTGTGGCATGGCGGCAACGCCGGCGAGCCGCAATTGCTGGCCTCGTGCTACCGGCGCTCGCTGGAGCTCGCCGTCGGCCACGGACTCGCGTCGATCGCGTTCCCGGCGATCAGCTGCGGTGCGTACGGCTATCCGCTGGCAAAGGCGGTGCCGATCGCGGTCGCGACGGTGCGAGGCTTCGACCGGCTCGATGCGCTGCAGAGGATCGTGTTCGCTTGCGCCGGCGCGGACGTGCTGGCCGCATACCGGGCCGAGCTCGCCGAACCGGGCTAGTCGGCGTCGAGCCCGTCGCCGCCGGCGGTTGCCACCGGCTCGGGCACTTCGAACACCTGGCGCAGATAGGCGACGTACGACGGATCGTAATCCATCGCCTTCGATGGCTCATCGCTGATCTTGGCGACCGGCTGGCCGTTGCAGCGCGTCATCTTGATCACGATCTGCAGCGCGTCATAGCCCAGGTCATTGGTCAGATTGGTGCCGACGCCGAACGCCGTCTGGCTGCGACCCTTGAAGTATTCGAACAGCCGGATCGCCAGCGGCGCGTTCAGCGAATCGGAGAAGACCATCACCTTCGAGCGCGGATCGATGCGCATCTTCTGGTAGTGCGCGATCATCTTCTCGCCCCATTCGAACGGGTCGCCCGAGTCGTGCCGCACGCCGTCGAACAGCTTGCAGAAGAAAAGGTCGAAATCGCGCAGGAACGCGTCCATGCCGCAGACGTCGGACAGCGCGATTCCCAGGTCGCCCCGGTATTCGCGCGCCCACGTGTTGAACGCGAACACCTGCGAATCGCGGAGGCGCGGCCCCACCGCCTGGCAAGCCTGCATGTATTCGTGGGCCATCGTGCCCAGCGGGGTCAGGTTATGCTCGAATGCGAGCTTGACGTTGCTGGTACCGACGAATTTGGGGCCGATCCCCTCCTTCAGCGTGCGCACGACTTCGTCCTGCCACGCCCGCGAGAATCTGCGCCGTGTGCCGTAGTCGGCGATCCGGAACTCGGGGTCGGGAACCGCATTGATCTGCGCGATCTTGGCGTCGAGACGGCGGCGGCCCTCGGCGAGATCGGGCCGGGCGATCGTCTCGCGGAAATACACTTCGCTGACGATCGCGAGCACCGGCACCTCGAACAGGATCGTGTGCAGCCACGGCCCCTTGATCGTGATGTCGATCTCGCCCGGCGCGGCCGCGGGCGTCAGGCTGATGAAGCGCCGGTCGAGCTGGAACAGGCCGAGCAGATCGACGAAGTCGCTCTTGAGGAAGCGCCAGCGCCGCAGGTATGCGAGCTCCTCGTGCGTGAAGCGAAGGGAGCACAGGCCGATGATCTCGCGCTCGATCTGACTCAAGTACGGTGTCAGGTCGATGTCAGGCGTCCGGCATTTGAAGCGGTATTCGACCTGCGCGGTGGGGAAATGGTGCAGCACGACCTGCATCATCGTGAACTTGTACAGATCGGTATCGAGCAGCGACTCGATGATCATGCGGGGTTTCGCGAGCGGCGGAAAGGCAGCCATGGTACCCGCTGTCGGCGAGGGTATCCACTTTCGCCGGAGGGCGGCGGCGATCCGAACCGACAAGGCGAACGATCGACCCGCGCCAGGTGGCAATCGCGGGCCGGGGCCGCTATCATCGATCCGTTCACCATTGAGGCAACGATCCATGCTGGTCAACTGCGTCGCCTATCAGGAAGGCAAGAAGCTCGCCGACATCCCGAAGGAAGCGATCAGCGATTACTTGAAGCGCCCTGATTGCTTCGTCTGGGTCGGGCTGAAGGATCCACCGCCCGCTGAGCTCGAGGAGATGCAGGAGGAGTTCGACCTGCCGGACCTCGCTGTCGAGGACGCGCGGCATGGTCATCAGCGCCCCAAGATCGAGGAGTACGGCGATTCGCTGTTCGCCGTTCTGCAGGCGGTGGAGATGCGCGGCGAGGAGCTGCACGTCGGAGAAGTCGACATCTTCGTCGGGCCCAATTACGTCCTTTCGGTCCGCCGCGACACCGAGCGCGGCTTCGCCGATGTTCGGGCGCGCAGCGAAAACGAGCCCGATCTCCTGATGCACGGCGCGGCGTACGTGCTCTACGCGCTGATGGACAAGGTGGTCGACCGCTATTTCCCGGTGCTAGAGGCGCTCGAAACCGAGCTCGAATCGGTCGAGGAGCAGATCTTCGTGCGCAATACCGCGCGCTCCAATATCGAGGCCTTGTACGCCTTGAAGCGCAAGCTGATGACGCTCAAGCATGCGGTCGATCCGCTGATGGAGGCCGTGGGCAAGCTCTATGGCGGCCGCGTGCCGCGCATCTGCGCCGGCATGGGCGAATATTTCCGCGACGTATTCGACCATCTGCAGCGGCTGCACGCCTCGATCGAGGGCATACGCGACATGCAGACGACCGCGATCCAGGTCAACCTGGGCATGATCAGTTTGAACGAAACCGAGGTGACCAAAAAGCTGGCCGGCTGGGCCGCGATAATCGCGGTGCCGACGCTGATCGCCGGCATCTACGGCATGAATTTCAAGAACATGCCCGAGTACGAATTCTATTACGGATATCCGTTGTCGCTCGCGCTGATGGCGGCGGCCGATTTCGTTCTCTATTTCTGGTTCAAGAAGATCCGGTGGCTTTGACGGTCCGACTTTAGTGCAGGTGAGCCTTGTCGCCGCCGGCGATCGGCGTCAGCGGGATCACTCGCTTGTCCGGCGGCGGCTGGTGCCAGGCCGGCTGCAGGGTAACGTGGTCGATGCGGTACCGCTCGGCCAGCAGCCGCTGAGCCGCCACCAGGATCTGCGGCCATGCCTGCGGGTCGCGGATCAACAGATGCGCCGACATCGCCGTCCGGTCGCTGGTCATTTGCCAGACGTGCAAGTCGTGCACGGCGGCGACACCCGGAACGCGAGTCAGCGCGCGCCCGATATCTTCGTACGAAAGATGCGCGGGAACGCCTTCCATCAGCACGTGCGTCGATGCCTTGAGCAAGAGCCAAGTCGAGCGCAGGACCAGCGCGGCGACCAGCAGTGACAGAATAGGATCGATAGGCATCCACCCGGTCGATGCGACGACGGCGCCGGCGACGATCGCCGCAACCGACCCCAGCATGTCGCCGCTGACATGAAGCAATGCGGCCCGGCTGTTCAGGCTGCGCCCGTGCGACAGGCTCCAGGCCGCGAACATGTTGATCAGGAGGCCGATGGCGGCGATGGCCATCACCACGCCGCCGGCAACGGGTGAAGGTGCCAGCAGCCGGCGCACCGCCTCGACCGATATCCCGACGACCACGGCCAGCATCAGCAGCGCATTGATGAACGCGGCGATCACCTCCGCCCGGGCGTAGCCGTAGCTCGCGCGACGCGACGGCGGCAGTCGCGCCACGTGCTGAGCCAGCAGTGCGATGCCCAGCGCCGCGGCATCGGTGACCATATGACCCGCGTCGGCGAGCAGGGCCAAGGAGCCCGCGAGCCAGCCACCACCCGCTTCGACCAGCGCAAAGCCGATGGTCAATACGACGGCCAGACGCAGTGCGCGGCGTTCGCGCGCCGCTGCGCCTGTCGCGGTGTCGCCGCGCGGCCCGGTAGGGGAATGATGGTGGGCGGGCATGATTGCTCTCGTGTCTCATTGTCGACCAAGCCGGCATCCCGGGCAACGCTTGGCGCCGGTAGAATGTCGGCATGCGCAACACCGCCGCGCTCGCCGACCGCATCGACGATCTGCTGCCGCAGACGCAGTGCGGTCGCTGCGCGCATCCCGGGTGTCGTCCGTATGCCGAGGCGATCGCCGCCGGCACGGCGCCGATCAACCGCTGCGCACCGGGAGGCACGGCAACCATTGCGGCGCTCGCCACGCTGCTCGAGGTGCCGGCGCCATCGCCCGACCCCGCCTTCGGCGTCGCCGAGCCGCTGACGCTGGCGCGCATCGACGAGGCCGTCTGCATCGGTTGCACGTTGTGCATCCGGGCCTGTCCGGTCGACGCGATCGTCGGCGCCGCCAAGCGGATGCATACCGTTCTGGCCGACCACTGCACCGGGTGCGGGCTTTGCCTGCCGCCGTGTCCGGTCGATTGCATCGTCATGACGGCCGCGGGGCGGGCGTGGACCACGGCCGACGCCGCGGCGGCGCGCACCCGGTTTCAATCGCGCAAGCTGCGGCTCGCGCAAGAGACCGCCAAGCGCACACCGCGCCCGGATGCCAAGGCAAGGCCGCGCGTGCAGAATGCGACGCCCGACGCGCGCCGGCAGGCCGTTGCGGCAGCCCTCGCCCGAGCCCGCGCCCGCCGCGCTCGGGACAGCCGGTGAATCCGGCGAAGCGGCGCGCGATCTACGAGCGACTGCGCGAGCAGAACCCGCACCCTCGCAGCGAGTTGAGCTATCGCACGCCGTTCGAGTTGCTGATCGCGGTGGTGCTGTCGGCGCAGGCGACCGACAAGAGCGTCAATCTGGCGACGGCCAAGCTGTTTCCAGTCGCGCGCACGCCGCAGGCGATCGTAAAGCTCGGCGAAGCGGGGCTGATTCCGTATATCCAGACGATCGGGCTTTTTCGCACCAAGGCGAAAAACGTCGTCGCGCTATGCCGCCAGCTGATATCCGAGCACGGCGGCGAGGTGCCCGCAGACCACGACGCGCTGGTCAGGCTGCCCGGCGTCGGCCGCAAGACCGCCAATGTGGTGATGAACGTCGCCTTCGGCCACCCGACGATCGCCGTCGATACGCACATCTTTCGCGTCGCCAATCGCACCGGCTTAGCACCCGGACGCACGCCCGAAGAGGTCGAGCGGAAGCTGGTCAAGTTCACCCCGGAGGAATTCCGCCACGATGCGCATCACTGGCTGATTTTGCACGGCCGCTACATATGCCAGGCGCGAAAGCCGCTCTGTCCGCAGTGCGTGATCGTCGACCTGTGCGAATACCGGCATAAGACGGTGTGAGCACCGCCGGAACGAAAAAGGCGCCGCAAACGGCGCCTTGTCGCGACCGGCAGCCGGGCCTGTTCAGTGCCTCGTGACCACCACCGCGGGTTGCGCCGCGTAATAGGCGGAGACGTTCTCGATGTCGGCCGTCGAGAGCGTTCCGGCAAATGCGCCCATGATCGGATTCTTGCGCGCGCCCGACTTGTAGTCGCGCAGCGCCTTGGCCAGATAGTCCGGATACTGGCCGCCGAGCTTCGGATAGTCGGCGTTCTGGTTGTTGCCGTCTGTGCCATGGCACGCCTGGCAGACCGCCTTGACCTTGGCTTCGCCCGCCTTGAGATCGGCGGCCGGGGCGGCCGTTGCCGCGACGAACGCCGCGATCGCGAATAACCCGAGCACGAATTTTTTCATCATCGCCTTCGCCGTCACTTGCTTGCCGTCTTCGGCAGCGCGCCTGAATAGTAGGCGGCGAGGTCGGCAATATCCTTGTCCGACAGCGTCGCCGCGATCGCCTTCATCGAAGGATGACTGCGCTCGCCGGCGCGATAGGCCTGCAGGGCCCGGACGATGTACGCCTCGTGCTGGCCGCCGATCTTGGGGACCTTGTAGACCTCGGGAAAGGCGGTGCGCCAGCCGACGATGCCGTGGCAGCCGATGCACATCTCGATTTTCTGCGCTCCGGCGGCGGAGTCGCCCGAAGGCGCCGGCGCCTGTGCCGACGCGGCTCCCGGTAGCGCAAGCGTAAGGGCCGCAGCAAGCAAGAATAGTCTGGTCATCGACCGGCTTTCATCAGATTGTCGCAAACGGCGCAAATACCTTGGCGGCGGGCGTCTTAAAGCCCGCGTATTTTACGGGCTGGCCGCAACGCCGGTCAAACAATACGACGACAGGGGGTCAGGACGGCTAGCGCTCGAGCAGCGGCAACTTGACCTTGACGGTTTTCCATTCATCGGCATCGGCTGGCGCCGGCTTGCGTTCGATGATCGGCTTCCAGGCCTTCGCGAGCTCCGCGTTCAGCGCCTTGAACTGCTGCTGGTCGTCGGGGACGTCGTCTTCGGCGTAGATCGCCTCGACTGGACATTCGGCGACGCAAAGGGTGCAATCGATGCACTCGTCCGGATCGATGACCAGGAAGTTGGGCCCTTCGCGAAAGCAATCGACCGGGCAGACGTCGACACAGTCGGTATACTTGCAGCGAATGCAGCTTTCGGTCACCACGTAGGTCATCGCGTTTTTCGATCCGTTTGCCGCCGGTCTTGGATTTTACCAAATCGGCCCCAGCTATGTATGAACGGCGCCATGCCAGCGGGTTGCGCCTGCCGTTCCTTTGCGCTAAGTTAGGTTTGGGGACGCGAAGGCAGCGACCTCCAGGCAGGCCACCGGCGCCGCGAAAGCGCTTCAGCGAGGATCACCATGAATGAGCACATCAAGCACGTTACCGACGCCACTTTCGACAACGACGTCCTGAAGGCGGGGACGCCGGTACTGGTCGACTACTGGGCCGAATGGTGCGGCCCGTGCAAGATGATCGCGCCGATTTTGGACGACGTCGCCAAAAGCTATGCCGGCAAGCTGACGGTGGCCAAGCTGGACATCGACGCCAATCCGGGGGTGCCGGCGAAGTACGGCATACGCGGCATCCCGACGCTGATCCTGTTCAAGGGCGGGGAAGTGGCCGCGCAGAAGGTCGGAGCGCTGTCCAAGTCGCAGCTGACGGCCTTTATTGACAGCCACATCTGAACACGCTACGCTCCTAGCCCATTGAAGTACGCGCCCCGCCAGGCGTAGTCGCCGGCGGGACGTCGTCACCGGCGCTGTCGCACGCAGTTGTTGTCTTCCGGCGCCAACCTCCCTTATCGCATCAGGTTTCGCGGCCTTTAGCTTGTCCGGGGACCGTCCCGCCTTCTTCCAGCAACTCACTTCCCCCATGCACCTGTCCGAACTCAAGTCCAAGCCGGTCACCGAGCTCGTCGAGATCGCCAACACCAACGAGATCGACGGCGCCAACCGCCTGCGCAAGCACGACCTGATTTTCGCTCTGCTGAAAAATCAGGCGAAGAAGGGCGAGAGCATCTTCGGCGATGGCACGCTCGAAGTGCTGCCCGACGGCTTCGGCTTCCTGCGCTCGCCCGACACCAGCTATCTCGCCGGCACCGACGACATCTATATTTCGCCGTCGCAGATCCGCCGCTTCAACCTGCACACCGGGGACACGATCGAGGGTGAGATCCGCACGCCGAAGGATGGCGAGCGCTATTTCGCACTGGTCAAGGTCGACAAGGTCAATGGCGAGCCGCCGGAAAACGCCAAGAGCAAGATACTTTTCGAGAATCTGACGCCGCTTTTTCCCGACGAGCCGCTGATCCTCGAACGCGACATCAAGGCCGAAGAGAACATCACCGGCCGCATCATCGATATCGTCGCACCGATCGGCAAGGGACAGCGCGGGCTGCTGGTCTCATCGCCGAAGTCGGGCAAGACGGTGATGCTGCAGCACCTGGCGCATTCAATCGCAGCCAACTATCCGGACGTCGTGCTGATCGTGCTGTTGATCGACGAGCGGCCCGAGGAAGTGACCGAGATGCAGCGCTCGGTTCGCGGCGAAGTCGTGTCGTCGACCTTCGACGAGCCGGCGACGCGCCACGTCCAGGTTGCCGAAATGGTGATTGAAAAGGCCAAGCGCCTGATCGAGCACAAAAAGGACGTCGTGATACTGCTCGATTCGATCACGCGCCTCGCACGCGCCTACAACACCGTCGTGCCCGCGTCGGGCAAAGTGCTGACCGGCGGCGTCGACGCGAATGCGTTGCAGCGCCCGAAGCGCTTTTTCGGCGCCGCACGCAATATCGAGGAAGGCGGCTCGCTGACGATCATCGCCACGGCGCTGATCGACACCGGGTCGCGGATGGACGACGTGATCTACGAGGAATTCAAGGGCACCGGCAACATGGAGATCCACCTGGATCGCCGCATGGCCGAAAAGCGCATCTACCCGGCGATCAACGTCAACCGCTCCGGCACTCGCAAGGAAGAGATGCTGCTCAAGCCCGACGTCCTGCAGAAGGTCTGGGTGCTGCGCAAGCTCCTCTACCCGATGGACGAGCTCGAGGCGACCGAATTCCTGGTCGACAAGGTCAAGCAGACGAAGAACAACGCGGAATTCTTTGACTCGATGCGACGCGGCAACTAGCGCGTTTCGAATTCCGCTCGCCCCGTCTTCGGGGTCGCATCCCCGCGCCAAGCGCGGGGCCCCTGCTCCGCCCTACGACGGCGTACTCTTCGACTCGATGCGGCGAGGCAACTAGCGCGTTTCGAATTCCGCTCGCCGTCTTCGGGGTCGCCGGCTCAGAACCACCGGCGTGAAGACTCTGCACAGAGTTGTCGCCGGCCTCGCCGCCTCCGGGGTCGCATCCCCGCGCTTACGCGCGGGGCCCCTGCTCCGCCCTCCGGCGTCGTATCCCCGCTTTGCGAGTGCGCGTCTACCGCTCGAACCAAACCCGCCAGCCCCAGTCTAGAGGAACATAGCAGCTGAGGGTGGTCGGACATGACGCGGCGCCTGGACATCGATGCATTGCGCGGGTTGATGCTGGTGCTGATGACGTTTACGCACCTGCCGACGCGCTTCGCCTCGCCGTTCGGCCAGCCGCTCGGCTTCGTCTCCTCGGCGGAAGGATTCGTCTTCCTTTCCGCGTTCATGTGCGGATGGATCTACAGCGAGCGCGCCAAGCGCGACGGCCTCTCCCGCATGCGCCGTGCGCTTTGGAAGCGCGCCGCTGCGCTCTACGCCTGCCAGATCGGCTTGCTGGTCTTTCTTCTGTCCTTCGTTGCCAGCATCGCGCGAGCACACGGGCAGACGGCGATCACCGACCTGATCTCGTTTTTCAGCAAGGATCCGGCGACCGCGCTGACCGCAGGTTTCGCTCTCGTCTACAACCCGCCTCTGCTCGACATCCTCCCGATGTACGTCGTGCTGCTCGCGGCGACGCCGTTGCTGCTGAGCTTCGCTCTGCGGCGCAGCTGGCGGCCGATCTTCGGGCTCAGCGCAGCCTTGTGGACCCTGGCCCAGTTCGGCGCCGGGCGCGCACTGTATCAGACGATCGCCGACGCGATCGGGCTCGACCTGCCGGTGACCGAGACCGGGGCATTTTCGCTCCTTGCCTGGCAGTTCCTATGGGTCGGCGGCGTGTGGATGGGGTCGCTGAAAGCCACCGAGAGCCCTCACGGATTGGCGGCGCCGCAATGGGCGATTGCGCCCGCGATCGCCATCGCCGCGGTTTGCCTGGCTTGGCGCCACATCGCCGGACAGGTGCCGGTGCCTTTCCCGCATGCGGCGGGTCACGCAGTGAATATGCTGTTCGACAAGTGGGAGCTTGGTCCGCTGCGACTGGTGAATTTTCTCGCCCTGCTGGTGCTGGTTCTACGCTTCGGACCGTGGCTGGCCCGCCACGCGCCGCTGCAATTCCTCGCCAGGCTGGGCGCGGCGTCGCTGCCGGTCTTTGGTGCGCACCTGGTGATCTGTCTGCTGGCGCTCGCGATCCTGGGCGATCACTACGAGGATCGGAGCTGGATCCTCGACGTGATGATGGTCGTCGGAGCTTTCGCCGCGCTCTACGCGGTCGCGGAATTCGTCGAACTCGAATACCGCTCGCGGGGCGCTGCCCAGGGGCAGTACGCGCCGCTCAATTCACGTAGCGCGAAATCACCGTTTTCCATAGCGCATAGCCCGTCGCGTTCAAGTGAAGCGCGTCGGGCCTGAAAAGCTCGCCTCGCGGGCTTCCGTCGGCGGCCAGCATCGGTGAATGGACATCGACGTAGGCAACGCCAGGCTCCTTGGCGGCGAATTGCTCGACCAGCGCGTTGGCGCGGCGGATCTCCGGCAGCAGCGAGGCGCGCGCCGGGCTGGGTTTGATCGAAATGAAGGCGATCCGGGTTGCGGGCAAGGCCGAGTGAACGCCTTGCACGAACGCTTCGAACTGGCGCAGCACATCGGCGGCCGTCCTGCCTTCGGCCAGGTCGTTGTCGCCGGCGTAGACCAGCACCATCCGCGGCCGGTACCGTATGACCAGGCGATCCAGATAGTGCACGCAGTCGGAAAGCCTCGACCCGCCGAAACCCCGATTGATGACCACCGGCAAGGCGGCGAAATCGGCCTCCAGGCCATCCCACAGACGGATCGATGAGCTTCCGACGAATAGCACGCCGCCGGGCGGCGGCGCCTGCTTGTCGTCGGCCGCGGCGAACGCCGCCAGCGGCGCATCCCACATTGCGGTGGTCGCAGGCACATCCGGCGAGGCGGCCCAGACAAACGTGGGCACGGCGAACAACAGCGCGAGCAAAAGGGTCATGGGCCTTGATTTTAAACAGGACATCGGTCAATAACGCCCCAGGGCTCTGATGGATGACGGGCGGCGCGAATTATGCCGACAACCGGCTTAGGACCGGCCAGGCCGGCGGGCTGGGCGGCAGTTCGATCGCTTCGGTGCGGCGGGCTTGAACTGGACATGGACGCCGCCATCTAAGCCAAGTTCCCTCCCTGTTGCACTGCAGCGACAAAAGGCCCATAATTTTCGGCTGTACGGCGCGGCGTTAACTTCCGGCCGTCAAGGCTCTGGAGCTAGATCCCGCCCAAACCCGGCGCGCGCCTGTCGGCGCCCGCCTCCGAGGTATCGATGAAAACCGCCATTCACCCGCAATACAGTGAAATCCAGGTGACGTGCAGCTGCGGCAACACGTTCGCCACCCGCTCGACCGTGCAGAAGCCTTTGCATGTCGAGGTGTGCTCGGCTTGCCATCCGTTTTATACGGGCAAGCAAAAGATCGTGGACACCGCCGGCCGCGTCGAGAAATTCCGTCAGCGCTACGCGGCCAAGCCGCCGGCGCCCCCGTCGGCCAAGCCGGCTCCCGTGCCGGCAGCCAAGAGCCCAGGCACCAAAAGCGCCGCTGCCAAGGGTGCCGCAGCGGCGGCCAGGAGCGCGGCCAAGTCGGCGTAAGCGCTGGCTCGTCGCGGACCGGAAGGCAGCTTCGGCTGCCTTTTTTGTTGGCTCGCCGACCCGGCGGCCATCTCAAGGGGGCTCGAGTGGCGCCGGCCGCCATAAACCACTAGTGTTCTGAACCGGACGAACCCAAAGCCCTAATTCGCAGCGCCCCATGCCTCTTGCCGATCCCACCGCCCCGCCTAGCGAGGCGCCCAGTCTGTCTCCTGCCGGCAGATACCGCGCGTTCAAGCAGGCGGGTTTGGTATTGCTCTGCGCAGCATGGATTCTGCTCGGCTTATTCGGGCACGATCCCTGGAAGCCCGACGACGCGACGACGTTCGGTGTTGCCCACGACGTGCTGAGCAATGGCGACTGGTTGGCGCCCCAGCTCGCCGGCGCACCGGCGGCGGTGCGACCACCGCTGTTCTATGCGCTGGCTGCGGCGAGCGCCGCAACCTTGCAACCGTTGCTCGCATTGCATGACGGCGCGCGCGTGGCCAACGCGCTTTGCCTCGGATTGACCCTGTGGCTGCTCGCACTCGCCGGCCGCGAACTCTACGGGCGGGCCTTTCGCTGGCTGCCGGTGCTGGTGTTCATCGGATGCATCGGGCTGTGGGATCGCGCCCATGCGCTCGCGCCGGAAATGGGCTTGTTGCCGGCGTACGCGCTGGCGCTCTATGCGCTGGCGATGGCGCCGCGGCGCCCGTTGATCTCGGGCGCGCTGCTCGGCGCGAGCGCAGGCATCGCGTTCCTGGTTCGGGGCACGCCGTGGGCGGTGATGATCGCGATCACCGCGCTGCTGCTGGTCGCTTTCCCGCCCTGGCGCACGCGGCGTTATGCCGGAACGCTGGCGCTCGCCGTGCTGGTTGCCGCGCCGTTGTTGATCGCTTGGCCGCTGGCGATGTATTGGCGCGATTCCCCCATTTTCGCGCTTTGGTGGGATGGACAAAGCGTCGCCCGTTTCTTCGGTCGCGCCGCCGGATCGCCGCCGGTCGAGCCCTTTTATTATCTGAAGAATCTGCCGTGGTTCGCCTGGCCTGCGCTGCCCCTTGCGCTGTGGACGCTCTGGCTGCGAGCGCGTGGCTACAACGGTGGCCTCGCGCAGCCCGGCATCGTTTTGCCACTGACGATGAGTATCGTACTGCTGGCGATTCTGTCGGCCGCGGCAGAGCCCCGCGCGACATTGGCACTGCCGCTACTGTTGCCGCTGTCCTTGCTGGGTACCGCGGAAGTCGACACGCTCAAGCGCGGCACGTCAGGTGCACTCGACTGGTTCGGCATCCTGACCTTCGGTTTGCTGGCGGTCATCGTCTGGGCGCTGTGGCTCGAGTCGCTGTGGCACGGCTTGCCCGAGCCGGTCGCGCGCATCTTTCGCGACACGCAGCCGGGCTTTCGGCCGCCGCTGCAGCCGCTGGTTTTGTTTGTGTCCGGATTTTTGAGCCTGCTCTGGATCGTGCTGGTCCGGCCGGCGCGGCGATCGAATCGGCGCGCGGTGCTGAACTGGGCAACCGGCATGACGCTGGTGTGGGGGCTTTACACGACGATCTGGCTGCCGTACCTGGATTCCCGGCGCAGCTACCGTCCGGTCGCCGAATCCCTGGTGCAGCAGCTGCCCGCGGGGACGTCCTGCCTGGCCAGTCGAGATCTGGGCGAACCGCAGCGAGCGCTGATCGAGTACTTCGGTGGCATCGTGCCGGTACGCGACGATCTCGCCGCGGCGAATGCGTGTCCGCTGCTGCTGCTGCAGGTCGGCCGCGACGACAGCGATACCCCGCCGGATTCGTCGTGGCAAAAGATCTGGGAGGGCCACCGGCGCGGCGACGACACCGAACGCTTCCTGCTGTTTCAGCGGTCCGCGCCGGCCTCCTGATCGCGGTGAGCGAATACCTGCGCTCGGGTGAGACACGTAGATGAAATTCATCGACGAAGCGAAGATCGAAGTCATTGCCGGCGATGGAGGCAACGGTGCGGTCTCGTTTCGCCGCGAAAAGTATGTGCCCCGCGGCGGCCCGGACGGCGGCGACGGCGGCCGCGGCGGAAGCATTCATGCCATCGCCGACCGCAACATCAACACGCTGATCGACTACCGTTTCGCGCGCATTCATCGGGCGAAGCGCGGTGAAAACGGCCGCGGCGCAGATCAGTACGGCCGCGGCGCCGAAGACATCGTCTTGCGCATGCCGGTGGGCACGGTCATCACCGACGCGGAGACGGGTGAAACGATCGCCGATCTCGCGGCGCACGGTCAGTCGGCGCAGCTTGCCAAAGGCGGCCAGGGCGGCCTGGGCAACCTGCACTTCAAATCCAGCACCAATCGCGCGCCGCGGCAGTCGACGCCCGGCGAAACCGGCGAGCACCGGCTGTTGCGGCTCGAGCTCAAGGTGCTTGCCGACGTTGGGCTGCTCGGCATGCCGAATGCCGGCAAGTCGACGCTGATACGCGCGATCTCGGCCGCCCGGCCGAAGGTCGCCGACTACCCGTTCACGACGTTGGCGCCGAACCTGGGCGTCGTTCGAGTGGACGAGAACCGCAGCTTTGTCGTCGCCGACGTTCCCGGGCTGATCGAGGGTGCGGCCGATGGAGCGGGACTCGGCCATCAGTTTCTGCGCCACCTGCAGCGCACGCGACTTCTGCTGCACGTCGTCGATCTCGCGCCGCTCGAAGGCGATGCCGATCCGGTCGCCGGCGCACGCGCGATCGTGCGCGAGCTCGAACGCTACGACCGCGCGCTGTACGACAAGCCGCGCTGGCTGGTGCTGAACAAGGTCGATCTGATCGACGCCGACGAACGCAAAGCGCGCGTCGCCGCATTCGTCAAGTCGTACCGATGGAAAGGTCCGGTGTTCACGATTGCCGCGATCAGCGGCGAGGGCTGCCGCGATCTTGTCTATGCCGTGCAGCGCTGGCTGGAAGCGCATCCTTCCGAAGCGCTGGCGGCCGAGCCATGAATGCGCCGGGCACGACATCGATCGTCGCCACGGCGCGGCGGCTGGTGATCAAGGTCGGATCGACGCTGGTCACCGACGAAGGGCGCGGCATCGATCACGCCGCCGTCGGCCGCTGGGCCGAGCAGATCGCGGCGCTGTCGAAGAGCGGCAAGGAGGTGGTGCTCGTATCCTCCGGCGCGATTGTCGAAGGTATGAAGCGCCTCGGCTGGATCAGGCGTCCGGTGGCGATCCACGAATTGCAGGCTGCCGCCGCCGTCGGACAGATGGGGCTGGTGCAGGCGTATGAAACCGCATTCAAGCGTTTCGGCCTGCATACCGCGCAGATCCTTCTGACGCACGAGGATCTTTCCGATCGCCGCCGCTATCTGAACGCGCGCTCGACGCTGCTTACCTTGCTGCGGCTGGGTGTCATCCCCGTGATCAATGAAAACGACACGGTGACGACCGATGAAATCCGCCTCGGCGACAATGACACGCTGGGCGCGCTGGTCACGAACCTGATCGAAGCCGACGTGCTGATCCTGCTCACCGATCAGTCCGGGCTCTACAGCACCGATCCCCGCACCGATCCCGCCGCGACGATGCTGCGGCGCGCGCGTGCCGGCGATCCCGCGCTCGAAGCGATCGCGGGCGGCGCCGGGGCGCTCGGCCGCGGTGGCATGCTGACCAAGGTACTGGCGGCGAAACGGGCCGCCCGAAGCGGTGCGACGACGGTGATTGCCGGCGGTCGCGAGGACGACGTGCTGACCCGGCTCGCCGCAGGCGAGATGCTCGGCACCGAAATCGCCGCCGAAATGATGGCACTGGCCGCACGCAAGCAATGGCTGGCCGACCACGTTCGCCTGGCGGGCCGGCTGACGCTGGACGCCGGGGCGGTGCGCGCGCTTGCGCGGGAAGGCAAGAGCCTGCTGCCGATCGGTGTCACCGCCTGCGCCGGCCAATTCGAGCGCGGCGAGCTGGTCGGCTGCTTTGACGCCGACGGCCACGAGCTGGCGCGAGGGCTGATCAATTACAGCGCGGCGGAAACCCAGCGCATCCTGGGCAAGCCCTCGGCGCAAATCGAGAAGATCCTGGGCTACGTCGACGAACCCGAGCTGATCCACCGCGACAATCTGGTCGTCCTCTAAAGGCGTGCACCGCGCGATCGCCGGTCGTGGCCCGAAAATCGACAGGGGCTTCGCATTCCCCTACACTCGCGGCACAACAAGCCGCTCCGATAGCGCCGGCAAACGGCCGCGAGCGGCCGACTTTTCGATCGACACCAAGGGAGGGGCATCATGAACCTGGTCGACCGCATCAAGAACATCCTGCTGTCTCCGCGGACCGAATGGCCGAAGATCGCCGGGGAGGCGACGACGGTGCAATCGCTGTACGTCGGCTACATCCTCGTGCTCGCCGCCATCGCGCCGCTGGCGCTGCTCATACGCACCGGCGGCGTCGCGATCGCGGCCGCGATCGCCCACTACGTCATCGCCCTGGTGATCACCTACCTGATGGCGCTGATCGTCGACACGCTGGCGCCGACGTTCAACGGCACGAAGGACTTCACCCAGTCGCTGAAGCTGGTCGCGTATTCGTACACGGCGCCATGGATCGCCGGGATCTTCCTGCTGCTCGGCGGCACGATCGGCGGCCTGATCGGCCTCATTGCGGCGATCTACGCCTGGTACACGTTTTATCTGGGCGTGCCGGTGCTGAAGAAATGCCCGCCGGAAAAAGCCGTCGCCTACACGATCGTCGTCGTGCTGTGCGGCATCGTGCTGGCGATCGTGCTCGGCGGCGTGCTGATGTCCGCCATGTTCGGCGGAGCGATGACCGGTGCGGGATTCGGAATGATGCGCTAAAGCGGGGGCCGAGCGGCCGGCGCCGGACGCCTCGCGGCTGGCGCGGTGCTGCGCTAGGCCTTGCCGGTCGGATTGCTGTAAGGCGAGGGCACGACGCTGTGCGCCCACCCGTACAGGCGCTCGCGCCGCGTTTGCGGCCGCTGGTGCAGGAAACGCTCGAGCTCGGTCAGCCCGCGGCGATAGACGTCGCGCTTGAACTCGATGACGTTCTCCAGCGGAATCCAGTAGTCGTGCCAGCGCCAGGCGTCGAATTCCGGATGCTCGCTGGCGCGCAGACTCACGTCGCTGTCGCGACCGGTCAGGCGCAGCAGATACCAGATCTGCTTCTGGCCGCGGTAACTGCCGCGCCATTCGCGCTTGATCCAGTGCTGCGGGACCTCATAGCGCAGCCAGTCGCGCGTGCGTCCGAGGATCTTGACATGGTCGGCCTCGAGCCCGACCTCTTCCTTCAACTCCCGATACATCGCCTGCTCGGGCGTTTCGCCGGGATTGATCCCCCCTTGCGGAAACTGCCACGAGTGCTCGCGGATCCGCTTGCCCCAAAAGACCAGATTCCTCGAGTTCGAGACGACAATGGCGACGTTCGGGCGATACCCGTCACGGTCCAGCATCGCGACACCTGTAGTTCTGCGCGTTGCGGATATTCTTGCATAGTTCGGCGCGCTTGGAAAGCGCGGCCCCCGGGCGTGGACGACCAAGTTGCGGGGTCAGCGGCGCGACAGCTCGCGCGGCGTTGTGCGCAGCAGCAGGCGCTGATCGCGGCGCAGCACGACCACGTCGACCGCATCGCCTATGCGCCGTCCAGTGAGCAAACGCTGCAGGTCGTCGATGCCTTTGACCGCCTCGCCGCCGAAAGCGACGATCAGGTCGCCGTTGCGCATTCCGGCCGCCGCGGCCGGCGAATCCTTCTCGATCGTCGAAACGCGCACCGCCGATTCGTGCACCAGATCGAAATGCCGAACGATGCGCCGCGCGATCGCCGTATCGTGGCCACCGACGCCCAGGTACGCGCGTCGCACCCTGCCCTCTCGCATCAGGGCCACCGCGACGCGCTCGGCGGTATTGGCCGCGATCGCGAAGCAGATCCCCTGCGCCGGCAGGATCATCGCGGTGTTGACGCCGATCACATCGCCGCCCGCACTGACCAACGGACCTCCCGAATTGCCCGGGTTGAGCGCCGCGTCGGTCTGGATGATGTTGTCGAGCAGCCGGCCGGTCTGGCTGCGCATCGACCGCCCAAGTGCGCTGACGATACCCGCGGTGACCGTGTGCTGAAACCCGTAGGGGCTGCCGATCGCGATCGCGATCTGTCCGACCCGCACGCGCGTGGAATCGCCCAGTCGCGAATAGGCCAGCTCCGGCGCACCGACTTTGACGACCGCGAGATCGGAATCGGCATCTTCGCCGACCAGCTCGGCCGGCGCGGTTCGTCCGTCGGGCAATGTGACTTCGAGCGCGCTCGCGCCACCGGCGACATGACTATTGGTGAGCAGATATCCGTCCGGCGCGATGATGAAGCCGGAGCCCGAGCCTTCGCCGCGCCCCTTGCCGGGACGCTCGACGCGAATGTGGACGACCGCCGGGCGAACGCGTTCGACCGCGCCGATGACTGCGGCCGAATAGGCATCGAGCAAGGCGGCATCATCGACCACGCCCTGGCGCCCGGCGGGCGCTGCGGCGGAGGCCTGATCGAGCGCCAGATGCGGATGCGAACCAGTGTGACCGTCGAGTGGCGACATGGCAGGTAGTTGGCGGTGCGCGTCGGCGAATTCAAGGCAGGCTGCCGGGCAGCCGGCGTGGTCGCGCCGATGAATTTGCCGGCCGCGTCCCTTGCAAGGCCTACATTGAGTTGCATTTCTTGCTCGCGAACGCCGATACTTTCCGTGCCGCTCGAAGCAGATTGCGGCACGAATTCGGTGGCACGTCGATTGCTAGAGTTGGCTGGACCGACTGGGGAGACGAACGATGACCGACATCCGGACAACTACCTCGCAGGACCCGCAATCGGTAGGCACGGCGATCCTGGGCGGGGGCCCAACCAGCCTCGCCGCGAGGCCGGAATTGATGCCGGCGCACGCGCTCAAGGGCGACCCCGTCGTCAATCCCAAAGGCTACGCGCTCGGCAGAGTCGAGCACATCGTCATCGATGTGCAACGCGGTCGCATTGCCTACGCGGTGCTCACTTTCGGCGGTTTCCTCGGACTGGGCGAGAAGCTGTTCGCGATTCCGTGGAACGCTTTTACATTCGACGCCGACCGGCATCGCT
>DASYJB010000053.1:0-10900 GCA_035996965.1 Casimicrobiaceae bacterium | reverse complement strand
GATCAGCGCGTCGATCAGCTCCGAAGGCATGCCGGCCGTGCCGAAGCCGCCGATCATCACCGTCGCGCCATCCTGCACGTCGGCGACGGCAGCGGACAGCGATGCCACGGTTTTGTCGATCATTTGCAAACTCCGCTGGGCCCTGGGGATTGCCGCGCCACGGTAAGCCGGTCATCGTGCGATAATCGCACAGTCGTGCGGTGAACGAACAGTCTACGCGGGCCCGGCCGAATCGGTCAAGGGCGATAATCGCATTATTGTGCGGTTACCGCCCAACTGCTAACATGAGCCTCGTCTGACGCTGACGGAGAGTGACCCATGCCGCGAGCCGCCAAATCCGCCATCGCTCCTGCCGTGCGCAGCCGGACCCCCGGCGCCGATCCGGGCATTGTCGCGCCGATTCGCGCCACCGTCACGCCTGCGTCCGAAATCGACGCGCTGACTGGCGACCCGAATTTCATGAGCTCGCTCGCGCGCGGACTCGCCGTGATCCGCGCCTTTTCGCAACAGCGACGCGAGCTCACGATCGCGCAGCTGAGTCACCGCACCGACATTCCGCGCGCCGCTGTGCGCCGCTGTCTGTACACGCTGGGCAAGCTGGGCTACGTCGGCACCGAAGACGGCAGGACGTACGCGCTGCGGCCCCGGATCCTCGCGCTGGGTCACGCCTACCTGTCATCGACGCCGCTGGCGACCGCGGTGCAGCCACTGCTCGATCAGATCAGCGACGTGTTGCACGAATCGAGCTCGATGGCGGTGCTGGAAGGCGACGAAATTCTCTATATCGCGCGCTCGTCGACTACGACGCGCCTGATGTCGATCGACCTGGGGCTGGGCAGTCGACTGCCGGCCTACTGCACGTCGATGGGCCGCGTGCTGCTTGCCGACCTGCCGCCGGCGCAACTCGACCAGTACCTGTCCCGCGTCAAACTCACGCGATTGACCAACCGCACGGTGACCACCGCCGCGGAATTGAAGCGCGTGCTCGCCGAGGTCAGGCGCGACGGCTACGCGATCGTCGACCAGGAGCTCGAGATCGGCCTGCGCTCGATCGCCGTCCCGGTGAAGGACGCGTCGACGCGGTGCGTGGCCGCGATCAACGTCGGAACGCAGTCGGCGCGCGTATCGGTCGCGGAAATGCAGGCGCGGTTCCTGGCCCCGCTGCAGGCGGCGGCGAGCGAGCTTTCCGTCCTGCTCGTGCGCTAGGCTCGCTTCGATGGACTGGAGTATCTGCCTCGAGTGGGCCCCCGGCATCGAAATTCGCGAGGCGCCGGACGGCTTGGTCGTTTACGACGCCGGTCGCGACCGACTGCACTATCTGAATCCGACGGCGGCGCTGCTGCTCGAAAGTTGTGACGGCACTCTCCCCGCCCTCGAGCTTCCCGCGCTGCTCGCGGCGGCGTTCGACCTTGCCATCCCGCCGACCGGCGAAGTCGAGGCCTGCCTGAAGACACTGCTCGACCAGGGTCTGCTGATCGCGGCGCGCGCAGGCTAAAGGATCTCGCTGCTGTACGGAAGTGCCGTTGTTGTGTAGAGTGTGTGCGGGCACCAATCGGCGAGGCCATACGATGAGCACGAACCATTCCCTCGAGCGCTTCCTCGAACGCGTTGAACCCGGACGCCGCGATGCGCTGCGCAAAATCCTCGTAGGCGCCGCGGTATACACGGCGCCCGTCGTCGCATCGTTCACGCTGGAAAGCCTCGACGGACAAGCGCAGGCGCAGGTGTCGAATCAGGCCGTGTCGGTCCCGGCGAGCTCCGGATGGAGCCTTGCCGCGCTGACCGGGATGGTCGCCGCCGCCGGCGCGCTGCTGCTGCGTCGCCGCCGCCGCGGCTAGTCGCACCGCAACGAAGTCCCCGGCGTTGCCGCGCCCGCTGCTTTCCGCGGCACTGATCGTTCGCGACGAGGAGCGCTTTCTCGAAGCCTGCCTGCGCTCGCTCATCGGCCGCGTCGACGAAATCGTCGTGGTCGATACCGGATCGACCGACCGTTCGCGCGAAATTGCCGGCGACCTCGGCGCCCGGCTGCTTCAGTTCCGATGGGCCGATGATTTTGCGGCCGCCCGCAACGCCGCGGTCGATGCTTCGCTCGGGGAATGGGTACTGTATATCGATGCCGACGAGCGCCTCGTCGAGTTCGACCGGGCCGAGGCGGAGCGCTTGCTCGCGGCTCGCGATCACGCGTGCTACACGGTGCTGTTTCGCCCGCAGAGCGGATTCACGAGCTATCGCGAGCACCGGATCTTCCGCAACCGCCCCGAGCTGCGCTTTCGCGGCGTCATCCATGAATCACTGATTCCGGCGCTGGACGAGCTGGTCGCGCGCGAGGGAGCGCGCGTCGGCGCCAGCGCGATCGGTCTCGAGCACGACGGGTACGAGGGCGACATCCGGCACAAGCACGCGCGCAACCTGCCGTTGCTCGAGAAGCGGCTCGCCCAGGACCCGGCGCACGTCTACAGCTGGGCGCATCTGGGTGCGACACTGCTGGGCGTCGGCGACGCCGAAGGCGCCGAGCGGGCCTGGCGACGCGCCCTGGACATCGTCCGCTCGCGAGCCTCGACGACGGCGGCCGACGATCTGCCGTATCTGCATCTGGCCAATTTTCTGCTCGAGCGGCGGCGCGATGCGACCGAGCTTCTCGACGAGGCCTGCCGGCGCTTTCCCGACAATTACGCGCTGCTGTGGCTGCGCGGACGCGCGCACGTCGACGCGGCGCGCTACGGCGACGCGATGCCGCTGTTTGCGCGGCTGGCGGCGATCGATCCCGACGCGCTGGGCGACGGGCCGACGGCGTTCGACCGATCAATATTCGGCGCCAATGCGCATGCGGCGCTGGGGCTGTGCGCGTTTCGCCTGGGCATCTACGACCAGAGCGCCGCGCACTATGCGCGTGCCGAGACGCTGGCTCCCGGCGACGTCGGGATACGCGCCAAGCGCGCGCTGGCCGAGGGCCGCGCCAACGACGCCGCTGCTTCGCGCTAGGCCCCGTTCAGGGCCTAGTCGGCGGCAGACAGCGCGGACGGCTCGACGCCATCGTCCGCAGGCCGCGGCCCATTCGTCGCGGCGGACACGGGCAGCGGCTGGCCATCGAGCCATTCCGGCAGGGTTACGTCGAGCGCAGCGAGTATCGTCGGGGCAATGTCCAGCACATTGCCGCGCCCGTTCTCTCGCGTGCCGACAATGTCCGGTCCGCTGACCCAGAGCTGCGAATTTACCGTGTGGTCGCCGCTGCGCGGCGCATGGGGATGGTAGACCGGAGCATGGACGACGCCGACCGCAGGCGATTCGCAGCGCTCGAGCATGCCGAGGTCGGTACGAAACACGCAGATCAGATCGGGCAGGTCCGGATGGTGATCGGGGCCGAACGCTTCGCTCGAGGTCTGCACGCGCGTGACGATCGTTTCGCCCGACTTGGGATCGCGCAACGCCAGCAGCTCGCGCCGCAGCATCTGCAGCAGCGCGGCGGCTTCCGGACCCGGCTCGACGCTGCCGAAAGGCTCTCTGCCGCGCAGATTAAGTCTGATGCCTCCGCAACGGTTATTGTTGACGAATGCCGCGCGCGTCTTCGCCGAGGCGAAAGAATCGACCGCGCAGCCGGCCGCGGCGGCCGGCGCAGCCACTGCGCGCGTACGCGCCAGACGCTTGATCACCGCCTTGACCGGTCGCGGCAGATAGGTCACGCGGGTGCGCAGGTGACGCAACAGCCTGCCCGCCATCCCGAGACTTCCCCCGGAAAGACCCAGGCGCACCAGCACTTCGGGCAGCAGTTGCGGACCGTCGTAGTACAGGTCGATGCCGTGGCTGAATATCGCGAAGACGCGGGCCTCGGGGCCCGCCGAAGCGAGCAGCGCCGGCAGCGCGGCGTCGATCGCCGCATAGACGTCGAGCAGCGCATGCTGGAATTCGCGCGGAGCCTTCGGATCGTGCCAAGGGTGCCGCGGATCGATGAAATGCCAGAACTGATGGCCGGCGCAATGGCTTTCCGAATAGGTGACGCTGAACAAATCCCAAGCCTCGCGTTCAAGAATCTCGGATGTGAACCGGGCCTTGGTGCGCACGCCATGGAGCAGGCCCTGCAACAGCCGGCGGTAGCCTTCGGGTGTTTGTCCGTGCAGGTCACAGCTTCGGATCGGATGGTCGCCGTAGGTGGCGCGAATGTCCTCGAGCAGTTGTGGCGGCTCGCTCGATACCTCGAACGTGCGATCGTGCAAGCCCCATTCGATCAGCTGAACGCCGTCGATTCCGCTCGCGGTGACGGCTTGCACCGGATCGATCACAGCCACGCGCTTGCCGGCGCGGCTCGCCTGCGTCCAGTAATAGAACGCCGGATCGATGTCGTCCGGCTTCACCGCGCGCAGCACCCCTTCGCCGGTGTGCAGCTGGTTCGGGATGTAGAAGTGGCCCATCTTGCCGCTCGAACAGCCGGTATGGATTTCCGGCCAGATCGCACCCGGCAGCGTTTCCATCGGATTGTCGAGCTGGAAAGTGCGGCTCGCTCGCAGGAGGGCGGCGAAGTTAGGCAGCTTGCCTTCGGCGGCCCAGCGCCGCACCAGCGACGCTTCGCAGGCGTCGAATCCGATAACCAGAACCCGCGCGCTCATACCGGCTGCTTGACCCCGGGTGCGCGGTCTTGCGAGGCGCCGGCCACTGCGCCCACGCGTGCGGGAACGCCATCGCGCCATCCGCGAATGCGACCGCGCGCAACGGCAGCGTACAGGCGCGCCTCGCTCCAACGCGCGCGCACAAGCGACAGCATCGCGCCGCTCACGGCCCGAGCGACGTGGTAGGCGATTTCGATCCTGCTGCGCCGATGCTTGGCCAGTACGTAGCCCATCGCCCGTCCATAGCGGCGGCCGCGATCGAGAATTTTCTGCTCGGGCTCGCCCGGATTCCCCGGATGATGGACCTCGAAGCCGGGGTCGTACCAGATGCGCGCGCCCCGGGCGACCGCGCGCAGCAGATAATCGGTTTCCTCCGCGGCAGGCCAGGGTGTGCCCGAACCCACGCCCAGCGCTTCGTCGAACGGGCCCACCGCGGCGATCAGCTCCCGCCGCAGAAATATCGCGCTCGACATCCCCTGCGTCCACACGCGCGCCGCGGTAACCCACCGCTCGCCGCGAGCAAAGCGCGCGCGGGGCGCGCCGCCGGCGCCTGCCGCGCCGCCACCGCTCAAGCCGTGCGCAGCAGGCTGCTCGGTGAAAAATTGCAAAACGCGCGCGACGATGTCGACGTCATACCAGCAATCGTCATCTGGAAAGCCGACGATGCCCCCGCGTACCAGCCGGAGGCCGACGTTGCGAGCGCGCGACAATCCCGGCGGCGCACGCACGTGCGTCAGCGGGAACGGCACCCGTTCGCGATCGAGCAGTGCGGCAACGCGATCGTCGGCGTTCTGATCGACAACGACGACTTCGAAGTCTCCGCTGGTTTGGGCGGCGAGGCTTCCGAGGCAGCGCGAGAGCTCCGCCTCGCGGCCGATCGTGGCAACGATCAGTGAAAGGCGTGGCGGTGTTTGCATGCGGGCGGATCGATCGGAGCGGTTGACGGTTTCGGCAGCGATTCTACGGCATCGCCGGCGCCGTGTACTGAGTCAGAAGTTCCGAACATCGAGGAGCGTTCAGCACACTAGTGCGTGATCGGGCGGAAGCCGCTAGACTTCCTGCCCATGGCCACTCCGGTACTGCTGGTCCTGACCGCGCTGCGCTGGGTCGGCGCGGCGCGCATGCCGCGCGCGCTCGCGCAGGCGGGCTTCGAGGTGACGCTGCTGACGCCGCCGGGATCGCTGGCCGAAAAGAGCGGCTTCGTCGCCAAGATCGCCTATCTGCCGGAAAAAACACCGGACGCGTGGGTGCACGCATTCGCGGCAACCGCCAAGGCGACCGGGGCTCGCCTGGTCGTTCCTTGCGACGACAGGGCTTTTGGCTTGCTGCAGCTGCTGGCAACGTCGCCACCCGAAGGCCTCCAGCCGGCGCTCCATCAGGAGCTCGCGGCGCTGATCGCCGAGTCGCTCGGCGATCCGTCGCACTACGCGGCCAGCGTCGACCCGACCTTGCTTCCGGCGGCCGCCGCCGCGCTCGGCCTCCGCGTACCAGATCACGCGATTGTCAGCGACGTTGCCGGGGCCCAGTCGTTCGGCGCCGCGCACGGCTATCCGATCCTTCTCAAGAGCCGCCGTTCGAGCGATGGCGTGACCGTCGGGAAGCACAGCGAGCTGGCGGGCGCGATTGCGGCGCTCTCGCCCAACCCGACTGCCGGTCAAGCGGATCCACGCGATGCGCTGCTGGTCCAGGCGCAGATTCGCGGCCAGCTTCGCTCGTACCAGTCGGTGGCGTGGAAAGGCGAGCTTCTGGCCGGATTCGCCGGCGAGAGGATCCACGACGAGGCCGGCCGCGGCCGTCAGACGGGGGTCAACCGCTATTATCGAAGCGACGCGCTGCGAGCAATCGCGGCCACGCTTGCCCAGGGATTCGGCATCAGCGGTCTTTTTTCGCTGGAGGGCGTCGTCGCGGAAAACGGAGACTTCCGCCTGCTCGACATCAATCGCCGCCTCCTCGGCGGCGCCCATCGCGGCAGCGAGTTCGGCGTCGATCATTGCGCGGCGCTCCATGCGGCGATGCACGGTCTGCCGTACGCCGGACGCACCGATCTCGACGAAGGGGAAGAGCACATCTGCGTTTCGTTTCCGCAGGAATGGCTGCGCGATCCGGAAAGCAAGTGGCTGCGCGATTATCCGGTCGACGTGCCATGGGACGAGCCGGAGCTATTCGAGGCGATGCTGGCTCTCTATCCGACGCGTTAGGCCGCCTTCTGCGCGATCCGCGATCACGGCGCCTGGATCGGTGCTGTCCCCGTCATCTTGTCGGCGCGCATGAAGTCGAAATCACAACCGGCATCGGCCTGCAGCACATGCTCGACATAAAGGCGGCGGTAACCGGTCGCGCGGTCGGCGGCCTCGGGCGCGCCGAGCCGTGCCCGACGCCGCGCGAGCTCGTCGGCTTCGACGCATAGCTCGAGCCGGCGCTGCCCGACGTCGAGCTCGATCGTGTCACCGGTCTCGACCAGCGCGAGCGGCCCGCCAGCCGCGGCTTCCGGCGTGACGTGCAACACGATGGTGCCGAAGGCGGTGCCGCTCATCCGGGCATCGGAGATGCGCACCATGTCCTTGACGCCCTGCCGGGCAAGCTTCAGCGGAATCGGGATGTAGCCGGCCTCCGGCATACCCGGCGCACCGCGCGGCCCCGCATTGCGCAGCACCAGCACATCATCGGCCGCGACATCGAGGTCCGCGGCGTCGATCCGTGCCGCGAGATCGTCGAGCGAGTCGAACACCACGGCGCGACCGCGGTGGGAAAGCAGCGCCTCGGTCGCCGACGCATGCTTGATCACCGCGCCTCCCGGCGCAAGGTTCCCTCTGAGCACGGCGATCGCTCCACCCGGATGGATTGGATTGTCGATGCGCCGCACGACTTGCTGCGTCGGAATAACTTCCGCGGCGGCGATCACTTCGCCGAGTGTTTTGCCCGATACCGTCGGCGCGTCCAGATGCAGCAGCGGGCGAAGCTCGCGCAGCACCGCGCTCAAGCCACCGGCCTCGTGCAGGTGTTCCATGTAATGCAGGCCGGACGGCTTCAGGTCGACCAGGACCGGAACGCGGCGGCCGAGCGCATCGAAGGCGTCGAGATCGACTTCGATGCCGCGTCGCGCAGCGATGGCGGTCAGGTGGATCAGCGCATTGGTCGAGCCGCCGATCGCATGCAGCACGACCAGTGCATTGCTGAACGCCTTGGCCGACAGGATCGCGTCGGGGCGCGGACCGGCGCGGGCCAGCGCGGCGGCGCAGCTGCCCGAGGCTTCGGCGAGCCGCAGACGCTCGGCGTGAACGGCGGGTATCGTCGCGGCCATCGGCAGGCTGATGCCCATCGCTTCGGCGATGCAGGCCATCGTGCTCGCGGTTCCCATCACCATGCAGGTGCCGGCGGTCGGGGCGAGTCGCGCATTGACGGCGTCGATCTCGCTCTGCTCGATCTCGCCGGCGCGGAATCGCGCCCAGTAGCGGCGGCAATCGGTGCACGCACCCAGCCGTTCCCCCTGGTGCGTTCGGGTCAGCATCGGTCCGGTCGGAACGACGATCGCCGGAATGTTCGCCGACGCCGCCGCCATCAGCTGCGCCGGTATCGTTTTGTCGCAGCCCCCGATCAGCACGACTGCATCGACCGGCTGGGCACGAATCATTTCCTCGGTGTCCAGCGCCATCAGATTGCGCAGATACATGCTGGTCGGCCAGGCGAACGACTCGTGCAGCGAGATCGTCGGAAATTCCATCGGCAGTCCGCCGGCAAGCATGACGCCGCGCTTGACCGCAGCAACGAGTTGCGGCACCGTCGCGTGGCACGGATTGAAGTCGCTGTACGTATTGGTAATGCCGACGATCGGACGCTCGAGGGCGTCGTCGGAATAGCCCATCGCCTTGATGAAGGCCTTGCGCAGGAACAGCGAGAACTGCGCGTCGCCGTAGCTGGTCAGGCCGCGGCGAAGGCCGCCGGTCATGCCGCGGCCGCCGGCCTGTCCAGCGCGAAGCCCAGTGAAGTCAGCGACGTCAACAGGGCGTTTCTCGCCTCGTCTGCGAGCGGCCGCAGCGGCGGCCGCACGACGTTCCAGCCCGGCGCCTGTCGCAGCTCGGCAAGGATCGCCTTGTTCGCCGGTACCATCGGGAATTTTTGGATCGCCGCACGGACGGCGGTGAGCTCCTGCTGCAGGCGTTCGGCGGCCGGCGTGCGCCAAACCTGCATCAAGCTGTGGATCGCGGCCACGTTGACGTTCGCCGTTGCCGAAATGCAACCCGCACCGCCCAGCCGCAGCGCATCGAGGAGATAGGTTTCGCTGCCGGGAAAGACCTCGAATCCCGGGAAAGCCTCCAGCAGCCCGCGGGTGTTATTCCAGTCGCCCGAGCTGTCCTTGAGCCCGACGACGATACCGGGGTAGGCCTTGAGCAATCGCCCGATGACCTCGAATGAAAAGCCGACGCTGGCCATCGGCGGAATGTGATACAGGTAGACGCGAAGGCGACGATCGCCGACGCGCTCGATGACCTCGGCAATGCTCGCATAGACGCCGTCGTCGCCGACGCCCTTGTAATAGAAAGGCGGCAGCATCAGCACGCCGAAGCAGCCCTGCTCGACCGCGTGCCGGGTCAGTGCCACGGTATCCGGCAGCGCGCAACACCCGGTGCCGGGCATCAGCACACCCGGCGAGATGCCTCCATCGATCAGCCGTTCCAGAAGCTGCCTGCGCTCGCCGGTATCGAGCGAATTCGCCTCGCTGGTCGTCCCGAAGACAGCCAGGCCGTCGGCGCCTTCGGCGAGCAGCCAGCGGCAATGGGCGGCAAAGCGCTCGCCATCGACCGCGAGGTCGGCCTGGAAAGGCGTCAGCGCCGGGACGAGCACGCCGCGCGGGAAATGATCGAGGCTGATGATTCAGGCTCCTGACGTGATTGAACCGATATCGCGGCCGCGACCGTCGGTCGCGTCATGGCAGAGCGCATCCGATTATAAGCGCCTTTGATCGGCCGGATCGACTGCCCCGCCGTCGCGACGGGAACTCCGCGCGACGGCACCGGTCTGTGCCGTTAGGGCTCCCGCCTCCGATGGCGTCGCGTATCGTTTTCGATTGCCTCCGCGAGGCGCTGGGCATAGGATGGCATGCATTCGTCTTTCGAAAGCCCTTCGATGCGCGTCTTTCCGGTGGTGCTCGCTACCTGCGCTACGGCGCTGGCGCTGCTTTCCCCGGGGGCCGGCGCATTTACCTGTTACATGCTGTACGACCGCAACGACAATCTTGTCTACCGCGACACGATTTCGCCGGTCGATATGAGCGACCAGGGTGCGAGTGCGCGCGAATCGATGCGTGATCGCGGCGACTACCTGGTCGTCGCCGATGCCGATCGCTGTCCGCCGGTGACGTTCGTGTTCGGCGCCGCAGGCTCCACCACGCTGTCGGTCGATTCGATCGTCGGCGGCATGCCTGTCGGTGCGGGGTCATCCGGCTTCACCGTGTCACGCTCCACGTCACGGCCGATCCCTCGCATTGCGCCGCCCCCGGCCGGGCGCGGCAGCGGCGACAAATAGGCGACGTCAGCGGCGCTTCAGGCGATTCGGTTGTGCCAGAGCAGCGAGAGCGTCGCCGCCGCTAGCAACAGGATCGCGGCGGCCGCGACCGACAAGGCGCCGACCTCGGTTTCCTTTTTCTCCAGCACGTAGCGCGCGTTCAGCCGCTGATAGATCTTGGCCAGTTCCGTTGCGCTGGCCGCGTGGAAATATTCGCCATGCGTGATTTCGGCGATCGACTTCAGCGTCTCTTCGTCGAAGGCCATATACATCGAGTAACCGTCCATGTCCGCGGTCCCGCCGCCCGGCATGCCGAAGCCAACCGCGTAGATCCGCACGCCGTGGTCGGCCGCCAGCCTCGCGGCTTCGAGCGAATCCGGTCCGGTGGTGCGGCGGCCGTCGGTGAGCAGGATGATCGCGGCCGAGGCGTTCGACCCCGGCGGCACCGCCTTGAACAGTTTCTTTGTTGCGGGCTCGGCGCTCTTCTCGATCGATTTGCCCAACGGGCGTGCACCGGCGCCGGAGCTGCCGAACAGCAGCGATTCCAGGTCGATGCCTTCCTCGGGGAAAAGGGTGGCCAGCGAAACGATAATGCCGCTGCCTATGGCGGTATGCCGCTGCAGCTCGAAGCGGTCGATCGCCGCGATCAGGTCGTCGCGATTGTGCGTCGGCGGCTGCACGACAGACGCGGTCCCCGCGAAGGACACGATGCCGACCAGCACATCGGCCGGCTGCTCCTGCACGAAAGCCTTGGCGGCGGTTTGCGCGGCCTCCAGCCGGCTGGGCTTGATGTCGTT
>DASYJB010000052.1:0-23092 GCA_035996965.1 Casimicrobiaceae bacterium | reverse complement strand
ATCTCGACGCGCGGCTGGCGGCGTTGTCACGGGTCGCCGACGACGTCTATGCACGCTGGGCGACGGGGCTCGCGCGCTGATGGCATCGATCCGTCCGCTGCCCGATCAGCTGATCAACCAGATCGCCGCCGGCGAAGTCGTCGACCGGCCGGCCGCGGCGCTGAAGGAGATCCTGGAGAACAGCCTCGACGCCGGCGCGCGGCAGATCGACGTCGATCTCGCTGGCGGCGGGATCAAGCTGATTCGCGTCGCCGACGACGGGGACGGCATCGGGCGCGAGGATCTGCCGCTGGCGCTGGCGCGGCACGCGACATCCAAGATCGCCACCGCCAGCGACCTCGAGGCGATCACGACGCTGGGCTTTCGCGGCGAGGCGCTGGCGAGCATCGCGGCGGTGTCGCGCCTGACCTTGACCTCGCGGCTGCGCGGCAAGGCGCACGCCTGGCGTATCGAAGTCGACGGCGGGGAAATCGATGCAACGCAGCCCGCGGCGCTCTCGGACGGCACGACGGTGACCGTGCACGAGCTCTATTTCAACACGCCGGCGCGCCGCAAATTCCTTCGCACCGAAGCCACCGAATACGGCCATTGCGACGAAGCGTTCCGCCGCGCGGCGCTGTCGCATCCCGACGTCGGCTTCACCTTGCAGCACAACGGCAGCGTCAAGCATCGCCTGCTGCCGCAAGGACGGCGCGCCCGCGTCGATGCACTGCTGGGCGAAGCGTTCGCCGCGCATGCGGCGCCGGTCGACGAGCCGGGCCCGGGTCTCGACCTGGCCGGCTGGGTCGTGCGCCCGGCGTACGCGACGGCGACGCGCGAGGCGCAGTACCTGTTCGTCAACGGCCGCTTCGTGCGTGACCGCATCCTGTCGCATGCCCTGCGCGAAGCGTTCCGCGACGTGCTGCACCATGACCGGCAGCCGGCGTACGCGCTGTGGCTTTCGATCGACCCGCGCATCGTCGACGTCAATGTCCATCCGACCAAGAGCGAAGTACGCTTTCGCGACAGCGGCGCCATCCATCAGTTCGTCCGCCGGGCAGTCGAGAAGGCGCTGGCGGCAACGGCGGCCGAGCAGCCCGCGGTATCTGCGGCGGAACGTCTCGGCGCGGCCGCGGCGCGGATTCCCCCGATCGCGCGCGCGGGCGAATCGGTTGCCGGCGACTGGCGCCCCGGCGCGGGCTCGGCGCAGGCGCTGATGACCCTCGGCACGGCGGAACCCGCGTCGTTTTATCAGCGGCTTTTCGGGCAGCGTACGCCGCCGCTCGACCGGCCCGATCTGCCCGACGGCAGCGAGCATCCGCTGGGCTTCGCGCTGGCGCAACTGCACGGCATTTACGTCCTCGCGCAAAACCGCGACGGCCTGGTGCTGATCGACATGCACGCGGCGCACGAGCGCATCCTCTATGAGAGGCTCAAGACCGCGCTCGACCGCGCGATGCCGATGCAGCCGCTGCTGGTCCCGGCGACCTTTGCCGCCGATCCGCTGGATGTCGCGACTGCCGACGAAAACGCGGACATCCTGTCCGCGCTCGGGTTTTCGCTATCGGTGCTCGGCCCGTCGATGTTGGCGGTGCGCGGCGTGCCGGCGCTGCTCGCCGATGCCGACACCGTCGCGCTCGCACGCGCGGTGCTCGCCGACGTGCGCGAATACGGCGGCAGCCGCGTCCTGACCGTGCAGCGCGACGAGCTCTTGTCGACGATGGCCTGTCACGGCGCGGTGCGCGCGCACCGCGCCTTGGGCGTCGCGGAGATGAACGCGCTGCTGCGCGAAATGGAAGCGACCGAGCGGGCGGGGCAGTGCAATCACGGGCGGCCCACCTGGTATCAGCTGACGCTGACCGACCTCGATCGCCTGTTCATGCGCGGGCGATGACGCCGGCGGTTTTGCTGATGGGCCCGACCGCATCGGGCAAGACCGCGGTCGCGCTCGAGCTCGCGGCGAGGCTGCCGGTAGAGATCGTCAGCGTCGATTCCGCGCAGGTGTATCGCGGCATGGACATCGGGACCGCCAAGCCAAACGGCGAGACCCGCGCCCGGGTAAGGCACCATCTGCTCGACCTGATCGATCCCGACCAGGCCTACTCGGCAGCGCGCTTTCGCATCGATGCGCTGGCCGCGATCGCCGACATTCGCGCGCGCGGCCGCGTTCCGCTGCTGGTCGGCGGCACGATGCTTTATTTCAAGGCGCTGCGCGAAGGTCTGTCGGATTTGCCGCCGGCAGACGTCGCGGTCAGGGCGCGACTCGACGCGCGCGCGACCGCCCAAGGATGGCCGGCGCTGCATGCCGAGCTCGCGCGCCTCGATCCCGCGACGGCGGCGCGCCTCGATCCGACCGACAGCCAGCGCATCCAGCGCGCGCTCGAGGTATACGAATTATCGGGCCGGCCGATTTCGGCGCTGCAAGGCGCGCGGCGAAGCCCGGCCGAAGCGGGCCTCGTGTCGCTGGCGCTGCTTCCGCACGATAGGGCAGAGCTGCACCGGCGGATTGCGACCCGCTTCGATGCGATGCTCGCTGCCGGCCTGGTCGACGAGCTCTCCGGCTTGCGGCGGCGCTTCCGCCTTGACGCATCGATGCCGTCGATGCGCTGCGTCGGTTATCGGCAAGCCTGGCGGTTCATCGACGGCGTTTGTGATCGCGACGAGCTGCGCGCGCGCGGCGCCGCCGCGACGCGCCAGCTCGCGAGACGCCAGTTGACCTGGCTTCGTTCGCTCCAGGAACCGGCCTTCGACGCCTACGCTCCGCGGGTGGCTGACGACGTCGCCGGGTGGCTGGTCGAGCAGGGGATCGCCGCCTGAGATGTACGGCGGGTTGAGTCGCGGCACCCGCTTACCGCCCGGTTGCTGCTGTGCAATAATTCAAGGTTCACGAATCAGATCGAGCCGTATACGCCGATGAGCGCCCGTACTCTTTACGACAAGCTTTGGGACAGCCATGTCGTTCGCCGCGAAGGCGACGGCACCGCGCTGCTCTACATCGATCGCCATCTGGTGCACGAAGTGACGAGCCCGCAGGCCTTCGAGGGTCTGAAGCTTGCCGGACGCAAGCCGTGGCGCGTCGGGTCGATCGTCGCCACCGCCGATCACAATACGCCGACCCAGCACTGGGATCGCGGCATCGAGGACCCGACCTCGCGCGTCCAGGTCGACGCGCTCGACGCCAACATGCGGCTGTACGGCGCCAAGGCCTATTTTCCGTTCCGCGACCGGCGGCAGGGCATCGTGCACGTGATCGGACCCGAGAATGGCGCCACCTTGCCCGGGATGACGGTCGTCTGCGGCGATTCGCACACCAGCACCCACGGCGCGTTCGGCTGCCTCGCCTTCGGCATCGGAACCTCCGAGGTGGAGCACGTGCTGGCGACGCAATGTCTGCTGACGCGTCAGTCGAAGGCGATGCTGGTCAGGGTCGACGGTGCGCTGCCGTTCGGCTGCACGGCCAAGGACATCGCGCTCGCGGTGATCGGCAAGATCGGTACCGCCGGCGGCAGCGGTTACGCGATCGAGTTCGCCGGCCCGGCGATCGAGGCTCTGTCGATGGAAGGACGGATGACGGTGTGCAACATGTCGATCGAGGCGGGCGCCCGCGCCGGGATGATCGCCGTCGACGACAAGACGATCGCATATCTGCGCGGGCTTCCATTCGCACCGGCCGGCGAGATGTGGGACCGCGCCGTCGCCTACTGGCGCACACTTTCGTCCGATGCCGGCGCCAAGTTCGACCGCGTCGTCGCCGTCGATGCGGCGACGATCGCCCCGCAGGTGACTTGGGGCACGTCGCCGGAAATGGTGACGACGATCGAAGGCCGCGTGCCCGACCCGGACAAGGAGCGCGATCCGACGCGTCGCGACGGCATCGAGCGCGCGCTGCTGTACATGGGGCTCGCGCCGAACACGCCGATGACCGACATTCGCATCGACAAGGTGTTCATCGGCTCGTGCACCAATTCGCGCATCGAGGATCTTCGCGCGGCCGCCGCGGTCGTCAGCGGCCGGCACAAGGCGGACAACGTCAAGCTGGCGATGGTCGTGCCGGGCTCCGGGCTGGTCAAGGCGCAAGCCGAGCGCGAAGGTCTGGACCGCGTGTTCATGGCGGCCGGCTTCGAATGGCGCGAGCCCGGATGCTCGATGTGCCTCGCGATGAACGAGGACCGCCTGGAACCCGGCGAGCGCTGCGCATCGACGTCGAACCGCAATTTCGAAGGCAGGCAGGGTACCGGCGGCCGCACGCATCTGGTCAGTCCGGCGATGGCTGCCGCCGCAGCGATCGCCGGGCATTTCGTCGACGTGCGTCGACATTCCTGAGGGTGGACAGATGCAGCCGTTTCGCATCCTGACAGGCCTTGTGGCGCCGCTCGATCGCGCCAATGTCGATACCGACGCCATCATCCCGAAGCAGTTCCTGAAGTCGGTCAATCGGACCGGCTTCGGCTTGAACGCATTCGACTCGTGGCGCTATCTCGACAAGGGCGAGCCGGGAATGGATCACGCCCGCAGGCTGCAGAACCCGGACTTCGTGCTGAACCAACCGCGGTATCAGGGCGCGCAGATCCTGCTCGCGCGCCGCAATTTCGGCTGCGGCAGCTCGCGCGAGCACGCGCCCTGGGCGCTCGCCGACTATGGCTTTCGCGCCCTGATCGCACCTTCATATGCCGATATCTTTTTCAACAATTGCTACAAGAACGGCTTGCTGCCGATCGTGCTGACGGAAAGCGAGGTGGCGCGGCTGTTCGATGATGTCGCCGCGTTTCCCGGATTCAGGCTGACGATCGATCTCGAGCAGCAGACGGTGGCAACGCCCGGCGGCAGCGCGACGTTCGGGTTCGAGGTCGAGCCGTTTCGCAAGCACTGCCTGCTCAACGGCCTCGACGAGATCGGCTTGACCTTGACGCACGCCGGCGAAATCGCGGCGTTCGAGGCCAAGCGAAAAATCGAGCAACCGTGGCTCTTCTGACCGGACGACCGGATGAAGAGACGACGACGGAGCGAAGCGGACCACTAGAAGCTGCTCCTCGCGCTCTTCGCTGTCGCCACCGGCGGTCGCGGTGAAGATCGCGGTCCTTCCCGGCGATGGCATCGGCGTCGAAATCGTCGCCGAGGCCGTGCGCGTCCTCGAGCGGCTGCGCTCCGAGGGCCTGGACCTGGCGATCGAGACCGCGCCGATCGGCGGCGCCGGTTACGACGCGGCGAGGCAGCCGTTGCCGGACGCCACGCTCGAGCTGGCGCGGCGCGCCGATGCGATCCTGCTCGGCGCTGTCGGCGGACCGCGCTACGACACACTGCCGCGCGCGCTCCGGCCCGAGCAGGGCATCCTCGCCATACGCAAGGCGCTCGGCCTGTTCGCGAACTTGCGTCCGGCGATGCTCTATCCGGAGCTCGCGGGCGCGTCGACGCTGAAACCCGAGGTAGTCGCCGGGCTCGACCTGATGATCGTGCGTGAGTTGACCGGCGATATTTACTTCGGCCTGCCGCGCGGACGGCGCAGCAATGCCGCCGGCGAGGCGGAGGGCTTCGACACGATGGTTTACAGCGAGCCGGAGATCCGGCGCATCGCGCAGGTCGGCTTCGAGATCGCGCGCAAGCGCGGCAAGAGGCTGTGCTCGGTCGACAAGGCCAACGTGCTCGATACGTCGATGCTCTGGCGTGAAGTCGTGACCGCGGTCGGCGCGTCCTATCCGGACGTCGAGCTCTCGCACATGTACGTCGACAACGCGGCGATGCAGCTGGTGCGCAATCCAAAGCAGTTCGACGTCATCGTGACCGGCAATATTTTCGGCGACATTCTGTCCGACGAGGCGTCGATGCTCGCCGGCTCGATCGGGATGCTGCCGTCCGCTTCGCTGGATGCGAACAGCAAGGGGCTCTACGAGCCGATCCACGGATCGGCCCCGGACATCGCCGGGCAGGACAAGGCCAACCCGCTGGCGACGATCCTGTCGCTGGCGATGATGTTTCGTCACAGCTTCGGCCGCGCCGACGTCGCCGCGCGCATCGAGGGCTCGGTGCGCAAGGTGCTCGCGCAGGGTTTGCGAACGCGCGACATCGCGTCGCCGGGCGAGCGTACCGTCGGAACGCGGGCAATGGGAGACGGCGTCCTCGCCGCACTGCAATGAGCGCCGCAGGACCGCTCCAAGGCGCGAATAGCACCCCTCCGGGGGGCGGCGCAGCGGCCGAATCGGCCAATGAGGCCGCAAGCGTGGGGGGATCATGAGCATCGCCGGTCATCCGGTGGTCGTGCGCCGCGCCGAGCCGAGCGATGCCGAGGCGATCCACGCGACCTTCCTCGGCGCCCGGGCGGTCGCAGGAACGCTGCAGCTGCCGTACCCTTCGGTGGAGATGTGGCGCCGGCGGCTCGCCGAAGGCGTGACCACCGACTACCTGCTGGTCGCCACCATCGCCGGCGAAGTCGTCGGCAATATGGGCTTGCGCGCGGCATCGAAGTCACCGCGGCGCAGACATGTCGGCGACATCGGCATGGCCGTGCGCGACGACCGACAGCGGCGCGGCGTGGGTACGGCGCTGATGCATGCCGCGATCGAGCTCGCGGATGGCTGGCTCAATTATCAGCGGCTGGAGCTCACGGTCTTTACCGACAACCTCGCGGCGATGGCGCTGTATCGCAAGTTCGGATTCGCGATCGAAGGCACCTGCCGCGCCTACGCGTATCGCAACGGCAGCTATGTCGATGCATACCTGATGGCGCGGCTCAGCCCCACGTTTGCCGCGACGCTGCCGGGTTGACGTTCAGGGAGACACCGATGATGCGAGTGGGTTTTATCGGATGGCGGGGCATGGTCGGATCGGTGCTGGTCCAGCGCATGCTCGAGGAAAAGGACTTCGATCTTATCGATCCGGTTTTTTTCTCCACCTCGAACGCCGGTGCTCCGGGTCCCAGGATCGGCAAGTCCGGCGCGACGCTCAAGGATGCGGCCGACGTACGCGCGCTCTCCGAGCTCGACACGATCATCACCTGCCAGGGCGGCGACTGGACCAAGCCGATGCACGCCAAATTGCGGGGCGCCGGCTGGAGCGGCTACTGGATCGACGCGGCTTCGACCTTGCGCATGGCTGACGACGCGGTGATCGTGCTCGATCCGGTGAACATGGACGTTATCGAAGCGGCTCTGGCGCGAGGTGTCAAGAATTACATCGGAGGCAATTGCACGGTCAGCCTGATGATGATGGCGCTCGCCGGGCTCCTCCAACGCGACCTGGTCGAATGGATGACGTGCATGACCTACCAGTCGGCGTCCGGCGCCGGCGCGCAGAACATGCGCGAGCTTTTGCAGCAGATGGGCGAGGCGCATCTGGCCGCGAAGGAACTGCTGGACGATCCGGCATCGTCGATCCTCGACATCGACCGCGAAGTGGCCGGCATCCTGCGCGACGGGCGGTTCCCGACCGAGCACACCGGCGTGCCGCTGGCAGGCAGCTTGATTCCCTGGATCGCCGAAGACATGGGCAACGGCATCTCCAAGGAGGAGTGGAAGGGCGGGGCCGAAACCAACAAGATCCTCGGCCGCGAGGCGCAGCCGATTCCGATCGAGTCGATCTGCGTGCGGGTCGGCGCGATGCGCTGCCACAGCCAGGCGCTGACGATCAAGCTCAAGCGCGATCTGCCGCTGCCCGAGATCGAACAGATGCTTGCCGACGCCCATGCCTGGGTCAGGGTCGTGCCCAACGAGCGCGAGGCAAGCATGCGCGAGCTCACGCCTGCCGCGGTCACCGGCAAGCTCGAGATTCCGATCGGTCGTTTGCGCAAGCTTGCGATCGGCGACGGCTATCTGGGCGCGTTCACCGTCGGCGATCAGTTGCTCTGGGGCGCCGCCGAGCCGCTGCGCCGCATGCTGCGCATCCTGCTGGCGCGATGAGCGGCGGGTTCGCGCAAGGCCAAGGCTTTCGCTTATGACATGCGCCTCGGCCGGCCGGCTGAAGCTCGTGTTTTTGCCCGGTTTTATGCCTGGGCGCTAAGCCGGAGCGTTGCCGGGCACGGCGGCGCGACGCAGTTACAACAGCCGCGCCGCGGCTTTGATGGCACCGAACATATTCAAGGTGTTGTAGCCACCGGAATCCGCGCCCCCACCGGTAGCGCTTGTGCGGAATCGGAGTCGATGCGGTCCGGTCATGGCCGAAGCGAGTTTGCCGGGCAAAAAATCAAGCTAATACCGAGGTTTAGCTTGCACCGCTAACTCCATGATGTTAAGTTAGGTCAGCAAATAAGCACACTGAGGTCGGCATGCGAGCAAAACCCTATATCACTTGCGGGCTGTTGGCGGGCGCTCTGACGCTCCCCGTCTCGGTGTTCGCACTGGGCCTGGGCAAGCTCACCGTGCAATCCGGCCTCGGGCAACCGCTGTCAGCAACGATCGAGCTCACATCTGCGCAAAAGGATGAACTCGATACCTTGCGCGCGAGAATCGCCGATCCGGCCGTGTATCGCGACAACAACGTTCAATATCCGCCGGCGATGTCGCGCGCGCGGATCGTCGTCGAACAGACCGGGAACAGCGCGCCTTACCTGCGCGTAACGACTTCGCAAGCGGTCAACGACGCCTTCCTCGATCTCTTGGTCGAGCTCAATTGGGCAACCGGGCGCGTCGTGCGCGATTACACGTTCCTGCTCGATCCGCCGAGCGGCACTGAAACCCAGGCCGTCGAGCCCACGGCGCCGATTCGCGCCCAGGCCGGCGCCGCTGCTGCTGCGCGCGCTCAGGCCGGTTCCACTGCGGCCGCCGCTGCTGCCACCGCGCCCGCTCCGCGCCGTTCGGCCGCCGCCGCGCCCGCCGAGGGTGCGCCTGCCGCCGGGCCGACCTATACGGTCAAGCGTGGCGACACGCTGTCGAAGATCGCCCAGCAGACGAAACCTGAAAACGTCAGCCTCGAGCAGATGCTGGTCGCACTGTTCCGAAGCAATGAGAACGCGTTCGACGAGCGCAACATGAATCGGCTGCGCAGCGGCCAGATCGTCACCGTGCCGCAAGCCGACCAGATCGCGGCTGTCCCGCAAAGCGAAGCGACGCAGGTCGTCAGAGTGCAAGCCGCCGACTGGCGCGCGTATCGCGACCGCGTGGCCGGCGCAGCGCCGGCGACCGACACAACCGCAGCAAGGCAGTCGGCGAGCGGAAGGATCACCACGGCAGTCGAGGACAAGGCGAGCGCGGCGCAACCGGGCAAGGATCAGTTGCGCGTCTCGCGCGAAGCCGGCAAGGGCGCTGCCGCAGGAACGGCGCTGGCCGAAGATCTCGCTGCCAAGGACAAGGCGCTGCGCGACGCCAATGCGCGCGTCGCCGAGCTCGAGAAGACGGTGCGCGATCTGCAGCGCGCGGTCGAGCTCAAGAATCAGACGATGTCGTCGCTCCAGGCCAGCGCCGAAGCCGCCAAGGGTAAGGCGCCCGCGGCGCCGGCGGAAGCGCCGAAGGTCGCCGCGTCGACGCCGGCGGCTACGGCGCCTGCGCCGACACCGGCCCCGGCGGTCGTCGTGCCGCCGCCTGCGCCGACCGCTGCGGCGCCGACGGTTGCGGCACCGACGGTTGCGGCACCGACGCCGGTAACGCCACCGCCCGAGGCCAAGGCGCCGGAGTTGCCGCCGCCGGAGACCAAGGCGCCCGAAACGAAGGCCGAGCCGAAGGCGGTCGTGCCGAAGGCGGCTCCGCCGAAGAAAGCACCGACCAAGCCCGAGCCGTCATTCATCGACGACCTGTTCGGCAACACGCCGACTTGGGCGATCGGCGGAGGCGCGCTGGTGCTGCTCGCGGGAATCGCCGGCATCGTGGCGGCACGCCGGCGCAAGACCACGCGGTTCGAGGACAGCATCATCTCGGGCACCGACATCAAGACGAACACCGTGTTCGGCTCGACCGGCGGCGGCGTCGTCAACACCGGCGACAATTCGCTGGCCAGCGATTTCAGCCGCGAGGGCCTCGGCAACATCGACACCGACGAGGTCGATCCGATCGCGGAAGCCGAGGTCTATCTCGCTTATGGCCGCGACGCGCAGGCGGAGGAAATTCTCAAGGATGCGCTGAAGAAGGATCCGCAACGTCAGGAGATCTACCTCAAGTTGCTGGAGATCCATTCGCAACACAACAAGCCGTCCGCGTTCGAGACAGTCGCCAGCGAGCTCTATTCGGTATCGGGCGGCCAGGGCGAGGTGTGGCAGAAGGCCATGGCGCTCGGACGCCAGCTCGATCCGGCGAATCCGCTGTTCACCGAGGCCGGCGGCTCGGCCTTTGCCGCGACGCCCGCGGCGGCGGCCGCCGCAGCAGCGGCGGAACCTCCGGTCAGCGATACGCAGGTGTTCTCGGTGCCGCCCGAGCACAAGGCCGAGCCGCGGGTGGCTACGCCGCTCGACTTTTCGCTCGATGACGATATTTCGCTGGCGCCGAGCTCGGGCGAAGAGCCCAAGACGCCGGCCGCGATACTCGCCGGCGCGGCACAGGAAGTCGCCAAGTCCAGTCGCCCCGCCAGCGATTCGATGATGCCGTTCGAAAAGACTTCAGGGTTCGCCACTCCGGCGTCCAAGGCGTCGAGCGACAAGTTCGCCCCGCTCAACGACAGCCTCAGTCTGGAGCCGGAATCCGTTCCGAAGTTCGATCTCGACTTCCATTTGGACGAGCCGGTTCACGCCGCGCCGCCCGCGGCGCAGCCCAAGCCGGCGCCTGAGCCCGAGCGCGCGTTCGCCACCGCGGGCGCACCGGCACCGCAGCTTGCGCGCCCGGCGGCGGCGATCGAGCTCGACAAGCTCGACCTCGCGTTCGATCCCGACCGTTCGACCTTCGAGGATCCGACGCCGTCGGTGCTCGATGGCCAGTGGCACGACGCGGCGACCAAGCTGGACCTGGCCAAGGCTTATCAGGAGATGGGCGACGTCGAGGGTGCGCGCGAAATCCTGCAGGAAGTGCTGCACGAGGGCGACGACGAGCAGAAGACCGAGGCGAAGACGCTGCTGTCCAAACTTGCCTAGTCGCCTCGCGAGAGGCAAGAACGGCGGCAGCGCATGCCGCCGTTTTTTTTGCGGGCGCGGCGCGTTTGGTATCGTACCGACTCGGTGATGATTGCCGCGCTTGCGTGTGTCCAATGAGAATCGCTCTCGGCCTCGAATACGACGGGGCGTCGTTTCACGGCTGGCAGACGCAAGCCGACGGGACCGGCGTGCAGGACGCCCTGGAGCGCGCGTTATCGGAAATCGCCGATGCGCCGCTGTCGACAGTCGCGGCGGGACGTACCGATGCCGGCGTGCATGCGGCGATCCAGGTTGTGCACTTCGATACCGACGCGCGCCGCGCCGACACTGCCTGGGTTCGCGGCGTCAACGCATTGCTGCCTTCATCGGTCGCAGTCCGCTGGGGACTCGGTGTGCCGGCGGAATTCCACGCGCGCTTCGCCGCGACCGGCAGGCATTACACTTATCTGCTGCTCGATCGGCCGGTGCGGCCGGCGCTGCTCGCAGGCCGCGTCGGCTGGTACCATCGGCCGCTTGCGCTCGACCTCATGCGGGGCAGCGCCGATGCGCTGCTGGGCAGACACGATTTTTCTGCCTTTCGCGCCGCCGAATGCCAGGCGAAATCGGCCACCCGGATGCTCGACCGGCTCGATATCGCGCGCGAGGATGACATGGTCCGCTTTGATTTTCACGCCGATGCCTTTTTGCAGCACATGGTCCGCAACATCGTGGGCGCGCTGGTCTATGTCGGCAACGGCCGCCATCCGCCGGGGTGGATCGCCGAGTTGCTGGCCGGCCGAGATCGCACGCGCGCCGCGCCGACGTTCGCTGCCGACGGTCTGTACCTGACCGGCATCGACTATCCGCCGCGGTGGAATCTTCCCTCGACGCACGCGCCGGTCCGTGCGTTCGGCACCTGAAAAGCGATGCACGCACGATGAAGCCCGCATCGCGCACGCGCGTCAAGATCTGCGGCATCACCCGCGTCGACGACGCGCTGGCGGCGGCGAACGCGGGCGCCGATGCCATCGGCCTGGTTTTCTGGCCCGGTACGCCGCGCAAGGTCGAATTCGAGCAGGCGCGCGCGATTTCCGCCGCGGTGCCTGCGTTCGTCACCATCGTCGGCCTGTTCGTCGATCCGCAGCCCGCCGCGGTGCGCGCCGCGCTCGACGCGGCGGCGCTCGACGTCCTGCAATTCCACGGCGACGAGCCGCAAGCGCTGTGCGCGTCGTTCGCACGGCCTTACATCAAGGCGGTTCCAGTGCGGCAGGACGTCGATTTGCTACAATACGCTTCGCGTTATCGCGATGCGCGGGGGCTGTTGTTCGACGCGTTCGAGCCCGGCGGGATGCCGGGCGGCACCGGCCGGACCTTCGATTGGCAGGCGCTGGCGACGCGGCTCGACGCGGGACTCGCGCAACCGCTGATTCTGTCCGGCGGGCTGACGCCGCACAACGTCGGCGCCGCGATCCGGGCATTGCGGCCGTGGGCGGTCGACGTATCGAGCGGCGTAGAGACCACCGGCGACGATGGCAGACCGCACAAAGGCGTCAAGGACCCGGCGAAGATCGCCGCGTTCATCCGAGGAGTGCGTGATGCAGATGGCTGACGTACCGTACGCGCTTCCCGACGAGAGCGGCCACTTCGGGCCGTACGGCGGCGTGTTCGTCGCCGAGACGCTGATCCACGCCCTCGACGAACTGCGCGACCAGTACGCCCGCTATCGAACCGATCCCGAGTTCGTCGCCGAGTTCGAATACGAGCTCAAGCATTACGTCGGCCGCCCGAGCCCGGTCTACCACGCCAGGAGATGGTCGGAAAAGCTCGGCGGCGCGCAGCTGTATTTCAAACGCGAGGACCTGAACCACACCGGCGCGCACAAGATCAACAACTGCATCGGGCAGGCGCTGTTGGCGCGGCGGATGGGCAAGCGGCGCGTGATCGCCGAGACCGGCGCGGGTCAGCACGGCGTCGCTGCCGCGACCGTCGCCGCGCGCTTCGGCATGCAATGCGTCGTCTACATGGGATCCGAGGACGTCAGACGTCAGGCGCAGAACGTGTTTCGCATGAAGCTCCTGGGCGCTGAGCTCGTTCCTGTCGAGTCGGGCTCGAAGACGCTGAAGGACGCGCTGAACGAGGCGATGCGCGACTGGGTGACGCACGTCGAAGACACGTTTTACATCATCGGCACCGTCGCCGGACCACATCCGTATCCGATGATGGTGCGCGATTTCCAGACGGTCATCGGCCGCGAATGCCTGACACAGGTGCCGGAAATGACTGGCCGCCAGCCGGATGCGGTGATCGCCTGCGTCGGCGGCGGTTCGAACGCGATAGGCATTTTCCATCCGTACATTCCGTACGACCGGGTCCGGCTGATCGGCGTCGAAGCAGCCGGCGACGGCATTGCCACGGGCCGGCACGCGGCCTCGCTGACCGCCGGACGACCCGGCGTGCTGCACGGCAACCGCACTTATCTTCTGCAGGACGCGAACGGCCAGATCGCGGCGACGCATTCGGTATCGGCGGGTCTCGACTATCCGGGTGTGGGCCCCGAGCATGCCTGGCTCAAGGACAGCGGCCGCGCCGAATATGTGACGGTAACCGATGACGAGGCGCTGGCGGCCTTTCACGATTGCTGCCTCATCGAGGGCATCATTCCCGCACTCGAATCGTGTCACGCGCTGGCGCATGCGGCGCGGCTGGCGGTGACGCTGTCGCGCGACAAGCTGCTGCTGGTCAATCTCTCGGGCCGCGGCGACAAGGACATGAACACCGTTGCCGAGCGCGCGGGCCTGCACTTCCATTGCCGGCCCGAATGCGATCCGTCGCTGCGGTGAGGCGAGCCGACGGCCAAGCCTTGCCGGTGAATCGTATCGATGCGACTTTCGCGAAGCTTCGCGCGGCCGGCCGTACCGCGCTGATTCCGTACGTCACCGCAGGCGATCCGTCGCCCGCGCTGACGCCGTCGGTGATGCACGCGCTGGTTCGCGCGGGCGCCGATGTGCTCGAGCTGGGCGTGCCGTTCTCCGATCCGATGGCCGACGGCCCGGTGATCCAGCGGGCGTCCGAACGCGCGCTCGCGCAGGGCGTGGGGCTCGTCGACGTGCTGGCGATCGTCGGCGCGTTCCGCCAGCGCGACGCGACGACGCCCGTCGTGCTGATGGGCTACGCCAACCCGATCGAGGCGATGGGCGCCGGAGAATTCGCCGGGCGGGCGAACGCGGCCGGCGTCGACGGCGTCATCGTCGTCGATTATCCACCGGAGGAAGCGCGGGACTTCGCAGCGCTCGTCGTCGCGCGCGGCCTCGCGCCGATCTTCCTGTTGTCACCGACGACCCCGGCCGCGCGCATGTCTCTCGTCGGCGCCATGGCGCGCGGCTACGTCTACTACGTCTCGCTGAAGGGAGTCACCGGCGCCGGTCATCTCGACACCGCCGAGGTCGCCGCGAGACTCGCGGAAATACGAAGGCACGTCAGCCTTCCGATCGGCGTCGGCTTCGGGATCCGCGATGCGGCGAGCGCGCGGGCGATCGCCGCGCATGCCGACGCCGTGGTGATCGGCAGCCGTATCATCGAAGAGATCGAGCGCGGGCCGGCGGACGAGGCGCCGGCGCGCGTCGGCGCCTGGTTGGCTACAATACGCGCGGCTGTCGACCAAGTCGCCAAACGAGCCGCCTGACGGGACCCGGGGAGACCGTATGAGTTGGTTGCAGAAGCTCTTACCGCCGCGCATCAAGGCATCGCCGGGAACAGGCAGGAAGTCGATGCCCGAAGGGCTGTGGGTCAAATGCCAGTCCTGCGAAGCCGTGCTGTATCGAACCGATCTCGAAAAGAACCTCAACGTCTGCCCCAAGTGCAATCATCATGCGCGCCTGACCGCGCGCGAGCGCGTCGACCAGCTGCTCGATGCGGAAGGGCGCTACGAGATCGGGTCGGAAGTGCTCCCGATTGACAGCCTGAAATTCAAGGACACGCGCAAGTATCCGGAGCGCCTGTCGGCTGCACTCGAGGAAACCGGCGAGACCGACGCACTGGTCGTGATGCAAGGCAGCATCAAGTCGACGCCGCTGGTGCTCGCAGTGTTCGAGTTCGAGTTCATGGGTGGGTCGATGGGCTCGGTCGTCGGCGAGCGCTTTGTCCGCGGCGTGCGCGTGGCGTACGACAATCGCGTGCCGTTCGTCTGCATCACGTCGAGCGGCGGAGCGCGTATGCAGGAGGGCGTCAGCTCGCTGTTCCAGATGGCCAAGACGACAGCGGTCCTGCAGGAGTTGTCGAAGGCGCGGCTGCCGTTCGTTTCGATACTGACCGATCCGACGATGGGCGGCGTGTCGGCGAGCTTCGCGATGATCGGCGATGTGGTCATCGCCGAGCCGGGCGCGCTGATCGGCTTCGCAGGCCCCCGAGTGATCGAGCAGACGGTTCGCGAAAAGCTGCCGGAAGGATTCCAGCGCGCCGAGTTTCTGCTGGAAAAGGGCGCGATCGACATGATCGTCGACCGGCGAGCGCTGAAGGACGAATTGCCGAGGCTGCTGACCCTGTTGCAGCGGCAGCCGCTGCCGACCGGCTGACGCGCCATTCCCGGCGCACATCCCGCGCCGCCGTCCCGTGAGCCCGCCCTCCACCCTTGCCGAGTGGCTCGCGTATCTCGAAACGCTGCACCCGAAGGCGATCGCGCTGGGGCTGGACCGCGTCGAAAGCGTCGCCTCCCGGCTGGACGTGGCGCCGGCCCGTCCGGTAATCACCGTCGCCGGGACCAACGGCAAGGGGTCGACCTGCGCGCTGCTGGAAGCGATGCTCCGTGCCGACGGTTATCGCGTCGCGATGTACACGTCGCCGCATCTCTTGCGCTACAACGAGCGCGTCCGCATCAACGGCGCCGAAGCGAGCGACGACGCGCTGTGCGACGCTTTCGCCGCGGTCGAGGCTGCTCGCGCCGGGACGCCGCTCACCTATTTCGAATACGGCACGCTCGGCGCGCTGTGGCTGTTCGCCCGGCAAAAGCTCGACGCGCTGATCCTCGAGGTCGGCCTCGGCGGGCGTCTCGATGCGGTCAATATCGTCGACCCCGATGTGGCGGTGGTCACGACGGTCGCCATCGACCATGTCGAGTATCTCGGCGCCACACGGGAGGACATCGGGCGTGAAAAGGCCGGCATTTTCCGCCCCGCCAAGCCGGCGATCTGCGCCGACCGCGATCCGCCGGCGTCGCTGATCGCGCACGCTGCGGCGATAGGCGCGACGCTGGTGCGCATCGGCCGCGACTACGGCTACACCGCACAAAGCGCGCAATGGGACTACTGGGGCCCGGGCGGAGCGCGGCATGGGCTGCCTTATCCGGCGCTGCGCGGCAATTACCAGCTGGCCAATGCGTCGACCGCGCTCTGCGCGGTCGATGCCTTGCGCGATCGGGTTCCATTGTCGATGGGCGCGGTGCGCGCCGCGCTGGTCGGAATCGAATTACCAGGCCGCTTCCAGGTCCTTCCGGGCCGCCCTGTCACCGTGCTCGACGTCGCGCACAATCCGCAGGCGGCGCGTGCGTTCGCCGACAATCTCGGCGCGATGGGCTTTCATCCGCGGACGATCGCAGTTTTCGGCATCATGTCGGACAAGGACATCGATGCGGTGATCGCGCCTCTGATCCCGCGTGTCGATCGCTGGGAGGTCGCGACGCTTCCGCCGCCGCGAGGTTCAGGCGCCGATGCGTTGAGACAGCGGCTGCAAGACGCCGGCGTCGCGCCCGGTGCGGTGCGCGAGTACGCCGATCCTGCGGCCGCTTACCGCGCGGCACGCGAGGAGGCCGCAGAAGCTGATAGAATTATTGTTTTCGGCTCGTTTCTCACCGTCGCCGCGGTACTGGCGGCGAAGGAGCGAACCGGTCCGGCCGGGGAACCTGCACGATGAATCGCCGCCGCCAACCAGCGCTTGAAGCGCGAGCCTTCTGGCGGCACGGCGCTTGCCAATTCTGCTTGATTCGACCCCGTCCAACCCCAACTGAAACGAATGGCGACCCGTCCCGAGATTGCCGATCCCGCAGTCGATGAACTCAAGCGGCGCGCACGCCGCCGGCTCGTGGGGGCGGTCGTGCTCGCGCTGGCGGCGGCGGTGATGCTGCCGATGCTGCTGGAAAGCGCTCCCAAGCCGCTGGGCAACGACGTATCGATCCAGATCCCACCGATCGACCAGGGCAAATTTGTCACGGCCTTGTCCCCCGACAAGGGCGCCGAGAACAAAGCCGCGACCGAGACGCCGCCTGCCGCGCCGACGGCGGGCGCCGGTAGTGCCGCACCGGCGCCCGAGCGAACGCTGGCGGCAGCCGAGCAGCGCGTGCTCGGCCAGTCCGGTGCGAACCGCGCACCGGCGATCATGTCCTCGGCACCCGACGCGATGCGGCCGCAGACGCCCGCGGGTGCGCCCGCGAGCGGGGCGCCGGCCGCGAAAGCCGGGGCCGAGCCTGCGCCTTCGACCGGCGGCGCGCTGTTCGTGCAAGTGGCGGCGCTGGCCGATAGTCAGGCGGCGGCCGATTTGGCCGCGAAACTGCTCGCTTCCGGCTTCCCGGCTCGCGTCGAGCCGGTCGCCACTCGCCAGGGACCGGTGCAGCGCGTGCGCGTCGGCGGCTATCCGTCACGCGAAGCCGCCGATGTCGCTCTTGCCAACATCAAGGCCGCGGGCTACGGCAACGCCATCATCACCCAATGACCGCATTTGACTTCGTCGTCATCGGGATCATCGGTCTGTCGACCGTATTCGCCTTCGCGCGCGGGTTTGTGCGCGTGGTGATTTCGCTGGCGGCGTGGGTCGTCGCGCTGGTCGCCGCATTCCAGTACGCCGAAGTGCTCGCCGCGTGGCTGCCGGCGCTTGGCGACGCGCCGCGCGTACGGTACATCGGCGCTTTCGTGCTGATCGTCGTCGTCGTGCTGCTCGTCGGCGCGCTGCTCGGCTGGTTGCTGTCGCGCCTGGTGCGCGCGGTTGGCCTGGGCTTCGTCGACAGGACGCTGGGCGCGGTGCTGGGTATCGCTCGGGGACTGCTGATCGTCGTCATCGGCGTGCTGATCGCCGGCCTGACGACCTTTCCTCAGCAGGACTGGTGGCGTCGTGCGACGTTCGCGCCGGCACTGGTCGATGCGGCTCTCAGTTTGAGGCCTTGGCTGCCGCAGCGATGGGCCGAGCAGCTCGCCTTTCCGAAGCCGGACAAGAGGTCAGCCAAGCAGGTCGTCCAGGCGGGAGCGAGCTGACATGTGCGGAATCATCGGCGCCGTCACCCATACGCCCGTCAACCAGCTGCTCTACGACGGGCTGCTCTTGCTGCAGCACCGCGGCCAGGACGCGGCCGGCATCGTGACCAGCGAAGGCCCGATCTTCCACATGTACAAGGGCCCGGGATACGTGCGCGATGTGTTCCGCACGCGCAATATGCGCGAACTGATGGGCAGCACGGGCATCGGCCACTGCCGCTACCCGACGGCCGGGTCGGCCACATCGGACCTCGAGTCGCAGCCGTTCTATGTGAACTCGCCGTTCGGGATCACACTGGCGCACAACGGCAACCTGACCAATAGCGAGGCGCTGAAGCGCGAGCTGTTCCAGCTCGATTTCCGCCACGTCAACACCAACTCCGATTCGGAGGTACTGCTCAACGTGCTCGCGCTGGAGCTCGAGCGCGCGGCGCATCATGCCAAGCTCGATGCCAATGCGATCTTTACCGCGGTCGCCGCCGTGCACAAGCGCTGCCGCGGCGCGTATGCGATCGTCGCGATGATCGCCGGCTACGGATTGCTTGCTTTTCGCGATCCGTTCGGCATCCGGCCGTTGATCATCGGCGTCAACGAATCGATGGGCGGCACCGAGTACGTCGTCGCCAGCGAGTCGGTTGCCCTCGAGGCGCTGGGCTTTTCGGTGCTGCGCGACGTGGCGCCGGGTGAAGCGATCTATGTCGACCAGACCGGAAAGTTTCACGCCCGGCAGTGCGCGGAGAATCCGCAGCTGATGCCCTGCATCTTCGAATTCGTCTACCTCGCGCGGCCGGACTCGGTGATCGACGGCGCGTCGGTCTATGAATCGAGATTGCGGATGGGCGGCGAGCTGGCGAAGAAGATCCGCGGCATGCCCGAGGCGCAGGATATCGACGTCGTCATCCCGATTCCCGACTCCAGCCGGCCCTCGGCGCTGGAGCTCGCCAACTCGCTGGGCCTCAAATACCGCGAGGGCTTCGTCAAGAATCGCTATATCGGCCGCACGTTCATCATGCCCGGGCAGGCGATCCGCCGCAAGTCAGTACGCCAGAAGCTCAACCCGATGGGCATCGAATTCAAGGACAAGGTCGTGCTGCTGGTGGACGACTCGATCGTGCGCGGGACGACCAGCCGGGAGATCGTGCAGATGGCGCGCGAGGCCGGCGCGCGCAAGGTCTATTTCGCTTCGGCCAGCCCGCCGGTGCGCTATCCGAATGTCTATGGCATCGACATGCCGACCGCGCGCGAGCTGGTGGCGACCGGACGCACCGAAGCCGAGATCGCGAACGAGATCGGCGCCGATCTCCTGATCTACCAGGATCTCGAAGCGCTGAAGCGCGCGGTGCGCGGCGCCAATCCGCGGCTCAAGGAATTCGAGGCCTCGTGCTTCGACGGCTATTACGTGACCGGCGACGTCACCGCCGATTACCTGTCGCATCTCGCGCGCGAGCGCGACGAAACGCGCGGCGAAAGCGAGGAATCGCTGCTCGCCGCCGGCTAAAGCGGGCATTGACTGATCCGCCGTTTGCGGCGATACTGACCGAGAGCGCCGATTTGAATCGGAGTTGCCGGCAACGGCGGCTTCGCAGCTTGCGGGCGCTATACAAATTCAGCTAAAGCGAGGCGACGAATCGATCCGGGGCCCGTTTAGCGCAAGCTGACGGGCCTTTTTGCTGGAGCGATCCGATGTCGCGCAAGACCGGATTCACCACCTCGATTCTGCACGCCGACCGCGAGGCCGCCGTCGAGCACGGCGCGCTGCACAAGCCGTTGCACCTGTCGGTCGCGTATGGCTACCGCGACGCGCGCGAGCTGGCCGCGGTATTCCAGGGACGCGCGCAGGGCTATGTCTACGGGCGGCAGGGCAACCCGACGACCGCCGCGCTCGAGGAAAAGATCAACCGCATGGAAGACGGGGTCGCGACGGTGTGCTTCGGCACCGGCATGGCCGCGATCGGCGCCATCCTGCTCGCGCTGCTGCGCGAGGACGATCACGTCGTCTCCAGCGCGTTCCTGTTCGGCAACACCAACAGCATGTTCAATACGCTGGCCACACACGGCGATCGGGTGAGCTTCGTCGACGCCACCAGCGCCGATGCCGTCGAGGCGGCGTTGACGCGGCAAACGCGCATCGTATTCGTCGAGACGATCGCCAATCCGCGCACGCAGATCGCCGACCTGGCCCGGATCGGCGAGCTCTGCGCGGCGCGCGGCATCGTCTACGTCGTCGACAATACGATGACTTCGCCGTACCTGTTTCGTCCGAAGACGGTCAAGGCCGCGCTGGTCGTCAATGCGCTGACCAAGTACATCGGTGGTCACGGCAACGCGCTGGGGGGCAGCATCACCGACACCGGCGGCTTCGACTGGACGCGCTACCCGAACATCTACGACGATTACAAGGGACCGAAGCCCGAGCTTTGGGGCATTACGCAGATCAGGAAAAAGGGCCTCCGCGACTGGGGCGGCACGCTGGCCGCCGAGCAGGCGCACCACCTGGCCGTCGGCGCGGAGACGCTGGCCTTGCGTATGCAGAGGCAATGTACGAACGCGCTTGCGCTGGCGCGCTTCCTCGATGCGCGGTCCGAGGTGCGCGCCGTCTACTATCCGGGATTGGCCTCGCATCCGCAGCACCGGCTGGCGGGCGAACTGTTCGCCGATTACGGCGCACTGCTGTCGTTCGAGCTCGATCCGGCGCTCGACTGCTTCGATTTTCTCAATCGCCTGCGCTGCGTGGTGCTCTCGTCCAACCTCGGCGACAACCGGACCCTGGCGATTCCGGTCGCGCACACGATTTTTCACGAAATGGGACCGGAGCGGCGCGCGAGCATGGGCATCGCCGACTCGCTGATCCGCATTTCCGTCGGCATCGAGGACTGCGACGACCTGATCGCCGACTTCGCGCAGGCGCTGGGCTGATACCGCCGCGCCGTCAGCGGCCGCTGCCGCCCTCGTAGGAGCGCGCTTCGGCGCCTTGTTCATCGACGAAGAGATAGCTGGCGCGGTCGTACCAGTCGGCGAGCACCAGGCGCTCGCGGCGCACATCGTCGACGACGTGCTCGTGCCGCGCCGGCCGATGCGTATGGCCGTGAATCAGCCGCGACACGCGATGCTCGCGCAGCGCCGCGACGACGGCGTCGTTGCTGACATCCATGATTGTCTCCGTCTTGCCGCGGTTGGCTCGACGGCTGGCGCCGCGCAGTATCGCGCCGATGCCGCGGCGCGCGAACCAGGGGAGCGCCAGGAAGCGGCGCCGGTGCGCGGGATCCGCCCACCACGCGCGGTAACGCTGGTATTTCAAGTCGTCGGTGCAAAGCTGATCGCCGTGCATCAGCAGCGTAGGCGTGCCATGCAACGGATGAACAATGGCGTCGGGCAACAAGGTGGCGCCGGCGGCTCGCGCAAAACGCTCGCCCAGCAGGAAGTCCCGATTGCCACGCTGCAGATAGACGCGGACGCCGGCGTCCGCGCTCGCCGCCAGCGCGGCGGCAACATCGGCCGCCAGCGGGTCGCGCAGCTGGTCGTCGCCGAGCCAGATGTCGAACAGGTCGCCCAGCACGTACAGCGCAGCGGCCTCGCGCACTGGCCCGGCGAGCAGGGCCCGAAATGCCTCGACCAGCGCGGGCCGTTCGCGCGACAAGTGCAGGTCTGAGACGAACAGCGTTGGCGCCATCGGCGGCTAATCAAGGGGTCAGGTTAACTTTCGCCCAGGTGACAGCGCAAAGTTGGCGCTCGCATGGTGAAAGTTAACATGACCCCTTTACGCGCTAGCTCTCGACGACTTCCGCGCGCTCGATCACCACGTCCTCGGTCGGCACGTCGTCGTGCCCGCCGCGCCGGCCGGTCGCAACGCCCTTGATCCGATCGACGACGTCCTTGCCCGAGACGACGCGGCCGAACACGCAATACCCCCAGCCGTTCGCGTCCGGCGAGCGATGATTGAGAAAGGCGTTGTCGGCGACGTTGATGAAGAACTGCGCGGTCGCCGAATGCGGATCCGACGTGCGCGCCATCGCGACGGTGTAACGGTCGTTCTTGAGCCCGTTCTTGGCCTCGTTCTCGACCGGCGGCCTGGTCGGCTTCTGCTTGAAGTCGGCGCCGAAGCCGCCTCCCTGGATCATGAAGCCGTCGATCACACGATGGAAAATCGTGTGGTCGAAGTGTCCGGCGCGCGCATACGCCAGGAAGTTGCCCACACTTTTCGGCGCGCTCTCCTCGTCCAGCTCGATGCTGATCGCGCCGTGGTTGGTATGCAGGATGGCCGTGGTCATGTCAATTCGGCCCGACGACGGTCGCGCTCTTGATGATCACGCGCTCGACCGGGACGTCGCTCGCGAACGGGCCGCCGCTGCCGGTCGGCGTCGCCGCGATCTTGCTGACCACGTCCATGCCGTCGACGACTTTGCCGAAGACCACGTAGCCGTAGCCCTGTGGCGTCGCCTCGCGGAAGTTGAGCGACTTGTTGTCGTTGATATTGATGAAAAACTGCGCGGTCGCCGAGTTCGGGTCGCCGGTGCGCGCCATCGCTATCGTCCCCGGGACGTTGGCAAGCCCCGCCTTGCTGCTCTGCTCGGCCTCGTTCAGGATCGGCGGCCGCGTCGGCTTCTGCTTGAAGTCGGTGGTGAACCCGCCGCCCTGGATCATGAAGCGGGGTATGACGCGATGAAATTGCGTACCGTCGTAATGCTTGGCCTTGACGTAGGCGAGAAAATTCTCGACCGTCTTCGGCGCCGCCGCCGGGTCGAGCTCGATGCGGATCTTGCCCGCGGTCGTGTCCAGGTCGACCTGCGGGTTGGCGGCCTGCGCCTGGGCGCCGGCAGCGAGGCCGATTGCCGTGAGGGCGATCGTGATGAGGCGACTAAACATCGGTGACTCCTTCGCTAGGGTTTCGATGCCCGTCGCGCACTTACGCGCGACGGGG
>DASYJB010000051.1:0-16537 GCA_035996965.1 Casimicrobiaceae bacterium | reverse complement strand
GATGCGATCCGCGAGGCCCGCATCGTCGGCAATCCGGGCTGTTATCCGACGGCGATCCAGCTGGGGTTTCTGCCGCTGGTGGAGGCGGGCATCGTCGACGTCGACCACCTGATCGCCGACGCCAAGTCCGGCGTCTCGGGCGCCGGCCGCAAGGCGGAGCTCGGCCTGTTGTTCAGCGAGGCTTCTGACAACTTCAAGGCCTACAACCTCGGTGGCCATCGCCACCATCCCGAAGTCGTGCACGGCTTGAACGGCCGCAGCAAGTCTCCGGTGACAGTCGTCTTCACGCCGCATCTGGTGCCGATGGTCCGCGGCATCCTGGCCACGCTCTATGCGCGTCTGACCGATCGCGGCGTCGACCTGCAGGCGCTGTTCGAAAAGCGCTATGCCGGCGAGCCCTTCGTTGACGTGATGCCGGCGGGTAGCCATCCGGAGACGCGATCGGTACGCGCATCCAACGTCTGCCGCGTCGCCGTGCATCGGCCGCAGGGCGGCGACATCGCTGTCGTCGTGGCCGTCATAGACAATCTGGTCAAGGGCGCCGCGGGCCAGGCGATCCAGAACATGAATCTGATGTTCGGCCTGGCCGAGACGACCGGGCTGACCGCCCCGCCGGTGATGCCCTGAGATACCTGAGATACCGATGGTGACGACGCGCGCCGTCGGGCGCAAGATTCGGCAGCACTTCGGCATCAGCGCGGCCAGGATGGCGGTGCGCATCGAGCACAGCTGGCGGCTGAAGATCCCGCTGGTGCTGATCGTCCTCGCGCTGATTGGCGGCATGTGGTGGTGGGGCTTCGACTTCGGGCAATTCCTGGGCGGGTTCAACCGGACCGAAGTCGCGCAGGAGCGCGCGAGGCTCGAGGCCGAACGCGACCAGCTGAAGGAAGACAACGCGCGCTTGCGCGCCAGGACGAGCGAGCTCGAAAGCGATCTGGGCGTAGCACGTGGCGCGCAAACCACGCTTTCGCGGCAGACGCTCGATCTGCAGAGCGAGAACACGCAGATCAAGGAGGAGCTCGCCTTCCTGCAGCAATTGTTCAGTGACAGCGGCAAGCAGGGCGCGATTTCGATACAGCGGCTCTCGGCCGAGCGCGCCAGCGACGACACCTACCGGTTCAGCCTGTTGATCGTGCGAGGGGGCAAGCCGACCGATGAATTTTCCGGCCGCCTGAGCATGCAGGCGAATCTGATCGACAAGAACGGCCCGATGACCATAGAGCTGCCCGAGGGCCAGCCGGAGAACGCGGCGGCGCTGCAGTTGAAATTCAAGTACTATCAGAGGGTTGAAGGAACGATCAGCGTACCGCCGGGCAGCCAGCTGAAGAGCCTGGAGGCGAAAGTGCTCGAGCCAGGCCAGGCGAGCCCGAAGGCGACGCGCAACTTGATTCTTTCGTAGGAGACCTCCATGTTCGAGCAGAGGAAGACCCGTCCGACACAAAAGCGACTGGACAGCCTGATCGGCGCCGGTACGACGGTCGATGGCGACCTTGTCTTCTCCGGCGGTCTTCGCATCGATGGCACCGTGCACGGGAAGGTGTCGACGGTCGACAATCAGCCCGGCACGCTGGTCATCAGCGAGCGTGCGAAGATCGACGGCGAAGTCCGCGTCTCACACGTGGTCATCAACGGCGCGGTCGCCGGTCCGGTTTCGGCCAGCGATCACCTGGAACTGCAGGCCAAGGCGCAGGTCCATGGAGACGTGGTCTACAGAACGCTCGAAATGCATGTCGGCGCCATCGTCCAGGGCAAGCTGATGCATGTCGGCCAGGAGACCGCCGAAGTGGTGGAACTGAAGCGCGCGACCGGCGAATGAGCCGAGTCGACGCGAATTGACCGCATCCGCGACGCGGCCGATAATGAGGCAGCGCTATAGCGGTGCAATGAACCGGAGTAGATGATGAATGCAATGACCGAAATGCCCGCCCCGTTTGTGTTCACCGACGCCGCGGCGGCGAAGGTCAAGACGCTGATCGACGAGGAAGGCAATCCCGACCTCAAGCTGCGGGTGTTCGTCTCCGGCGGCGGGTGCTCGGGCTTCCAGTACGGCTTCACTTTTGACGAAACCGTCAACGAAGACGATACGTCGATGGAAAAGAACGGGGTGATGCTGCTGATCGACCCGATGAGCTACCAGTACCTGGTCGGCGCCGAGATCGACTACACCGAAGGGCTCGAGGGCGCGCAGTTCGTGATCAAGAACCCCAACGCCACGACCACCTGCGGCTGCGGCTCGTCGTTCTCGACCACCTAGAGCTTCGATCCGTCCGGACATCGACGGGCGCCGGCGGCGCCCGTTTTTCATTCCGCGCTCGCCGGATTCAGCCGCTACGCCGGATAGACGGCGCCCAGCACGCGCGGGCCCCGCGCACCGGTCACCGCCGGCAGATTGCCCGGCCGTCCGGCAATCGACTCGCGCGCGAGCCACGCGAACGCCAGCGCCTCGACGTCGCCGACCGGGACGCCATACGCCTCGGTCGTCGCGAGCGCGCGACCGCCGAGATCGCGGGCGAGCTCTCGCAACAGCGCGCCGTTGTGCGCACCCCCGCCGCATACCACTATCTCGGACGCTCCCGCGCAATGCGCCGCGATCGCTTCGGCGATCGTCGCCGAGGTAAGCGCCAGCAAGCTTCGTTGCACGTCGGCCGGTGCGTACGACGATCGCAGCTGCGACTCCATCCAGCGCAGGTTGAAGTGATCGCGCCCGGTGCTCTTCGGCGGCGGCAGCGCGAAATACGGATCTGCGGAGAGCGCCTCGAGCAATGCCGCGATCGGCCGGCCGGTCGCCGCCCATGCGCCGTCACGGTCGAACGCCTCGCCGCGGTGCCGCATGCACCAGGCATCGAGCAGCGTGTTGCCCGGTCCGGTGTCGAAGCCTCGTACCGGGCCGTCGGGCGGCAGGTCGGTGATGTTCGCGATACCGCCGATATTGAGCACAACGCGGTGCCGTGCAGCGTCCCGGAACAGCGCGGCGTGCAGCGCGGGTGCGAGCGGCGCGCCCTGCCCGCCCGCGGCGACGTCACGGCTGCGAAAATCGGCGACGACAGCGATCCGGCAGGCTTCGGCGAGCCTCGCCGGATTGGCAAGCTGGGTCGTGAACTGGAGCTCCGGCCGATGACGCACCGTCTGTCCGTGCAGGCCGATCGCGGCGATGTCCGAAGATTTGAGACCTGCGTCGGCGAGAACCCCCGACACGGCAGCCGCGCAGCAATCCATCAGCGCATTGGCGGCGAGCGCCGAGCGGTGCAATTCATCGGCGCCGCTTTTTTGCAGAGCATCGAGCTCGGCCCGAAGGGCGGGCTCGAACGCAACGTGGCGGCGCGCGCGGACTCGCCAGGGCGCGGTGCCGAAATCGGCCAGCACCGCGTCGACGCCGTCGACGCTGGTGCCCGACATCAGGCCGATGTAGAGCTCGCTGGCCAACCGCTGCTTGACCGCTACTCGCCGGCGGCGATGGTGACGACCTGCCCGAGCGCGAGCGCTTCGGCAAGCGGCGCGATGCGCGCCTCATACGCTGCCCTGTCGCCGGCGCCCAGCGGCGGCGCATCCGGCAGCGCGATCGTCATCGGATTGCGCTGGACGTTGGCGATGCGGAATTCGTAGTGCAGATGCGGGCCGGTCGCCCAGCCCGTCTGCCCGACGTAACCGATCACCGTGCCCTGCGCGACGCGCGCGCCGGGCTTCGTCCCCGCGGCGAAGCGCGACAAATGCGCGTACACGGTCGAGTTGACCCCGCCATGCTGCAGGATGACGACGTTGCCGTAGCCGTTCTGCCGGCCGGCGACGAGGACCTTGCCGTCGCCGGCGGCGCGTACCGGGGTACCGGTAGGCGCGGCGAAATCGACGCCCTTGTGCGCACGCCAGGTTTGCAGGAACGGATGAAATCGAGCCAGCGAAAAGCCGGAAGTGATACGCGTGAATTCGACCGGCGAGCGCAGGAAGGCCTTGCGCAGATTCTTGCCGTCCTGCGTGTAGTACGCTTCGCTGCCGTCGGCGCCGCGCCAGAGGAAGGCGCGATAGGCGACGCCCTTGTTGACGAACTCGGCGGCGACCAGTTTGCCCGCGCCGGCCGGCGCGCCGTCGACATCGCGCATTTCGTAGACGACGGCAAAGCGATCGCCGCGCCGCAGGTCGTGATAGAAATCGACGTCGCCGGAAAAGACTTCGGCCAGTTGCATCGTCACCGCATCGGGCAGTCCGGCCGCATCGGCGGCACCGAACAGCGACGAGCGGATTTCGCTGGCGCGAACTTCGGTACGCACGCCGTAACCGGGCGGCGCGCTTGCGGCAACGAAGCCATCGGCGCGGCGGTCGACGCGAAGCAGCGCGCCGCCTTGCGCCAGGTAGCGCAGCGACATCAGCCGCCCGTCGCCGTCGGTCTCGACCCGGACCGACTTGCCTGGCATCAGTTGATAGAGCGGGCGGGCGCCCTGGTCGGTGCGCAGGAACTGCTGGGCGGCGCCATCGGTGACCGACAGGCGGGCAAGCACACTGCCGAGCGTGTCGCCTCGCTCGATTCGCGCTTCGCGCCAGTAGCCTTCGTCGATCGGCGCGGGCGTCAACGCCGGAAGCGCCAGATCGCGGACGACCAGCCGCGTCGTCATGTCCGCGTCCGCCATCCCGGGGACGAACCCGAACGCGGCGACGCCGCCGATGACCATCATGACGAACACTGCCGCGACGCGGCCTGCACCCGCCCTTTGCGCTAGAATCGCGAGCTTGCTCACGCTCGAACCGCCTCCCAAGCCTGTGCGCGGACCGGCGGATTGTAGCAGACCCCCCTCATGCCGATCGACATCCCCCAGCAACTGGCCGTCTTCAAGCGCGGCGCCGACGAGCTGATCGTCGAGGCCGAGCTCGCCGCGAAGCTCAAGCGCGGCAAGCCGCTTCGGATCAAGGAAGGCTTCGATCCGACCCGTCCCGATCTGCATCTGGGCCATACGGTTCAGTTCAACAAGCTCAAGCAACTGCAGGATCTCGGCCACCACGTCATTTTCCTGATCGGCGACTTCACCGGCATGATCGGCGACCCGACGGGGCGCAATGTCACCCGCCCGCCGTTGTCGCGCGAGGAGCTCGAAGCCAACGCCAAGACCTACACCGACCAGGCGTTCCTGATCCTCGACCGCGACCGCACCGAAGTGGCGTTCAACGCCAAATGGCTGTCAGCGCTCGGCGCAGACGGCATGATCCGGCTTGCGGCCAGATACACGGTGGCGCGGATGCTCGAGCGCGACGACTTCGCTAAGCGTTATGCCAGCGGGCAGCCGATCGCCGTGCACGAATTCCTCTATCCGCTGGCGCAAGGGTACGACTCGGTCGCGCTGCAGGCCGACGTCGAGCTCGGCGGCACCGATCAGAAATTCAACCTGCTGGTCGGCCGCGAGTTGCAGCGCCACTATGGCCAGGAGCCGCAGTGCATCCTGACCTTGCCGCTGCTCGAAGGGCTCGACGGCGTCAACAAGATGTCGAAGTCGCTCGACAACTACGTCGGCATCACCGAGGCGCCCGCGGAGATGTTCGGCAAGTTGATGTCGATCTCCGACGAGCTGATGTGGCGCTACTACGAGCTTTTGTCGTTCCGGCCGCTCGACGAAATCGCGCAGCTGAAGCGCGAATGCGCCGAGGGGCGCAATCCGCGCGATGCCAAGGTCGAGCTGGCGCAGGAGATCGTCGCGCGATTCCACTCGCGCCAGGCGGCAGATCGCGCGCTGACCGAGTTCGAGGCGCGTTTTCGCGACCATGCAATGCCCGAGAGCATGCCGGAGATCACCTTGCACAGCGGCGGCAAGGGCCTGGCGCTGCCGCAACTATGCAAGCAGGCGGGGCTGACTGCCAGCACTTCGGAGGCGATCCGCCTGATCGAGCAGCGCGGCCTGAAGCTCGACGGCGAGGTCGCCAGCGACAAGGCTCTGATCGTTGCTCCCGGCACCACCGTCGTCGTTCAGGCCGGGAAACGCAAGTTCGCCCGGGTGACGATCGCGTGACGGCTCGCGCCGCCGCGATCAGGAACTCGTCGCCGCGATTCCGGGATTGCCTGCCACGCCGGCGAGCGCCGGCAGGTTCAGCGTTCGCGGCTTGATCGTCTTCTGATCGCGCAGGTAGCGCTCGAGCACGTCCCAGATCGCTTCGCCGCCCGCGGCCCTCGCATCCTCGGATACCGGCGCCCACCCGGCGACTTTGTACTTTTTGTCCGCATCGATCGGCTTGCCGTCGAGCTCCATCCGGCTGACGCGCCGCCCGATCGACGCGTTTGGATCGATCGCGTAGCGCATGCCCCCGACCCGGACCATGTCGCCGCCCTGCTGGTAGTAAGGATCGGGATTGAACAGGTTATCGGCGACGTCCTCGAGTATCGTCTTGATAGTCTGCCCGGTCAGCTCGCTGGCGGTCACGTACGGATAAGTGATCGCCGTCTGGTCCATCAGATGTTCGCGTGTGATCGTCTCCCCCGGCAGCAAGCTCGCGCCCCAGCGGAACCCGGGCGAGAATGCGATCTCGGCGTTTTTTTCCCGCATCAGTCCGTCGAGTATCAGCTGATCGAACGTCCCGTTGAAATTGCCGCGGCGATAAAGCAAGCCGTCGGTGACCGCAAGCGGCTCGGCGAGCCTTGCCGCATAGGGTGCGCGCAGCTTCGCGATCAGCGCTGCCATCTCGCTGTCCGCGGGCAGCAGGTCTGCGAACACCGGCAGCAGCTTGTAACGGAAATCGGCGACCTTGCCGTTGCTGACCTGGAGGTCGAGCACGCCGACGAATTTGCCGTTGCATCCGGCGTTGGTCACCACCGTCCTGCCGGCGCGATTGGCCACGATCGAGGGTTGCGGGACGCCGTCGTGCGTGTGGCCGCCGAGGATCACATCGATGCCGGTCACCCGCGATGCGAGCTTGAGATCGACGTCCATGCCGTTGTGCGACAGCAGCACGACGGCTTGCGCACCCTTGCCGCGCGCGTCGTCGACCGCGTTTTGCAGGCTCTCTTCCTGGATGCCGAACGTCCAATCGGGAACGAAGTAGCGCGGATGGGCGATCGGCACATAGGGAAATGCCTGGCCGACGATCGCGACCGCGACGCCATTGATCGTCTTGATCACGTAAGGGTCGAACACGGGATCGCCGAAGTCGGCGGTGCGCACGTTCTGGGCGATGAAATCGACGCGACCGGCGAAGTCGCGGTCGACGACCTCCCTGACCCGCTGTGCGCCGTAGGTGAATTCCCAATGGCCGGTCATCACGTCGGCGCCGAGCAGCTTGGCGGCATCGACCATGTCCTGGCCTCGCGTCCACAGCGAGGTCGCCGAACCCTGCCAGCTGTCGCCGCCGTCGAGCAGCAGCGCCCCGGGGCGCTGGCTGCGCAGACGCTTGATCAAGGTCGAAAGATGCGCGAATCCGCCCATCGCTCCGTAGACACGCGCCGCGCGCTCGAAATCGAGGTGGGTGAAAGCATGCGCGGCGCGCGTTCCCGGCGCGATGCCGAAGTGCTTGAGCAGCGCTTCGCCGACCAGGTGCGGGGGCTTGCCGCGCGCAGCGCCGACGCCCAGGTTGACGCTCGGCTCGCGAAACCTCGTCGGGTTCAGCTGCCCGTGGCAGTCGGTGATGTGCAGCAGACCGACGTTGCCGAAAGGCTGCAGGGCGTCGTACAGGCGCTCGCGGTCGGCCGCGCGCGGTGCATCGATCGGCAATCCGGCGACGGCGGCGGCGACAAGCCCCTGCAGGAATTCACGGCGCTTCACGATCGGGCGCCGCCAACCCGCGGCGACGGCGCGCCGCGGCGCCGCATCGAGCTCACTGGTTGACCGGCGAAGCGGGATCCATCAACAGCGCGGTGACGTCCTTGATCTGCTGCTCGGACAGTATGCCGTTATGGCCGAAGCGCGGCATGGTCGAGCAGGCGGCGAACGCCTCCGAGTTGAAGATCTTGCCGTAGGCATAGCGCTGCATCTCGACGCCGTAGCCGCGAAGCTTGCCGAACCGGTAAAGGCTCGGCCCGATCGTGCCGTAGGCGAGCTCCTGCGGCGCGAGTTGATGGCAGGCGTAGCAATTGCCGCCGACGGGCCCCGCAGGATCGTCCGAGTATTGCTTGCCGCGGCCGTCCTGGGCGATCTTTTCGCCATTCTTCCAGTCGCCGATCAGCTTGCCGTCGGCCGGATATTTGATCGTCGCCAGGTTTTGCTTTTCGATCCGGTCGGCGACGTCCTTCGGCGGGGCCCTGCCTGCGGCCTGGCTGCACAGCCTCTGCGTATCGTCCTGGTCGAGCCGGTCGAGCCCGGCCTGGCCTCTCGCCTTGAACGAAGCCTTGATCATCGCGCTAGCCTCGGCCGAGATGCGTTCGTCCGAGGGCGCGGTCACGCAGCCGACGAGAATTGCCGCGAACAGCGCCGCGGACAGCATCATTCTGGCGGTCATTCGCGCGCTCCTCAACGCTTGATCGCCGGCGCATCGAACGCGGCGCCATTGGCGTTTTTCGCGAGGAACATCGTCAGCGCGATCGACGCATCCGAGCCGAATTCGAGCTCCGGAAACCGCTGCTGCCGGAAGCAGTCGTTGAGCCGCCACTGGAACGTGCGCAACTCGCCCTGCGAAACGCGATACGCGGGCCAGGTCGTGTACGCCTTTTGCGCGCCCTCGACCTTGGTCAGATTCGGCAGATCCTGCAGGCGGATGCGCTGGTTATCAGCGCCGTGGCAGGTTACGCAGCCGAAATCGTGCGGGCCGCCGCGAAAATAGAACATCTTCTCGCCGACCTTGTACATCTCGATTTCCTTCGGATGCGCGAGCGACACGTTCATCTTGACGCCGCGCGACTCGCTGGTGGCGTACGCGACCAGCGCTTCGATGTCCGATTTCTTGTCATTGCCGTTGCCGAACGGGTTTTTCTTGGCGTCGGCCTCGCTGATGCCCTGCAGCTTGACCATGCACCAGACCAGGCGCGTCTCCAGATCCATCACGCGGTCGGCATCGTCGAAGTACTTCGGCAGTCGCGCGTACGCGCCCTTGACAACGCCGGCGCCGAGACCCAGATCGCACCGCTCGAGCGAGACTTTGTTCGGGCCGCGCCGCTCCTTCCACAGGCCCTCGCCACGCGCCTCCCAGAGTTCCGCGGGATTGCCTTCGAGCAGCGCCTCGCGATACTTGGCTATGCCGTCGACCGTCGAGTTCTGGGCGAACGCGGAAAATGCCGCGACCAGGAAGGCCGCGACGGCCACCCGGTGGAGGCTCACGCTATCGTCGCCTCGTCGGTGCGCTTGTCACCGCGATTGTCGACCCACGTGATCGTGACCTTGTCGCCTTTCGCCCCGCCCTTGAACTTGAACGAGAGGAATGGATTCTTCGAAACCGCCGGTCCCCACTGCGCGGCCAGCACGGTCGCGCCGCCGTGCGCGACGGTGACGTTCTGGATGAACCACCCCGGTATCACCGCGCCCTGCGCATCCTTGCGCTGGCCGGTCTCCATCTCGTGACTCATCAACACCTTGACCTCGGTCGTGTCGCCAACCAGGGTGGCGCGGATTTTCATTGGGTCTGCCATCGTCAGCCTCCGCATCCGCCTAGCGTGACCTTGACGTCCTTGGCCGCGACGAAATACTTGCCGTCGGCCTTGACCAGCGCATAGATGTTCGAGCTCTGGCCCATTTTTACCCGCGTGGAAATCGACGGCTCGGTGCCCGGCGGGATGTCGAACACCGCCGCCAGCATGGTCGGGTTCTTTTCGATTAGCACGGCGATCGATTCGGTCTTGGGGATGTTGCTGATGATGCCGACCGGGACAACGGCGCCGTTCTCGGCGATGTCCGGCGCCTGGAAGAAAACGATGTCCTTGCTCTGGACCGGCTCGCCGCCGCCCAGCGCCTTCATCGTATCGGCCATGCTCTTGGTATCGAACGCCGCCTTGTTCCACGACTCGGCCGCCGCATCGCCAGGCTTGAGCCAGCCGGCGGCGGCGACCAGCGTGAGCAGCGTCACGCCGCCGCCCGACTTCAACACCTGCCTGCGAGTGCGATTCATCCCCGGCCCCTGACCTGCTGCGTCGATGCCGGGATTCTAATCCGTCGCAAGGTTTCGTGTCCGACTTCCGTTGGGCGCACGACGACGCCGCGTCGGCATGCGCAACCACGGATCTGGCTCCGCCTGGGCGGCGAAGCTCACGAAAACACCTTAAGGAAGGGAAAGCGCTGCCGCGCGCAATCCAAAACGCGCGCCACGCAACGCAGCGGCCCGCGTCTGTCTGGCCGGGAATCCGGCAGCTTTAATGTATCGTTGCCGACGACAGGAAACGCAGCAGTACGCCTGACTTGAGGCGGTAGGTTCCTTCTCCGACGTATGCGGCATCGTCGAGCTCGCCTCGGGTGAACTCGAGTTCGGTATCGCCCAATCTCAGCTCCATCACCACGTCGTCGGGCACGGTGGACTCGTCGGGGACCCGAAGGTACTCGGTCGCGAACACGACCCCGTTGAGCTGCACGAAATCGGCTCCGTGCATCGCTTCGGTCAGTGTCATATCGGATGACCTCATTGTGACTGCAGCCCCCATGTCCCGGACCCCTTTGGCGGGGAGTCCTATGACTAAGATGCGGGCGCGCCGGAGAGGTTCAAGCATTCCGGCGAACAATGGATCAGGCGGCGGTCTGGACCAGCTCGCGGACGAAGTTGGGCAGCGCCATCGAGGCGCGATGGACATCGCCATTGTAATATTGCAAATCGCGTATGCCGCGCTGCGAGATGCGCCGGTCGGCGTCGAGCGGTGTCAGGTAGGAAGGATTCAGCGTCGCCGAAGCGCACGCCATCATCCATAGGCCGCCGTAGAGCGGAATCGACACCAGGTACGGCACCACGATGGCGAAAGCCGCGCGCAGGTCGGCGATGCCGGCGCGGATGCGATCGGGGTGCGATACCGGCGAGGCGAGGTGCAAGCTCATCGCGCCCGACGGCTTGAGGCGAGCCGCGCAGGCGCGATAGAAGTCGGCGTCGTACAAGGGCGCCGAAGGTCCGCCGGGATCTGTCAGATCCAGGACGATCAGGTCGTAGGTCTCCGTGGAAGCGCGCATAAAAGCCAGTCCGTCTTCGACGCGAAGCGAAAGCCGCGGATCGGACAATGCGCCGCGATGCACCCTGACCAGATATTTGCGCGCGATGTCGACGACGGCGAGGTCGATCTCGACCAGGGTCACCGACTTGATCGTCGGGTACTTGAGCAATTCCTCGGCCGACCCGCCGTCGCCGCCGCCGATGATCAAGGCGGTCGTCGGCGCAGGGTGCGCGATCGCGGCGACATGAACGAGATTCTCGTGGTAGTAGAACTCGTCCTTTTCCGATGTCATGAAGTGGCCGTCGAGGCGGAACAGCGTTCCGAACGAGGCCGTGTCGTGCACTTCGATCGCCTGGAACGGCGACTGGAAGTGCTCGAACTCGCGCGTCGAGCGGACGAAAAAGCCCGTATCGTCGGTCAGATATTCGGTCAACACGCCCGGCAGCAGGTCCGAGGGCTTGTCCTCAGGCATCGCTCCCGCCGCGGTGAATGGCCTGGAATTTCGTGCGCTGCGGCCGCATCGCGTCCTGCATTGCGCGGAACAGTTTTTCGGCCTTGGCCGTGTTGTCGGTCGTGTAGTTGCAGACGTAGACGTCGATCGTGACGAAGCCGTGTTCGGGCCAGGTGTGGATCGCCAAGTGCGATTCGGCCAGAAGCACGGTCCCGGTCACGCCCTGCGGCTCGAACTGGTGGAAGCTGTCGCCGACCACCGTCATCGCGGAGGCTTCGGCCAGGCGCACGCACAGAGCGCGCAGCGGTGCGGAGCGCGTCATTTCCGGCGTGTCGGCCGCGCAGCCGTACCATTCTCCGAGCAGGTGGATGCCTTCCATCGCGTTTCTCCAGGCGCGGCTTCGCGATAATGCGTTGCGGAGACGCTAAACTCTCTATTATTGCCCAAAATCAGCGCTTAGGCGATAATTTTACCGCTTTGCCGCAGCGTCCCACACCCGGTGCGTTCGCCGGTCCAGCGCGTCCGACTCCGCTCCCAAAGGCCATGACCGCATCGCTTTCCGTGCCGCATCCGGCTTCAAAGTCGCATAAGACACCGCCCGATACGCGTTTGCTGGCCAACGCGATTCGCGCACTGGCGATGGACGCGGTGCAGGCCGCCAACTCCGGACATCCGGGGATGCCCATGGGCATGGCGGAAATCGCCGTCGCGCTGTGGAATCGACACCTGCGGCACAACCCGGCCAATCCGCACTGGCCCGATCGCGATCGCTTCGTCCTGTCCAACGGCCACGGCTCGATGCTGCAATACGCGCTATTGCACCTGACCGGCTACGCGCTTCCGCTCGACGAACTCAAGCATTTCCGCCAGCTGGGCTCGGCCACGCCCGGCCATCCGGAGCTGGGCGTCACCCCCGGCGTCGAGACGACCACCGGCCCGCTCGGACAGGGGCTGGCCAACGCGATCGGCATGGCGCTGGCCGAAAGGCTGCTCGCGAGCGAGTTCAACCGCCCCGGCCACACGATCGTCGACCACCGGACCTACGTCTTCGCCGGCGACGGCTGCATGATGGAAGGCATCTCGCACGAGGCCTGCTCGCTCGCCGGGACGCTGGGCTTGTCCAAGCTCGTCTGTTTTTACGATGACAACGGAATCTCGATCGACGGCAAGGTCGCCGGCTGGTTTACCGACGACACGCCGACACGATTCGCCGCGTACGGCTGGCACGTCGTCGCCGATGTCGACGGCCACGACGTCGACGTCGTCGATGCGGCGATACGGTCGGCTCAGGCGACGACCGACCGGCCGACGCTGATCTGCTGCAAGACGATCATCGGCCGCGGCTCGCCGAATCGCGCCGGTACCGACCTGGCGCACGGCCAGGCGCTGGGCGAAAAGGAAGTGGCGCTGACGCGGGAGGCGATCGGCTGGAGCTATCCGCCGTTCGAGATTCCGCAGGCCGCCTACGACGGCTGGAACGCGCGCGAGTGCGGAGAATTGCTCGAATCGGACTGGAACACGCGCTTTGCCGCCTACGAGGCCGCGTATCCTGCGCTTGCCGCCGAATTCCGGCGCCGGCTTTCCGGCGACCTCCCGGCGGATTTCGCCGCGCAGGCCGCCGCGTTCGCCGCCCGCCAGAACGACAAGGCCGAGTCGATCGCGACACGGAAGGCCTCGCAGCAGGCGATCGAGGCCTTCGCGCCGCTGCTGCCGGAAATGATTGGCGGCGCGGCCGATTTGACCGGCTCGGTGTTCACCAACTGGTCGGAAAGCAAGCCGGTGAGCGCGCATTCTCCGGGCAACTACATCAATTTCGGCGTGCGCGAATTCGCGATGACCGCGATCGCCAGCGGCCTCACCCTGCATGGTGGATTCATCCCGTACGTCGGCACCTTCCTTACCTTTTCCGACTACGCGCGAAACGCCGTGCGCATGGCGGCGCTGATGCGGATCCGCTCGATCCTGGTCTACACGCACGATTCAATCGGGCTCGGCGAAGACGGACCGACGCACCAGTCGATCGAGCATGCCGCCGCGCTGCGGCTGATCCCGCAGCTCGACGTATGGCGGCCCTGCGACACCGTCGAGACGGCGCTGGCGTGGACGGCGGCGCTCGAGCACCAGCACGGCACGAGCTGCCTGCTCTTGACGCGGCAGAACGTCGCGTTCAATCCGCGCCGCGCCGACCAGATCAACGCGATCCGCCGCGGCGCCTATGTCCTGGTCGACGCCGAAGGCGCGCGCGCGACGATCATCGCCACCGGCTCGGAGGTCGCGCTCGCCGTCGGCGCGCAGAAGGCGCTTGCCGACGCCGGCGTGCCGGTTCGGGTCGTGTCGATGCCATGCTGCAGTGTGTTCGATCGCCAGGACGCCGCTTATCGCGAAGCCGTGCTGCCGCGCGGCCTGCCGCGCGTCGCCGTCGAGGCCGGCGTCACCGACTACTGGCGCAAATACGTCGGGGCCATCGACGATCCCGCCGGTGCCGTCGTCGGTATCGACCGCTTCGGCGAATCGGCGCCGGCGGCCGTCCTGTTCAAGCATTTCGGATTCACCGTCGATCATGTCGTCGCCGCAGTCCGCCACGTCCTTGGGTGACGCGCCCGGCATCGTCATCCGCCGCGCCGCGCCGCGCGACGCCGAGGCGATCGCACGAGTGCGCATCGACGGCTGGCGCACGTCGTATCGCGGCCTGATTCCCGCCGCCTACCTCGACGGCATGCAGGTCGATGCCAGCACGGCGCTGTGGGACAAAATACTTACCGCGGGACCGAACCCGGCCAGCGTTTTTGTCGCGACCCACGGCGACGAAGTCATCGGCTTCGCCGCGGGCAGCATGCTCGCCGAGCCCAAATTCGGACTCAACGCCGAGCTCACCGCCGTGTATCTGCGCCGCGAATTTCAGCGCGTCGGACTCGGACGGCGCCTGATTGCGACCGTGGTCGACGCGCAGCGCGCGCTCGGCGCCACCGGCATGATCGTCTGGGTCATCGCCGCCAACAAGCCGGCGCGGGCTTTCTACGAGGCGCTGAGCGCGGAGCTTTTGGTCGAGCAGGCGTTCCAATGGGATGGGATGGATTTGCTTGAAGCGGGCTACGGCTGGCGCGATCTCACCGCGCTGGCGGCGGCCTGCCGCGCAGGTCAGCTATTGCCCGAAACCGAATCGCCCCAAGAAGACAGGAGAGCAGGATGATGATCAAGGTTGCCATCAACGGCTACGGACGCATCGGTCGCAACATCCTTCGCGCGCACTATGAGACCGGACGCAAGCATCCGCTGGCCATCGTCGCGATCAACGACCTGGGCAGCCCCGAGACCAACGCGCATCTGACCCGGCACGACACCGTGCACGGCAAGTTTCCCGGCAAGGTCGACGTCGACGGCGACGCGATGGTCGTCAACGGCGACCGCATCAAGGTTTTCGCGCAGCGCAATCCGGCCGAGCTGCCATGGAACGCGCTGGGTATCGACGTCGTGCTCGAATGCACGGGGCTTTTCACCACCAAGGAAAAAGCCTCGGCGCACCTCAAGGGCGGCGCGAAAAAGGTGATCATCTCGGCGCCCGGCGGCAAGGACGTCGACGCGACGATCGTCTACGGCGTCAACCATCAGTCGCTGAAAGCGGCGCACACGGTGATCTCGAACGCCTCGTGCACGACCAATTGCCTCGCTCCGCTGGTCAAGCCGCTGCATGACAAGATCGGCGTCGTCAGCGGTCTGATGACGACCGTGCACTCCTACACCAACGACCAGGTGCTGACCGACGTCTATCACGAGGACCTGCGCCGGGCCCGCTCGGCGACGATGAGCATGATCCCGACCAAGACCGGCGCCGCGGCCGCCGTCGGACTGGTGCTGCCGGAGCTCAACGGCAAGCTCGACGGTTATGCGATCCGGGTTCCGACGATCAACGTCTCGATCGTCGATCTGTCGTTCATCGCCGCGCGCGATACGACGGTCGAGGAGGTCAATGCGGTGATGAAGGCGGCATCCGAATCGGAACCGCTGCATGGATTGCTCGGCTACAACACCGCGCCGCTGGTATCGATCGACTTCAACCACGACCCGCGCTCGTCGATCTTCGATGCGACGCTGACCAAGGTCTCCGGACGCCTGGTCAAGGTTTCGTCCTGGTACGACAACGAATGGGGCTTCAGCAACCGGATGCTCGACGCGACCGTTGCGCTGATGGCGGCCAAATAGCTCCGCTGCCGAGTCCCGCGATCGTCTGCGGCGACTGCTGACGATGGCGCATACCCGCTGATATGGCTGCAACGTTCCTGCGCCTGGCCGACGTCGACGTCGACGACAAGCGCGTCTTCATCCGCGCCGACCTCAACGTGCCGCTCGACGGGCAACGTGCGATCAGCGACGACACCCGCATCCGCGCCTCGGTGCCGGCGATCCGCGACGCGCTCTCGCGCGGTGGCGCGACGATGGTTACCTCGCATCTGGGTCGCCCGAGCGAAGGCCGATTCAGCGCCGCCGATTCGCTGGCGCCGATTGCGCAGCGACTCGCCGAGCTGCTCGGGCGGCCGGTGCCGTTGATCGCCGACTGGGTCGACGGCGGCGCCTGGCACCAGGCGATGAAGCCCGGCGATCTGGTCCTGCTCGAGAACTGCCGCTTCAACGTCGGCGAAAAAAAGGACGACGAGGCGCTGTCGCGCAAGATGGCGCGGTTGTGCGATGTCTACGTCAACGACGCCTTCGGGACCGCGCATCGCGCCGAGGCCACGACGCACGGCATCGCCCGCTTCGCGCCGATCGCGTGCGCCGGTCCGCTGCTGGCCGCCGAAATCGACGCGCTGGGTCGCGCACTCGCGCATCCGGCGCGGCCGCTGGTCGCAATCGTCGCCGGCTCGAAGGTGTCGACCAAGCTGACGATACTGAAGTCGCTGGCCGCGCGGGTCGATCGTCTGATCGTCGGCGGCGGCATCGCCAATACGTTCATCCTCGCGGTCGGCGGCCGGATCGGCAAGTCGCTCGCGGAGGCCGATCTCGCCGATGAGGCCAAGGCGATTCTCGACGCCTTTCCAGGCAAGGTCCCGATTCCGATCGACGCCGTC
>DASYJB010000050.1:0-26532 GCA_035996965.1 Casimicrobiaceae bacterium | reverse complement strand
CGTAGCCGGTCGCGGCGAACGCGCCCAACGAGGCGACCAGTAAGGCTTGCATTAGGTAACGACGTTTCATGATTTTCCCTTTCGACTTGAGTGGCACTCGAATGCCGGCAAAGCTCCACCACCGTGCGCCGCGCAGGTCTTTTCGCGGCCGGCCCTCCCGCAGACTGTAGACGGTTTGCCGCAGGGCTTGTGTCGACAACGGGATGATGCCGCGCGAGCGCGCCCGCAACTATCGGCGAACCGCTGTTTTGCGCCTAGGTGAGATCGGAGTGCCGCGTCGGCATTCGTCTTACGTCGCGACGAACGCGTCGGGCGCGTGGGATTTTGCGAGCGAACCGAGGCGACGGGCATAGACGGCGGTGAACTCCGCGCCCAGCAGGAAAACCTGCGCCGAGTAGTAGAACCACAGCAGCAGGATGATCAGCGCGCCCGCGGCGCCTTGCATCGACGCGTTGGTGGTATGCGTCAGGTAGATGCCGATCAGCAGCCTGCCGATGCTGAACAATACCGTGGTCACGAACGCGCCGGCCAGGACGTCGCGCCACGCCAGCCGGATGTTGGGCAGCCACTTGTACACCAGTGCGAAGCAGATGGTCAGCACGATGCCCCAGGCCAGGATATGCGCCGCCGCAAGAGCCACCGGGGACCCCGGCAGGACCGACATACCGTGCGCCGTGAGCGCCGTAAGCGCGGAACTGACCACCAGCGAGGCAAGGAACAGAAAGCCGATGCAAATTATCAGGCCGAACGACAGTAGCCTTGACCCGAGCGCGGCGATCATGCCGCTCGATCGCCGAGGCGGCGCACGCCAGATCATGTCGAGGTCGTACTGCACCTCGGTCAGCACGGTCGTCGCGCCAACAATCAGCGTCGCGAGGCCCACGGCACCGGCCACCCACCCGCTGGCGGCATGAGGCGCCGCATGCAGCATGAATTCCAGACCTTGGGCAGCATGGGGCCCAAGCAGAGTCGCCGCCTGATCCGAGATCGCGCGCGCGGCGACCTCCGAATCGACCCAGAGCCCCGCGACCGCGATCGCGATCAGCAGCAGCGGGGCAAGGGAGAACGCCGTGTAATAGGCGAGCGCTGCGCCGAGGCTCGACGCACGATGGTCGATCCAGCCCGAAACGGTTTCGCGCACCAGCAGCCACGCGGTTCGCATACCCGGTATGCGCCAGACAAACGCCGACGCCGCGCCGACGTCGGGTCCCGGCGCATCGCGAGCGATCGCCGCGCGGGGCGGAGGAATGCCGGTTGTCATGTCGTTTGCGGCCAACGCGTCCGCCGGCCCTTGGCCCGTCGTTCTTTTCCCGTCCTAGCTTAGCAGCAGCGATTTCGGCAGTCGACAAGTTCGCTGCAACGGAAGTCGCGACCGCCGCGGCCGAGGTTGGCATGGGCCTTGCGTCGGATTTCGCAAGCCGCGTGCGACCGGTCTCGACCGGCGAAAGACGTATGCGGCGCCCAACATCGCGCCGTTGCCTGAGTGCCGGGCGAAAAGAAGCTCGAATCGCAGCAAATAAGACACGCGCAGCTTGTAAAATTTGCAAACCTGCATCGACCTCCACCCGATATGACCCGCCCTGCCGATCCGTTGGCAAAAGCCGCGACGCCGGGTGCGGGGTCGGCACTCGAGCCGCCCTCCACGCTGTCCGATTTCGATGTCTTCCTCTTTCGGCAGGGCAGCCACACCCGCCTTTACGATCGTCTGGGCGCCCACCTCTTCGACGACGGAAAGCCCGGCGCACGGTTTGCCGTCTGGGCGCCGAACGCCAGTCGTGTTGCAGTCATCGGCGATTTCAACGACTGGCGCGGCGATACCGATCTGCTGATGCCGCGCGCCGACGGTTCCGGCATCTGGGAGGCCTCGGTCGCCGCCGCTGCAGCGGGCGCCAATTACAAGTACCGGATTACCACGGCGAACGGAGACACGCTCGAAAAAAGCGATCCTTTCGCCTTCTATTGCGAAGTCCCGCCCCGAACGGCGTCGCGGGTCTGGCCGCTCGACTATGGCTGGGGAGACGGCGAATGGATGCGCCGGCGGTCCGCGGCCAACGCGCTGAACGCGCCGATGTCGATCTACGAGCTCCATCTGGGCTCGTGGCGCCGCTTCGGCGAGGATCCGACTCGCCTTCCCGGCTACGGCGAGATCGCCGAGGAGCTCGCGCGCTACGTTCTCGACGTGGGCTTTACGCACGTCGAGCTGATGCCGGTTTGCGAGCATCCGTTCTATGGCTCATGGGGCTACCAGACGACCGGGTATTTCGCCCCGACGTCGCGTTACGGCACGCCGCAAGACTTCATGCGGCTTGTCGACCATCTTCATCAAAACGGTATCGGCGTCATATTGGACTGGGTGCCTTCGCACTTTCCCAACGATCCGCACGGCCTGGCGCAATTCGACGGCAGCCATCTCTATGAGCATGCAGACCCTCGTCAGGGGTTCCATCCCGAATGGAAGAGCCTGATCTTCAACTACGGCCGCCACGAGGTCCGCGCTTTCCTGATCAGCAGCGCGTTGTTCTGGCTCGACCACTATCATGTCGACGGCCTGCGCGTCGATGGCGTTGCCTCGATGCTCTACCTCGACTATGCGCGCGCGGCCGGCGAATGGATCCCTAACGAATACGGCGGGCGCGAAAATCTCGCGGCGGTGAAGTTTCTGCAGGATCTGAACCAGGCCGTGTACCGCGACTTTCCCGACACGCAGACCTTCGCCGAGGAATCCACCGCCTGGCCTGCGGTTTCGCGTCCGGTCTACGTCGGCGGGCTCGGATTCGGCCTGAAATGGAACATGGGGTGGATGCACGATACGCTGGCCTATGCCGCCACCGATCCGTTGTTCCGCCGCTATCACCATCACCAGCTGACGTTCAGCCTCTGGTACGCGTTCACCGAGAATTTCGTGCTGCCGCTGTCGCACGACGAGGTCGTGCATGGCAAAGGCTCGCTGCTGGGCAAAATGCCCGGCGATGACTGGCAGCGCTTCGCGACCTTGCGCTGCCTGCTCGGCTACATGTGGGCGCATCCGGGCAAGAAGCTGCTGTTCATGGGCGGCGAGTTCGGCCAGCGGCGCGAGTGGGCGCACGACGCCGCGCTCGAGTGGTTCGTGCTGCAGCACCCCGAGCACCGCGGCATTCAGGCTTGGGTGCGCGACCTCAATCGCTACTACCGCGCGGCGCCGGCGCTCTATCAGCGGGATTTCGATCCCGCCGGGTTTGCCTGGAGCGATGCCGACGACGCCCAGAACAGCGTCGTCGGCTTTCTGCGCTTTCCCTCCGGCGAGGGCCGTACGCTGCTGGTCGCCTGCAACTTCACACCGGTGCCGCGCCGCAACTACGTGCTTGGCGTACCGGGCGGCGGATTCTGGCGGGAAGTGCTGAACAGCGACGCGACGGTCTACGGCGGCAGCGGCCAGGGCAATCTCGGCGGCGTCCATGCCGCGCCGCTGCCCTCGCACGGCCGGCCGTACTCGCTGACCCTGTCGCTGCCGCCGCTGGCAACGGTCGTTCTGGAGCAGACGCCGTGACGGCGCCGGTCGCCGCCGACGGCCGCCGCCGCGCGGTCATCGAAAACATCTTGCCCTGCGTCGATCACGGACGCTTCGCGGCCAAGCGCTGCGCCGGCGACCTGGTGACCGTCGAGGCCGACATCTTCGCCGACGGCCACGATCGGTTACGCGCGCTGCTGCTCGCGCGCAAGCGGGGCACGGCCAAATGGACCGAATTCGACATGGTCGCGCTGGTCAACGACCGCTGGCGCGGCGCCTTTCCCGTCCCGGATATCGGCAGCTACGAATATACGATCATCGCCTGGGTCGACCGCTTCGCGTCATGGCGCCACGATCTCGCCCGCTGGGTGGCATCGGAGGACATCGTCCTCGCACTGCAGGCCGGCGCGGCGCTGATCGCCGGACTCTCGCGCCGCGCGCGCGGCGCCGATGCGAAGGCGCTGCGCGAATGGGCGCATCGCATCGGCGGCGACGAGCCCGTCGATGCGAGACGCGCCGCGGCGCTCGATGTGGCGCTGGCGGAAATCGCCGCGCGCCACGCTGATCGCAGCCTCGCGACCACGTTCGAGCCGGCGTTGAAGCTCACCGTCGACCCGCCGCGCGCCCGGTTCAGCAGCTGGTATGAAATGTTCCCCCGCTCGGCTGGTGATGGACGCACGCACGGGACCTTCGCCGATTGCGAAGCGCGGCTCCCCTACATCGTCGACATGGGCTTCGACGTGCTCTATTTTCCGCCAATCCATCCGATAGGACTGACGCGGCGCAAGGGCAAGAACAACGCGCTGGTCGCTTCGCTCACCGATTGCGGCAGCCCCTGGGCGATCGGCGGGTCCGACGGCGGCCATACAGCCGTGTACCGCGAGCTCGGGACGATCGAGGACTTCCGCCAGCTGCTTGCCGCCGCACGCGCCTTCGACATCGACATCGCGCTCGACATCGCCCTGCAATGCTCGCCCGATCATCCATACATCAGCGCCCATCCGGAGTGGTTCCGCCAGCGGCCCGACGGCACGCTGCAGTTCGCCGAGAATCCGCCGAAGAAGTACGAGGACATCTACCCATTCGACTTCGAGAACGAGGACTGGCGCGGCCTGTGGCGCGAAGTCAAAGCGATATTCGACTACTGGATCGCGCAAGGCGTGCGCATCTTCCGGGTGGATAATCCGCATACCAAGCCGTTCGCGCTGTGGGAGTGGCTGATCGGGGAGCTCAAGCAGGCGCATCCGGATGCGATCTTTCTCGCCGAAGCCTTCACCCGGCCGAAGATCATGCACCGGCTGGCCAAGCTCGGCTTCACCCAGTCGTATACCTATTTCACCTGGCGCAACAGCAAGGCGGAGCTCACCGCGTATTTCACCGAGCTCACGCAGTCGGAATCGCGCGACTATTTCCGGCCCAACGCCTGGCCGAACACGCCGGACATCCTGCCGGAGCCGCTGCAAATCGGCGGCCGGCCCGCGTTCATCGCGCGCGCCGTGCTGGCCGGGACGCTGGCCGCGAACTACGGCATCTACGGACCGGCGTTCGAATTGCAGGAACATGTCCCGCGCGAAACGGGCAGCGAGGAATATCTCGATTCGGAAAAGTACCAGCTGCGGCAATGGGATCTCGGACGCACCGACAGCCTGGCGCCGCTGCTGGCGCGGCTCAACCGCATCCGCCGCGACCAGCCAGCGCTGCAGCAGGACTGGCGGCTCGACTTCCAGCTGACCGACAACGACCAGCTGCTGTGCTACGCCAAGTCGACGCCGGACCTGTCGAACGTCATCGTCACGATCGTCAATCTCGATTATCACCACACGCAGTCGGGCTGGGTGACGCTCGACCTGGAAAACCTGGGCATCGCCGCCGACAAGCCGTTCCAGGTGCACGACCTGCTGAACGACGCGCGTTACATGTGGCACGGCGCGCGCAACTACGTAGAGCTCGATCCCGGCTTTTCGCCGGCGCACATATTCGTCGTGCGCCGCCAGTCGCGCCAGGAACAGAACTTCGACTACTACGCCTAGGCCCCGAAATGGACACCTATTCCGAACTCGTCGCCGACACCGCGCCGGCCAGCGGGTCGACGCAGCCCAAGCCTTCGCTCGAGGACCCGCTCTGGTACAAGGACGCGATCATCTATCAGGTGCACGTCAAGGCGTTCTACGACAGCAACGGCGACGGCATCGGCGATTTTCGCGGACTGACCGAAAAGCTCGACTATATCCGCGACCTGGGCGTCAACACGCTGTGGCTGCTGCCGTTCTACCCGTCGCCGCTGAAAGACGACGGCTACGACATCGCCGACTACCACGGCGTGCACCCCGACTACGGCACGCTCGCCGACTTCCGCCATTTCATCCGCGAGGCGCACCGGCGCCACCTGAAAGTCATCACCGAGCTGGTCATCAATCACACCTCCGACCAGCACCCGTGGTTCCAGGCCGCCCGGCGCGCGCCGCCTCAGTCGTCGAAGCGCAATTACTACGTCTGGAGCGACAGCGACAAGAAATGGCCGGAGACGCGGATCATATTCACCGACACCGAGAAGTCGAACTGGACCTGGGACCCGGTGGCCGGGGCCTACTATTGGCACCGCTTCTTCTCGCACCAGCCTGACCTCAACTTCGCCAATCCCAACGTCATCCGCGCGGTCGTGCGGGTGATGCGCTACTGGCTCGACATGGGTGTAGACGGCATGCGTCTCGACGCGATTCCATATCTGTGCGAACGCGACGGCACCAACAACGAAAACCTGCCGGAAACGCACGAGGTGCTGAAGTACATCCGGTCCGAGCTCGACTCGCGGTATCAGAACCGCTTTCTGCTCGCCGAGGTCAACCAGTGGCCGGAGGACGTCCGTGAATATTTCGGCAACGGCGACGAGTGCCACATGGCGTATCACTTTCCGCTGATGCCGCGCATCTACATGGCCGTCGCCGAGGAGGATCGCCATCCGATCGTCGACATCATGTCGCAGACCCCCGACATACCCGACAATTGCCAGTGGGCGATCTTCCTGCGCAACCACGACGAGTTGACGCTCGAGATGGTCACCGAGCGCGAGCGCGACTACATGTACCGGACCTACGCGGCCGACAAACGCATGCGAATCAACGTCGGCATACGCCGCCGGCTTACGCCGCTGATGGAGAACAACCGGCGCAAGATCGAGCTTCTCAAGAGTCTTCTGCTATCGACGATCGGCTCGCCGATCCTGTATTACGGCGACGAAATCGGCATGGGCGACAATGTCTTTCTCGGCGACCGGCACGGCGTGCGCACGCCGATGCAATGGAGTCCCGATCGCAACGCCGGGTTCTCGCGCGCCGATCCGCAGTCGCTGTATCTGCCGCCGATCATGGACGCGGTCTATGGCTTCCAGTCGGTCAACGTCGAGGCGCAGAGCCGCAGCCCGGCGTCGCCGCTGCAATGGATGCGGCGGCTGATCGCCGTGCGCAGCGCGCACCCGGCGTTCGGCCGCGGCACGCTGCGCTTCCTTCATCCGGGCAATCGGAAGATCCTCGCCTACGTGCGCGAGTATCAGGACGAAATCATCCTTTGCGTGGCTAACCTCTCCCGCTCGAGCCAGCCGGTCGAGCTCGATCTGCGCGCGTACAAGGGCCGCATCCCGGTCGAGATGCTCGGCCGGACACCGTTCCCGCCGATAGGCGATCTTACCTATTTGCTGACGTTGCCGGCGTGGGGATTCTATTGGTTCGTTCTCGCGGTCGACGCCAAGGTCCCCGAGTGGCACGACGAACGCCCCGTGCCGGTCGAGCTGCCGGTGCTGGTGATTCCCGAAGGACTGCGCGCGCTGTTCGCTTCGGGGCCGAGTGAGCCTGGCGATATCCGCGGCCTGATGGCCGCGCGCGTTCGCACGATGCTCGAGCGGCAGATCCTGCCCGACTTTCTTGCCGCGCGTCGGTGGTTCGCCGGCAAAGGCCGGTCGATCACCGCGGCGCGGCTGACCGAGCAGGACGAATGGCAGACGCCGGAGGGAAGCTGGCTGCTGGGATTCGCGCAGGTCGAGTTCACCGACGGCGAAACGCAGAACTACGCGCTGCCGCTGGCGCTGGCGTGGGAAGACAGCGACGGCGAGCGGATGCCGGCACTGCGCTATTGCACGCTGGCGCAGGTCCGCCAGCACGCGCGGGTCGGTGTCGTCTACGACGCGTTCTGGGACCGCGCCTTTTGCCGCAGCATCGTCAAGGCGATGGGCAGCGATCTGGTCTTGCCGGTGCATGGCGGCAAGCTTGCGTTCAACCACACCGGCGCGTTCGCCGAGGCGGCCCAGGTCGAAGTGTCATCGGCCCGGCATCCGGCGTTCGAGCAGACCAATTCGATGGTGATCCTCGACGAAAAGCTGGTGCTCAAATGCTATCGGCGGTTGCGGCAAGGGATCAATCCTGAGATCGAGGTCGGCCGATACTTGACCGATGTGTCGCCGTATCCGCACATCGCTCCGGTGCTCGGAGCGCTGCAGTTCTTCGACGAGGCCGGGCGGCCGACGGCGCTTGCGGTGCTGCAGCGGTACGTGCACAACCAGGGCAGCGGCTGGAACTACGTCATCGAGTACTTGCATCGCTACCTCGATCAGCAGCTTACGCTGGCGCCGGACGAAGTGGACACCGCTGCTGCAGCAGCCGCCGCAACGACCGCCGAAGGGGCGGCCACCACTTCGCCTGCCAGCGTTCCGGCGTCGAGCCCAATCGCCACTGCCGCGCGCGGCACGACCGCCGCGCCTGCCGCGGGTGCTGCGACGATCAGCGCCAGCACGCCGACGCCGCACGCAAGTTTTCTCACGCTGATCGCGATGATCGGCCAGCGCACCGGAGAGCTGCATGTCGCGCTTGCCGCCACGTCCGGCGATCCCGCTTTCGATCCCGAACCGGTGTCGACCGACGACGTTGCCGCATGGATTGCCGCCGTCGTCGCCGAGGTCGATCAGACCTTCGATCAGGTATCGCAGCGCCAAGGCGATCTTCCGCCGCCCGTGCGCGCGGCGGCCGAGCGACTGCTCGCGATGCGTGCGAGCTTGAAGGGCCGCATCGCCGCGCTCGCACCTCGCCTCCTGACGTTCACCAAAACCCGTTTTCACGGCGACTTTCATCTGGGCCAGCTGCTGGTGGTCGAGCATGATTTCATCGTCGTCGATTTCGAGGGCGAGCCGTTCCGCCCGATGGACGAGCGGCGGCGCAAGCATTCGCCGCTGCGCGACATTGCCGGCATGCTGCGCTCGTTCAGCTATGCCGCAGCGATTGCGCTCGACGAGGCAACCAGCGACCGGCCTGCCGATCGCGTTCGCGCCGCCGCGCACATGACCCGTTGGGAGCGCGAGACCGCGGCGGCGTTTTTGACCGCCTACGCGCGCGCGGTGCGCGGCGCCAGCTCGTATCCATCCGATCCCGTCGACGTGGCGCGGCTGATCGACTTGTTCGTCCTGGAAAAGGCGCTCTACGAGGTGCGCTACGAGCTGGGCTCGCGTCCGGACTGGGTCCGCATCCCCATCGCCGGCCTTCTCGAACGCATGCAAGTCGCGGCTCTCGCCTCGTGAACGCCGGCGAGCACGCGACGGCCGCGCCGATCAGCGTCTGGCGCGGCAAACCGAGGCCGTTGGGCTCGTGCTGGGATGGCGCCGGCGTCAACTTCGCGCTGTATTCGGAAAACGCGGAAGCTGTCGAGCTGTGCCTGTTCGACCCCAAGGGCCGGCGGGAGATAGCGCGGATCGACATACGCGAACGCACCAACTTCGTCTGGCATTGCTATCTGCCCGAAGCCCGGCCCGGCCAGCTCTACGGCTACCGCGTGCACGGTCCGTATGCGCCGGAGCGCGGCGATCGGTTCAACGCGCACAAACTGCTGCTCGACCCGTACGCCCGCCTGGTGGCCGGGCCGCTGCGCTGGACCGACGCGCACTACGGATATCGTGTCGGCAGCCGGCGCGAAGACTTGTCGTTCGATACACGCGACAGCGCATCGGCGATGCCCAAATGCCGGGTGATCGACTCCTCGTTCACCTGGGGCAACGACATACGGCCACAAACGCCGTGGGAACACACGGTCATCTACGAATTGCATGTCAAGGGCTTCACGCAGCTGCATCCCGCGATCCGACCGCAGCTTCGCGGAACCTATGCCGGCCTGTCGACCGCGCCGGTGATCGCTCATTTGCAGCGCCTGGGCGTCACCGCGGTCGAGCTGATGCCCGTCCACCAGTTCGTCGACGACCAGGCGCTGGTCCAGCGCGGGCTGCGCAACTACTGGGGCTACAACAGCATCGGCTTTTTGGCGCCGGACACCCGCTATGCCGCGGGCGATGCGGTCAACGAATTCAAGACGATGGTCAAGACGCTGCATGCCGCCGGGATCGAAGTCCTGCTCGACGTCGTATACAACCATACGGCGGAAGGCAACCATCTCGGCCCGACGCTGTCGTTTCGCGGCATCGACAATCGCGTCTACTATCGTCTCGACCCCGAGAATCCGCGCCATTACGTCGACTACACCGGCACCGGAAACACGCTCAATACCGTGCATCCGGCGACGCTGCAGCTGGTGATGGACAGCTTGCGTTACTGGGTCACCGAAATGCATGTCGACGGCTTCCGCTTCGACCTCGCGGCGACGCTCGGCCGAACCGATCACCTGGTCGATCAGCAGAGCGGTTTTTTCCATTGCGTGCGGCAGGACCCTGAGCTGGCGCACGTCAAGCTGATCGCCGAGCCGTGGGATCTCGGCGAGGACGGCTATCAGGTCGGCAATTTCCCTCCCGGCTGGTCGGAATGGAACGGCAAATACCGCGACGCCGTCCGCTCGTACTGGAAGGGGGACGGCGGCGTGATCGGCGAGCTGGCGTCGCGGTTGTCGGGCTCGAGCGACCTGTTCCAGGGGCGAGGTCCGACGGCGAGCATCAATTTCGTCACCGCGCACGACGGATTCACGCTGCACGACCTCGTCAGCTACAACGAAAAACACAACGAGGCCAACGGCGAAGACAACCGCGACGGCGAAGCCGACAATCGCAGCTGGAACTGCGGCGTCGAAGGCCCGACCGACGATCCGGCGATCCGCGCGCTGCGCGAGCGGCAAAAGCGGAATTTCCTTACGACCCTGCTGCTGTCGCAGGGCGTTCCGATGATTCTGGGCGGCGACGAGATGGGCCGCACGCAGCAGGGCAACAACAACGCCTATTGCCAGGACTCGGAGGTGTCCTGGGTCGACTGGAAGCTCGGGCCGGACGCGCAGAATCTGATCGATTTCACCCATCGGGTCGTCGCGTTGCGCAACGGCCATCCACTGTTTCGTCGGCGCACGTTCTTTCACGGTCGCTCGATCGCCTCCGCCGACGCCAAGGACATCGCCTGGCTCAATCCCGACGGCCAGGAGATCACCGGCGACGACTGGCACAAGGCGTTCGCGCGGTGCCTGGGCGTGTTCCTGTCGGGGCACGGCCTGGCCGAAAGCGATGCGCACGGCGATCCGCTCGACGACGACGACCTGCTGTTGCTGTTGAACGCGCATCACGAAGCGATTCCGTTCGTACTGCCGAAGCCGCGCCTGACCCATTGGGTGGTGCTGCTCGACACCGCTTTGGCCGCCGACGCGCCATCATCCGAGCCGCTGCCGTTCGGCGCGCCGTACCCGTTGCAGGGCCGCTCGGTGGCCGTGTTGTGCAGCACGCGCGGCGACGATGAAACGCCGGCATGAAATGGGGTTCGGGGCGATGGTCCTCGACGATGGCGCCGTGCGCTTCCGCCTCTGGGCGCCAGCCGCGCGCGAAGTCGGCCTGTGCCTCGACGGCGCGCCGCATCCGCTGCCGCTGGCCGCCGCGCCGGGCGGATGGTTCGAGCTGACGACGCGAGAAGCCTCGCACGGCACGCGGTACCGTTTTCGGATCGATGACGAATTGTCGGTACCCGATCCGGCGTCGCGGCACAACCCGCAGGACGTCGATGGACCGAGCGCCGTCGTCGATCCGTTTGACGTCGACTGGGACGATGAGGATTGGCTGGGTCGGCGCTGGGAAGACGCGGTCGTCTACGAGCTGCATGTCGGCACGTTCACCCGCGAGGGCACGTTCGCCGCAATCGAGGCGAAGCTCGACCACCTGTGCCAATTGGGCGTGACCGCGCTCGAACTCATGCCGATCGGCGATTTCAGCGGCACCCGCGGCTGGGGTTACGACGGCGTCCTTCCGTTCGCGCCCGACGCGAGTTACGGGGCGCCCGCGGCGCTGAAGCAACTGGTGCTCGCGGCCCACCGCCGGGGGCTGATGGTGTTCCTCGACGTCGTCTACAACCATTTCGGCCCGGTCGGCAATTACCTCTCCCGCTACGCACCGCAGTTTTTCACCCCGCGCCATCGCACTCCGTGGGGGCATGCGATCAATTTCGACCGCGAGGACGGCCGCGTCGTGCGCGATTTCTTCATCGACAACGCGCTTTACTGGCTCGACGAGTTTCACTTCGACGGCTTGCGTCTCGATGCCGTGCACGCGATTTGCGACGATTCGACGCCCCATTTTCTCGACGAACTGGCTGCAACGGTGCGCCGCCGGTGCGGTGGCGGCCGGCACGTCCACCTGATCCTGGAGAACGACGACAACGCGGCGCACTTTCTCGCACGGGACGCCGACGGCGGCGCCCCGCGCTACACGGCGCAATGGAACGACGACCTCCACCACAGCCTGCACACCCGCCTGACCGGCGAGACCGACGGCTATTACGTCGATTATGCCGATGCGCCGCTCAAACATCTCGGCCGTTGCCTGACCGCCGGCTTCGCCTATCAGGGTGAGCATTCATCGCTGCGCGCACGGGCGCGCGGCAGCAGGACGGCCGGACTGCCGCTGACGGCATTCGTCTCCTTTCTGCAGAACCACGACCAGGTCGGCAACCGCGCCTTCGGCGAACGGCTGACGGTGCTCACCGAGCCGGCGGCGCTCGCCGCGGCAGTCGCAATCGTTTTGCTCGCGCCTTCACCCCCGCTATTGTTCATGGGCGAAGAATTCGGCGCGACGACGCCGTTTCTGTACTTCTGCGACTTCGACGCGCCACTTGCTGCGGCAGTGCGCGCCGGCAGACTCAAGGAGTTCGCGCGCTTTGCCGATGCGGCCGGCGCCGCGGCGATTCCCGATCCGCAGGCGGCGGCGACCTTCGCCCGAAGCAAGCTCGACTGGGAGTCCAGCACACGTCCGGAGCATGCAAGCTGGCTCGACCGCTATCGCGAGCTGCTGCGGATCAGGCGCGACGTCGTGATCCCGATGCTGGCCAAACTCGATCCACAGCGCTGCGGTTTCGCCATCACCGGTCCGCGCAGCCTTGCCGCGCACTGGTCGACCGACGATGGCGCCCGCCTGCTGCTTTTCGCCAACCTGGGCGCCGCACCCGACGGCGGACCGGGGCTGCCCCCCGGCAAGCTCGTCTACACGACGGGCAAAACCCCGGCGCAGGCGCTCGCCTCGCCCTGGTCGACAACCTGGCTGCTGATCGACGAGCGCACCGAGGCGACACGCAATGCCTGAGCACGCGACCCTCGAGCACTTGTGTGAGCGTTACGGCATCGCGGCCGGCTACGAGGATGCGTGGGGCACTTCGCGCCGGACCCCGGAAGAAACCAAGCTTGCGCTGTTGCGCGCTATGGGGATCGATGTCGCCGCGGCGGCCAACAATGCCTCCCGTGCCGACACCGATGCCGGCACAAGCAGCGAACCGGCGCCGGCCATCGTCGTCGACCAACGCGCCGGCCGAGTCGCGCTGCAACTCGGTCCATCGGGCGCTCCGCCTGCCTGGGTCGACTGGCGGATCGATCTGGAAACCGGCGAAGGCCTGGAAGGCGTTGCCGCGCCGGCCTCGGTGGCCGGCGGCGATGGTCGGAGCACGTTCGATATCCCTCTGCCGCAGGCCAGCGGATATCACACGCTGACGATTCGCGACCAGGCGACGCGCGCGCGGCTTGCATCGTCGCCGCTGATCGTCACGCCTTCGCGTTGCTACAGCCCGCCGCCGCTCGCCGGCGGTTCCCGGATCTGGGGATTGGCGCTGCAGCTCTACGCGCTGCGCTCGCATCGCAACTGGGGCATCGGCGACTTTACCGACTTGCGCAACGCCGTCGGCGTCGCGGCCGCCACAGGCGCCGACTTCGTCGGCACCAATCCGCTGCACGCACTGTTTCCCGCCCGACCGGAAGCGGCGAGTCCGTACAGCCCATCGAATCGCGCCGCCTTGAACGTGCTCTACATCGACGTCGAGGCGGTCGACGATTTCATCGACTGCAAGGCAGCTCGCGCGCGCGTCTACAGCCCCGCCTTCCAGAGCACGCTCGCCCGCTTGCGAGCGTTCGACCATGTCGACTACGTCGCGGTCGCACGAGTCAAGTTCGAGATTCTCACGCTGTTATACGATCACTTCCGGGAACATCAGCTCGGCGCGAGCCCGGACGAGCGCGGTCGCGCATTCCGCGATTTTCAGCGTGAACGCGGGCCGGCGCTCAAGCTGCATGGGCTGTTCGATGCACTGCACGAGCACGTCGCGGCGATCACAGGCGATCGCGGCGGCTGGCGGAGCTGGCCGGCCGAGTACCGTCCGCCATCAGCCACCGGGAATGACGAGCTTTATCGCCGTCATGCCGATCGCGCCGAGTATTTCCAGTACCTGCAGTGGCAGGCGGAACTGCAGCTCGGCGCAGCGAGCGAGCACGCCCGCGCCTGCGGCCTTGCGATCGGACTGTACGGCGATTTTGCCGTTGGCGCGGACGCAGGAGGTGCGGAAACGTGGAGCCAGGCTGGCGTATACGCGCCGGACATGCACATCGGGGCGCCGCCGGATGACTTCAATCTGCGCGGACAGGACTGGGGCTTGCCGCCGATGCTGCCGCAGCGCCTGAAGGCGGCAGGCTACGCACCTTTCATCACCGCCTTGCGCGCGGCGATGCGCCATGCGGGCGCATTGCGCATCGATCACGTAATGGCGCTGATGCGCTTGTTCTGGGTGCCCGAGGGGACCGTGCCCGTCGACGGCGCCTATGTCGCCTATCCTTTTTCCGAACTGCTGGGCATCGTCGCGCTCGAAAGCCGGCGCAACCACTGCCTCGTCATCGGCGAGGACCTGGGAACGATTGCACCAGGCGTTCGCGCCGCACTCGGGGCGGCGGGAGTGTTCTCGTATCGGCCGCTGTATTTCGAGCGCACCGGCGACGCCGAATTCGCGCCGCCCGAAAGTTATCCGGCGCAGGCACTCGTCACCATCGGCACGCACGACTTGCCGACGCTATCCGGTTTCTGGGCGGGGCGCGACATCGCGGCGCGCCGCAGGCTGCGCCTCTATCCCGACGAGAACGCCCCCGCGGAACAGCTGGCCGCGCGATCGCGCGATCGGGGACGGCTGATGAGCGCGCTCGAGCGCGCCGGGGTTCTCATCGCCGCCGATGCGCCGCGGCGCATGACCGTCGATCTGATGATCGCCGTGCATCGTTTCCTCGCCCGCACGCCAGCGGCGGTCATGGCCGTGCAACTCGAAGACGTTTTCGGCCAGGACACGCAGGTGAATCTCCCCAGCACCACCGAAGACCAATATCCAAACTGGCGGCGCAAGCTGAACATCCCGCTCGAATCCTGGGCGTCGAACCGCCGGTTCGCCGCGCTCACCCGGATGCTGCGCAAGGAACGGCGACGACGGGCAGCGAACAACCCGCATCGCGCCGCCGGCGACGGCTGGTCGCTCGGCCGCGACCCGGGATGAATATTCCTCGAGCGACCTATCGCCTGCAGCTGCACCGCGATTTCGGATTCGCCGACGCCACCGCACTGGTCCCCTATCTCGCCGAACTGGGCATTAGCCACATCTATCTGTCGCCCTGGCTCAAGGCGCGGCCCGGAAGCCCGCACGGCTACGACATCGTCGATCATGGCCGGCTCAATCCTGAGCTTGGCAGCGACGATGACTTTGCCGCGCTCGCCGCTTCGCTTGCCGTCCACGACATGGGGCAGATGGCCGACATCGTGCCCAATCACATGGGCGTCATGGGCAGCGACAACGCCTGGTGGCTCGATGTGCTCGAGAACGGCCGCGCCTCGCAGTACGCCGGATACTTCGACATCGACTGGACGCCGCCGCTGGCCGCGCTTTCGGGCAAGGTCCTGGTTCCGGTGCTGGCCGACAATTACGGCGAGGTGCTGCTGCAAGGCGAGCTGCACCTGGGATTCGATTCGCAGACCGGCGAGTTCGGCATTCGCTATTTCCAGCATCGCTTTCCGCTCGATCCGCGCTCGTACGCGCCCATCCTGCGCGACGCCGCGTCGCCGGACGCCTTCCCCGGCGGCCACACGGCATATCGGATGGTCGATCTGGCGCGCGCATTCGCAGCGCTTCCCGCGCGTGACGATGCCAAGCCGCGCAGAATCGCCAGACGCTGGCGCGACAAGGAGCGCCTGAAGCGGGAGCTCGCAGCGCTGGCGGCGGGCTCGCCGGAAATCGGCAAGCGCATCGGCGACGCCGTGACGCGGCTCAACGGCCGGCCGGGCGATGCAGGCAGCTTCGACGCGCTGCACGCGCTGCTCGAGGGCCAGGCGTTCCGTCTGACCAGTTGGCGAGTCGCTGCGGACGACATCAACTACCGCCGATTCTTCGACATCAACGAGCTCGCCGCGCTGCGCGCCGAAGATCCGCAGGTCTTCGCCGATTCGCATCGGCTGGTGCTGCGTCTGGTGGCTGAGCGCAAGATCGACGCGCTGCGCATCGATCATCCCGATGGCCTGTACGATCCGAAGGCATATCTGGAAAGGTTGCAGGCCGCCGTGCGTTCTGCGCTGCTTCCGAGCGGACCAAAGCGTGCGCCCCGAGCAGGTCCCGCGCCGGCGACCGCGCTCTACACCGCCGTCGAGAAAATTCTGGCCGAGCACGAAGCCTTGCCGGCGGATTGGCCGGTACGGGGCACGACCGGCTACCGGTTCGCCAACCTTGTCGGCGGGCTGTGGGTCGACGGCGCGGCCAAGTCGCGCTTCGATCGCGTCTACGCCGCCTTTATCGGCAGGCACGCCGAATTCGATCAAATCCTGCGCGAAGCGAAACTGCTCGTCATGACCGGCGCGCTCGCGTCCGACCTGAACCTGCTCGCGCACGCGCTGACGCGCATCGCCGAGGCCGATCGCAACACGCGCGATCTAACGTTCAATGTCCTGCGTCGCACGGTGATGCTCTACACCGCGGCGCTGCCGGTCTACCGCACCTACATCGACGAGCGTGGTCCGGGCGCAGCCGATCTGCGCTATATCGACTGGGCGATCGGTATCGCCCGGCAATGGCGGCCTGCTCCCGATCGGATCGCCTTCGATTTCCTGCGCCAGGTGCTCACCGGCACGCACACCACGGCGGCGCTGCGCGCCGACATCGATCGCTTCGCCCGCCGCCTGCAGCAATTCACCGGGCCGGTCATGGCGAAGGCGATGGAAGACACGAGCTTCTATGTCTACAACCGCCTGGTCGCGCTGAACGAGGTCGGCGGCGATCCGCGGCGATTCGGCGTCAGCGTCGCCGCCTTTCACGCCGCGGCGCATGAACGCCAACGCGACTGGCCCGGAGAAATGCTGGCGACGTCGACGCATGACAATAAGCGATCGGAGGACGTCCGCGCGCGGATTGCGGTGCTGAGCGAAATGCCCGCCGCATGGCGCCTCGCATTGCGCCGATGGGCGCGTCTGAACAAGCGGTACGAGACGCAGCTGCACGATCTTCCGGCGCCCGATCGCAACGACCAGTACCTGCTCTATCAGACTTTGCTCGGCATCTGGCCTTCGGCTCAACCGGACACCGGCGAGCTGGACGCGCTTCGCCAGCGCGTCCAGGCGTACATGCGCAAGGCCGTACGCGAGGCCAAGGTTCATAGCAGCTGGGCCAGCCCCGACGACGCCTACGAAACCGCGCTGGCCTCCTTTATCGACGGTCTGCTCGGACGCCTCGAGCCGAATCCATTCCTGCACGAATTCCATGCGCTGCACGCGCTGGTTGCGCGCTGCGGCCTGTACAACAGCCTCGCCCAAACCGTGCTCAAGCTCACCTCACCGGGCGTTCCCGACATCTATCAGGGCAACGAGCTGTGGGACTTCAGCCTCGTCGATCCGGACAATCGCCGCGCGGTCGATTACGCCAAGCGGCGCACGCTGCTGGAAGCGTTACAGCGCTCATTCGGATCGGACGGCCCGGACGCCGCGCATGCGCGCGAGATGTTCGAATCGATCGACGACGGCCAGCTCAAGCTGTATGTCATCTGGCGGGCGCTGGCGCTGCGGGCGCGCCTTCCGGGATTGTTCGAGCACGGACGCTACGTTGCGCTCCCCGTCGCCGGGGCGCATGCCGCGCACATCTGTGCGTTCGCTCGCGTGCACGACGGCGGCAGTGCGTTGACCGTCGTGCCGAGGCTGCTGCTGGACCTGACAGCGCGGACGGCGCGCCCTCCGCTCGGTGCGGTATGGGCCGACACCCGCATCGTGCTGCCATCGCGAACGACGTACCGCGACGTGCTTACCGGCGCGAGCCGCGTTACCTCGCCGGCGACCAAAGGCGCGCGCCTGACCGTCGCCGCATTGTTCGACACCTTGCCGGTGGCCCTGCTTGAGAGCACGTCGGTGCCCATTTCCCTCGCCAGCCGGCGACCGCTGGCACGCGGCATGCTTTGATTCAACGATGGACGGACGCTTCGAGCCGTTCACGCCCACGGCAGCGATTGCTCCGGCCGTGGCCGGCGGGAAGTTGCCAGCCAGCCTGGCGCCATGACGTTACACGCGGAAGGACAGCATCGCTCTCTGAAGCGCAATCAACCAAACAAGGTGACAAGCCATGCGTACGATACTGCTGATCGTGGTCATTATCCTTTTGCTCGGTGCGCTGCCTTCGTGGCCGTATAGTGCGGGCTGGGGCTACTACCCGAGCGGTGGTCTCGGACTGGTGTTGCTGATCCTCATCATCCTGGCGCTGATGGGGCGAATATAGGTCGCCGCCCGACGCACCTGGGCGGACGACGGCGCCGGCAAGCGCTCGCGGCGTGACGGCGATGAAGACGGCACCCGGCGGTCGGACGCGATCGGCCTTGCTGCTGGTCGATTTCATCAATCCGATGGATTTTGCCGGGGCTAACGCGCTGGCTCCGCGCGCCCTCGCGGCAGCCGCTGCCGCAGCGCGCCTGAAATCGCGGCTCAAGCGCAAGCGCGTGCCGGTGATTTACGCTAACGATAACTTCGGCGCCTGGCGAGCGGATTTCGCGATGATCGTCCATGCCTGCCGCCGAGGCGTCCCCGCGGCGCGCAAGCTGGTGGCGACGATCGCCCCGGCCGACGATGACCTGTCGATACTCAAGCCCAGGCACTCCGCTTTTTTCGGCACGCCGCTCGAATTTCTGCTCGACGAGCTGCATGTCAATCAACTGATCATCGCCGGCCTGACAACCGACAACTGCGTGATGTTCACCGCGCACGACGCCTACTTGCGCAAGTTCGCGGTGTTCGTGCCGTCGAACTGCTCGGCCGCCAAGGATCCACGCGATCACCGCGGCGCCCTGCGCCACATCCGGACGGTGCTCAAGGGCCGCACCGCGCGCGCCTAGCGCGCCGCACTGCCGCTCGGTCGTTTCCGACGGGTCGTCGCATTCCCGACCGGAGCCTGTTCTACAATCGAGCGTAACTTTTGCAATGTCTCGGCCGGGCGCGGGGTTGGTTCAGCGATGCCGCGACGATGGCCAGCCCGGCAACCAGGTAGGCAAACGCCCCCGGCACCCACATCACCAGCCCGCCCAGCTGCTGGTCCTCGAGCGCTGAGAATCCGAAGGCCGAAGTCTCCGCATAGTGCGCGTACCACGGGGTGGGCGCGAAGGTGAGGAGCGCGCCGAGCGCGCTGGTGTGCATCATCGTCGTGAAAACGCTCGCCACCGATGCACCGGCGCGTCGCGCGCCGCGGGCGAAGACCGACCACCAGAAGAACAGCGCCGATGCGAAAAAGCACGCGTGTTGGGCGACGTGCACCGCGTCGTCGGCGAGAGCGGCTTCGAACAGCACCGGCACGTGCCAGGCCCAGAGAGCGACGGCATGCAGGGTCCAGGCGCCGACCGGGTCGGTACAGGTACGCCATGCGGCGCGCAACGGCGCGAACCGGGCGACGCCGGCCAGGGCCTTGCGCCACGCCGGTCTTAGCGCCCACGTCCATGCCTCGATCGGGCGAGCCAGAACGAGCAGCGGCGCGGCGATTACCATCAGCAACTCGTGCTGCACCATGTGCACCGAAAAAAGCTCCGCCCCCAGCGTGTCGATCGGCGAAACGAGCGCCGCGCAAAGCGAGAGCCATCCCAACGCAAACCGCGCCGCGTGGACGACGGCGATGCCGCGGCCGCGGCCGGCGCGCCGCCACAGTCGGCGCACGCCGATCGCGTAGAGCGCCGCGCTGGCGGCAAGAAGCGTCACCAGCCACCACTCGAAGGCACCACGCGGCACCGACGCCGCGGTGTGCGCGAGCGCGGACAGCGGCAGCAACGCCGCCGCCAGCCCAGTCAGGCCAGGCAGGGCGAGAGCACCCAATTCGGGATCCACATCGCGGCGATCACGAGCGCGGATAGTGCCCCCGAGGCCGTCGCGAGACCGGCAAGGAAATGCCGCCGCCCGAGCGTTTCACTGCGCGTTTTCGATGGCGTTGTCGCGCGCCAAAGCGTCCCCGCCGCGATGGAGCCAGCGATGGTGGCTGCGAGAAATATCACATGCACGCCATGCATCGCGAATGCCTGCTGATGCGCGCACGCCCAACCGGTCATCGCGTATGCGACGCTTTGATCAGCAAGCGCCAGAATGGGCGCGGCGAGCAGGGCAAACCAGATCCGCATCGACGTCCTTCCTAGAAACGCGGAGCCCAGTACACGACCAGGTAGATGGGCACCCACGAGAGCACGACGAAATTCCAGTAGCCCGAATTCTCCGCGACATCGACGAAGCGCTTTCCCTCCGGCTGCTCGTTGAACATCAGGGCGGTCAGCACTACGCTGTCGGCGACATCGGTGATCAGATTGAACGTGTGCAGCCCCAGCAGCATCCATACGCAGGACCCGTAGGCGCTCTCGTCCCCGCGCACGTTGAGCGTGGTGAATTCCAGCGCGCGAACGAGCAGCAGAACAACTCCAAAGACGCTCAGGGCGACGAGCCCGGCGCGAACCTGGCGCAGGTCGTGGTTGATCGCCGCCTTGTCGGTGACCATGTTCGGGATCGCGCTCGCGAGGATCAGCACCAGATTCAGGCTGCCCCAAAGAAGCCCGGGCGCACTGCCCCCCGGCGGCCACGAGTCGGACAGGCTGCGGAGATAGAAATAAATGACGATCATGAAGGCGAATGCAGAGCCCTCGATCGCAATCATGCCGGCAGTTCCCCACCACATCAGGCTGCGATGGCTGAAGCCGTAGCTCGGCAGGTTTGCCACGTCGAGCGCGTTGCCGCGGCGCACCGCCGGAACGCTTGCGGGCCTGGTTTCGCGGCGGGTCGTCACAGCGCCCCCACGCGCAGCCCATCGGCGCTCATGGCCGCTTCTCCAGCGCCAAATGCTCGGCGGTCTCTTTTCTGCGCGGCCAGAACCAGCCGATGAACGCAATCGCCGGCGGGATCATTCCCCACAGCGCGCCCTGGACGGAGAAGATCGACCAGATCAGCCAGCCGCCGACGGCCAGTGCTGCGACGAACGGCCAGATCATTGGCGATGGATATCCGTAACGCACATCGGGCACCGCATCGAGAACCGTCGTGACCAGGCCTTCGCGCGCCTCGGTCGCGAGGCCTGACACGTGCGTCGGTCCGCCGGCCTCGCGCGACCATAGCGGCTCGCGCGACGCAACCACCGGCAGCGCGACGAAATTAAATGGTGGCGGAGGCGAACGCGTGGCCCATTCGAGCGTCGGTGCGCCCCAGGGATTATCCGCAGCGCGCTCGCCGCTGCGCGCGTTAAGTACGACGTTGAGCACGAACAGCAGCATGCTGAAGTCCACGATCACCGCGCCGATCGTCGATATCAGGTTGAGCGTCCCCCACCCGGATTCGGCCGCATAGGTGTAGATGCGCCGCGGCATGCCTTGCAAGCCGAGTTGGTGCATCGGAAAGAAGCAGACGTTGAAGCCGATGAAAAAGAGCCAGAATTGCCAGACACCCAGGCGCTCGCTAAGCATGCGGCCGGTGACCTTGGGAAACCAGTAGAAGAAGGCTGCGAAGAGCGGAAATACCGCTCCTCCGATCAGCACGTAATGCAGGTGCGCCACGACGAAGTACGTGTCGTGCGCCTGCAGATCGAGCGGGACCGAGCCGAGGATGATGCCGGTAAGCCCGCCGATCATCAGGATGAAGAAAAAACCCATGATGAAAAGCAGCGGCGTACGGAAATTGAGCCGCCCGGTCCAGAGCGTGGCGATCCAGCAGAAGATCTGTACTGCTGACGGGATCGCGATCATGAAGCTCATCGCGGTGAAAAAGCTCTTGCCGAGCTCGGGGACGTTCGTGGCGAACATGTGGTGCACCCACAGCCCGAAGGAAAGAAAGCCCGTGGCGATCATCGAGAGCACGATCGCGTCGTGGCCGAACATCGTGCGCCGCGCGAAGGTGGGGATGATCGCCGAGATGAAACCCAACGCGGGAATGAAGATGAAGTACACCTCCGGATGGCCGAAGAACCAGAAAAGGTGCTGCCAGAGGATGACATCGCCGCCCTCGGCCGGGTTGAAGAAATGCGTTCCGAGCATGCGGTCGAGCTGCACAAGATTCGCGCCGAGCATCACCGTCGGCATCGCAAAGATGATCATTAGCGCGGTGACCAGCGACGCCCACACGAACAGCGGCATTCGCCGCAGCGACATTCCGGGCGCGCGCATCTTGAGAATGACGGTCGCGATGTCGACAGCGACCATCAATCCCATCGCCTCGGTGAAGTTGACCAGCACGTTCCAGAAGTCGGCGCGTTTTCCGATGCCGTATTCCGGTCCGGCGAGCGGAACGTAGGCGAACCAGCCCGCGTCGGCCCCGGTGTTGACCGCGAAGCCGGCGAACAAGGTGAGACCCCCGATCAGATAGATCCAGTATGCGCACGCCGTCATTCGCGGGAACGCGGTGTTGCGCGTGCCTATCATCAGCGGAACCAGGTAGACCGCCAACCCCTGCATCATCGGCACGGCGAAGAGGAACATCATCGTCGTGCCGTGCATCGTGAAGATCTGGTTGTAAAGGTCCGGCCCGATCAGCGTGTTGTCGGGCACCGAGAGCTGGTGGCGTATCAACCCGCCGAGGACTCCCGCCGCCGCGAAGAACCCGAACGCGGTTACTATGAAGCGGATCCCGATCTTCTTGTGGTCGACGGTGGACAGCCACGCGACAAGGCCCGGCTTGTCGCGCCAGGTGCGCTCCAGCGCCCGTGCGGCGGCAGAATCCCAGCCGGGACCGTCGCGCAGCATCTCGCCGCGCATGCTCATTTGAGCGTCCCGAGGTAGGCGACGAGCGCGCCCAGATCTTCGGCCGGCAGCGGATGGGCCGGCATGTTGACGCCTGGCTTGATCAGCTGGGGATCGATGATCCAGGCGGCGAGGTTCGGCGCCGTGTTGGACATGCGGCCCGCGCCGATGTGCGCGCGGCTCGCGAAGTGCGTGAGGTCGGGGGCCTTGCGTCCCTGCGCGGTCGTACCCGCGATCGAATGGCACAGCATGCAGCTGCCGCTGAGGAAGAGCTCGCGTCCGTGCCGCGCTGCGGCATCCTCGGGTTCGGCTGCGGGCCTGCGCTGCGCCTCGGCCCAGGCTTCGAATTGCGCCGGCTCCAGCGCGATGACATCGAAAGCCATGAAGGCGTGCTGCATTCCACAGAATTCCGCGCACTGGCCGAGGTATTCGCCCGATTGGTCGGCGCGGAACTGTATCGTCGCGACGCGCCCCGGAATCAGGTCCTTCTTGCCGTGCAAGCTGGGCACCCAGAAGCTGTGGATGACGTCGTCGGAGTGAAGCGTGACGATGATGGGCCGTCCGACCGGGATGTACAGTTCGTTGGCCGTCGTGAAAGTGCGTTCGGGCTGCGGATCGTCGTAGCTGACGGCCCACCACCAGTCGTGCGCCGTGACCTCCACATGCAGTCCATCAGCGTGCGAAAGCTGCGCCAGCGCACGATCGGTCATCACGCTCGCGACCAGCAGCCCGATCAGCAGTACGACGGAGACGGCCACCGCGGCAATCACATGCCGCCCCGTCCTCTTCTCCGCCTCCGGAGCGGGCGTGGCATCAGGCGGTGTGCCCGGCTCGGCGCGCGGCGCGCGCCATAGCGCCCATCCCAGTGCGGCGAGCACGGCGACGAATGCGAATACACACACTGCCAACGTAAGCCACCACAGATCGGCGATGTGAGCGGCCTGGGGCCCCGCAGCGCGCAATGCGTCGTGAGCCGGGGCGGCGGAAGCTGCAATCGGCATCATCACGATCGTGGCAAGCAAGGCCCAGCGCGCGGCGGTCATTTCGGTTTCTTCTCGTCCGGACGCGTCGGCTCGCGACGGCCTTCGGGTGGCGCGCCTGCCATGCCGTCGCTTCGATTCGGCGCGGCATCGGTCGAAACCAACCCGCTCATCGAGCGCACATACGCAACGAGCTGCCACACCTGGCCCTCGGGAATGCGGCCGCGGAACGATGGCATTCCGTTCGGCCTTCCATCGACGATCGTGGCAAAGATCGCATCGGGCGAGCTGCCATAGATCCATTTGTCGTCCATCAGTGCCGGGCCGATGGCGCCGCCGCCCTGCGCGTGGCAACCCACGCAGTTGTACCAGCGGAACCATTGCTTGCCTTGTGCGACCTCATAGGCGCTGCCCGGGTTGTAGCCTCCGGCCGAGGCCGTGGGTCGCATGCCGCGCCCGGGCTGGCCCGGCTGCAAATCGGGCACACCATCGGCCTCCGCTCGAGGGTTCGAGCGTATCGGCGTCTTGTCGAACTGGCGCTGCTCGCGCTCGCAGCCCGCGGCCACGGCGATGGTCGCGGCGAGTCCGATCGCGGCCAGCGTCCTCATTGGCCTGCTTCCCGCGAATGGTCGGTGCGCGGAACCGAATAGGCCGCGAGAATGGCATCGATATCCGCGCGGCGCCGATCGATGACGGCGTCAAGATCGTCACGCAACGCGGTATCGCCGCGGCGAACCCCCATCGCGATGTCGAACTCGAACGGAACGCCGGCATAGCGGACCGGCGGGCGGGCGATCCGCAGATCCAGCGGCGTTGTGGAGCGCTTGGCGAAATAGCCGGCCTGCGGTCCCCAGACCACGGCGGCATCGAGCTTGTGGTTCGCCAGCGCTGCGACCATGCGCTGCGCGGCCGGGCCATCCCCATAGACGGTGAAACCGCGCACGTTTTCAACGTTGCCGTTCATCGCCAGGGCTAAACCGGGCGGCGTGGCCGCGAGATCGTTGCCCACAAGCTGCACACCGATCCGCAGCGACTTGAGGCGTCGATCGTCGAAGTGGTCGACGCCGCGAGCACCGGGGCCGTCGACGAATACATAGCTCGAGCGGTAATAGGGCCGGGTCGTCAATACGCGCTCGAAATCCTTCGGCACGCCGATGAAAACATCGCAGAGTCCCGCATCCATCGTCTTGCGCACGAAACCGCGGCGCAGCGGCAACCATGCGTAGCGCAGCTCAGCTCGCAGCTCGTCGGCCACCAGACGCGCGACGCGATTCTCGAATCCGCTGCCGTCCGCGTGCGACAGCGGCAAGTTGTCCGGATCCGCGCATACACGAAGCTCACGCGAGTGCGCCGCGGCGGCCACGCAAAGCAGGCCGAGCAGCAACGCGCTACGGCAGGCGGAAGACATAGAGCATTCCTCCCCTCTGCGTCACAAGCGGCAGGTCCTTCATCGCGTTGACAAAGCCGAGAGCCGCGCTGCCATCGCGCGTATCGAGGTCGCCCGACACGACGGCACCCGCCCAGCCGCCGACGCCCGCGAGCACGGCGACGTACTGATGCCCGTCCGGGCCGCGATAGGAAACGGGCTGCCCGATGATTCCGGAACTCGTCTTGTATTTCCACAGGAGCGTGCCGTTCTTCGCGTCGACCGCCTTGAACCATCCGTCCATCGTCCCGTAGAAGGCGACGTCGCCGGCGGTCACGGTCGCGCCGCTCCAGACCGGAAAATCCTCGTTGATCGTCCACGCCGTCTTCCGCGCGACCGGATCCCATGCGCTGAACTCGCCGCGATGTCCGCCAGGACCGGCCCTCATCTTAGCTTCGGCGCCGACGTAAGGCGTGCCGGCGATGTAGCTGGTCTCCGACACGAGCGAGTCCTGACAGAGGTTCTGATGGGGCACATAGAGGAGCTTCGTCCGTGGCGACCAGGCGCTCGGCTGCCAATCCTTCGCGCCCGGTGAAGCGGGGCAGATGTCGCGAACGACCTTGCCGACCCTCGGAGCCTTCTGCGGGTTGTAGCGCAGCGCGCCGCTCGCGAGATCGACCCCCAGCGTGGTGGTGATATGCGCGAACGGATCGGCCGAAACAACCTCACCGGTGGCGCGGTCGATTACGTACAGGTAGCCGTTGCGATCGGCATGCAGCAGGACCTTGCGCGATCTACCCCCGATTGGCAGATCGACGAGCACACTTTCGTTGACGCCATCGTAATCGTGCAGGTCGTGCGGGCTTGATTGATAGAACCAGATGGCGTCGCCGTTATCGGGCCGGCGCGCGAACACGCCGCAGGTCCATTTGTTGTCACCCGGCCGCTGCTCGGGATTCCATGGCCCGGGATTTCCGGTGCCGTAGTAGATGAGATCAAGCTGCGGGTCGTAGGAGATCCAGCCCCAGACCGTGCCCCCGCCGATCTTCCAAGCCTCCGCGGGCCATGTCTTGATGCCGAGATCCTTGCCTCGGTCCTGCGGGTAGAACGGCTTGAAGGAAGCGCCGATCAGCACCTCCTTGTCGGAGCCGGTGCTGTACGCGCGCCAGGCCTGCTTGCCTGTCGCGGCATCGAGCGCCGTCAGCCAGCCGCGGATTCCCAGTTCGCCGCCGCTGTTGCCGACG
>DASYJB010000049.1:0-3462 GCA_035996965.1 Casimicrobiaceae bacterium | reverse complement strand
CTGGCGCAAACGCTGCCGTGGTTCATCGAGCGCTCGTTTGCTCGCATCTTCGGACCGATCGTGGGCGCACATCTCGCCGACGCCGGCCGCCGATTGCTCGCATTGCCCGGTTATGCGGCGGAGCGGGCCGGCGCGAGCTTCGCCAGTTATGCCGGCGACGAGGCCGGCCTGGTCACCGGCGCGCGCGCCGGCAGTGAATTTGCCGCCGAGGTCGCGGCGCTGGCGGCGCGGGTCGACGCCCTGGGCGAGCGAATCGACCGTCTGGCCAAGCCGGCTCCGGGAAAGCGGCGCTGAAGATCGCGCAACCGCCGGCCTCACGGGATGCGGTGCGTCCCTCCGGTCACCGCGAGGAAAACTTCGCGCAGGAACATGCCGAGGCACGCGACGATGGCGAGCATCGCGAGGATAAAAAAAACCGCCACGACCTTCGATAGATCGACGGCCATCAGCGCGCCGACGAACGCGCCGGCGACGACCAGGCAGATCAGCAACCCGCCCAGACCAGCCGCCAGCAGCGAGAAATAGATCAGTCGGATCCGCCGCGCCAGCAGGCCGAGCTCCGCACGGTCATCGTCGCTGCGCAGCACCGCGCTGCCGCGGATGCGTCCAAGGATCAGGCGCCGGCGGTCGATGCCCCGGCCGAGCCGGATATTGAGCGCGTTGATCAAGGTCGCGATCGCCGTCAGCAGAAATACCGGCGCCACCGCGAGCTGGATGACGTGGGTGATGTCGGTCAGATGCGATTCCAAGACAATGCCCTTCCAAAGGCCGCGATCCAGGTCGGCCAACCGCGAATCTACGCCGGAGCATAGTACTCATCAACCTGCGCGCGCCGAGAGGGGCCCGCGCCTTCGCCCGGCCGCGTGCGCGCCACCTTTCCCTTACAATCGGCGCCATGCGGTTGCTCCGGCTCGCCAAGATACTGCGCGTCGCGCTCAAGTACGGGCTCGACGAGTTCCTGCTCGGGCATGAACGCTTTCACTGGCTGCGGCCCACAGCGCGCGTGGTGACGTTCTGGCGCGACGTATCGGCGCCGCGCGCCGTGCGGCTGCGCATGGCGCTGCAGGATCTCGGCCCGATCTTCGTCAAGTTCGGACAGATGCTGTCGACGCGCCGCGACCTGCTGCCGACCGACATCGCCGACGAGCTGGCCAAATTGCAGGACCAAGTCCCGCCGTTTCCTTCAGACCAGGTGATGACTACGCTCGAGCGCGTCTACGCGAAGCCGGTCGATCAGGTATTCAAGTCGTTCGACCGTGCCCCGGTTGCCAGCGCCTCGGTTGCGCAAGTCCACTTTGCCGTCCTGCCGGATGGAACGCCTGCTGCGATAAAGATCCTGAGGCCCGCCATCGCCGAAACGATAGACAAGGACCTGGGGCTGATGCAGATGGGCGCGATGCTGATGGAAAAGCTCTGGTCCGACGGCAAGCGACTGAAGCCGCGCGCAGTCGTCGCCGAGTTCGACCGCACGATCCACGACGAGCTCGACCTTTCGCGCGAAGCGGCCAACTGCTCGCAGCTTCGCCGCAATTTTGCACGCTCGTCGCTGCTGATGGTGCCCGAGGTCTATTGGGACTGGTGCAACAGCGAAGTCATGGTCATGCAGCGCATGGAGGGGACGCCGATCAGCCACCGGGCGCGCCTCGTCGAACAGGGCATAGACATCAAGCGCTTGGCGCGCGCCGGCGTCGAGATCTTTTTTACCCAGGTCTTTCGCGACGGGTTCTTTCACGCCGACATGCACCCGGGAAACATCTTCGTCGCTTTCGACACGGCGAACCGGGGTAAGTACATCGCGCTGGACTTCGGCATCATGGGCACGCTATCCGACCAGGACAAGAGCTATCTCGCGCAGAATTTCCTGGCGTTTTTCCGCCGCGACTATCGCCGCGTCGCCACCGCCCACATCGAATCCGGCTGGGTGCCGCCGGACACGCGGGTCGACGAGCTGGAAGCCGAAATCCGCGTCGTTTGCGAGCCGATCTTCGACCGGCCGCTGAAGGAAATTTCACTGGCCCGGATTCTGGTCCAGCTGTTCAGGGCGTCGCGCCGGTTCAATGTCGAGATCCAGCCGCAGCTCGTGCTGCTGCAGAAGACACTGCTCAATGTCGAGGGTCTGGGCAGGGAGCTCGATCCCGATCTCGATCTCTGGGTTACCGCCAAGCCGTTTCTCGAGCGCTGGATGCACGACCAGATCGGCTGGCGCGCGGTCGAGCGGCGCCTGCGCGACGAAGCGCCGTTTCTGGCGACCGCACTGCCGCTGTTGCCGCGGCTGATCTACCAGCGCCTCAGCAGTCCGCCGGCGGCATCGGAGACGGCGATCCGGGAATTCGTCGCGGCACAACGCGTGCGCAATCGCTGGCTGGCGCTGATCGCGCTTCTGGTCGCGGTGGCGGCGGCGATCCTGCTCTGGCGCGCCTGGTAGCTGAGGCAGCCCGCCAGTCGGCTGGTCGCCGTCCGCGCCTCGACAAGACGCGCGGAGCAGCGGCGCCGCCTCATGCGACCGGCTTTACTTGGCCGCGGCCTTGCCGGCAGCCGGCGCTGCCCCGGTGGTAGCGACCTTGTAGCGATTGCACGCCGCACCGCTGGGCTCGCGCAGCGTCTTATGCTGCGCCTTGGCGCGCGTTTCCATCTCGGCCTGGTGCTGCTTGTCGTAGGCCTCGCACTCGGACAGCGTCTTGAAGCTCTGCAGCTTCTTTCGGTGCGCCTCGCGCTCGTCATCGGTCATCATGGTGCTGGGACGCACCCCATCATCGGCCGCCGCGGTCTTGGTCTTGGTCTTGGGCTCGCCGCCTTTGGCTTCAACCTTCTTCGCCATCGCGGCCTTCTTCCGTTCCTGCGACTTCTGATAGGCGTCGGCCTTCCCGGTCATGTCCTTGGTGCCGACGCTCTTGGCGGCCGCCGCGCCCTTCACCGGGGCCGGTTGCGTCACGGCTTCCTTCTTGACCGGCTCGCCTGGAGCGGTCGCGGGCGCCGTCGTTTGCGCCAGCGCGCATTCGGCGGCCAGCAGAGCAGCCATTCCGAAAATCAGATATTTCATCGTTGCCTCACCATGGTGATTGAATAGGAAAACAAGCTATTTTGCCTGGAACGGAGCGTGTCTGACCGGCCCCACCGTCGTTTCGTTCCACACCAGCGCGACATCCGGCTGGCGCCGGACCAGACGCTCCAGCGCGCGTTTCTGCGCCGGCGTGCGCACACATCCTTGCAGCGTGACGAACTTCCGTGTCGTCGTGATCCAGATGCTCGCATCGCGAAAGCGCGCATCGTTGCGAATCGCCGCGGCGACGCGCGCGTTGATCTCCGGGTCGTGCTTGTAGGTGCCGCCGCACTCGCAGGTGCCGGCGAGACAGCACGACGTTCCCCGCTCGACGCGCGAGTGCGCCTGCGCGCGCATCTGCTCGGGAGTCAGCGTCGGCGGCGCTACCGTCGGACACGTGGCGAATCCAGCCGTCGCCTGCT
>DASYJB010000048.1:0-2116 GCA_035996965.1 Casimicrobiaceae bacterium | reverse complement strand
CTTCAAGCACGCCGCGATCGGCGAGATCGGCGATCTCGGTCAGCACGTCATCGAACGGCCGTGAGACTTCCTCGCCCCGGGTGTATGGAACGACGCAGAACGTGCAGTACTTGCTGCAGCCTTCCATGATGGAGACGAATGCGCTGACGCCGTTGACCGAGGGTGGAGGCAGGTGGTCGAACTTCTCGATCTCGGGAAAGCTGATGTCGACCTGGGGCTTGCCGGTCGCACGCCGGCGCGCGATCAGCTCGGGCAGGCGGTGCAGGGTCTGCGGGCCGAAGACCACGTCGACGTAGGGTGCGCGCGCGACGATCGCCGCGCCTTCCTGGCTGGCGACGCAGCCGCCGACGCCGATGATCAGGTCCGGATTCGCATCCTTCAGCGCGCGTACGCGCCCCAAGTCATGGAAAACGCGCTCCTGCGCTTTTTCGCGCACCGAGCAGGTGTTGAACAGGATGACGTCGGCGTCGTCGGGTCGGGCTGTAGGCTCGAGGCCCTCGGCCGCGTGGAGCACGTCGGCCATCTTGGCCGAGTCGTACTCATTCATCTGACAGCCAAACGTGCGGATGTACAGCTTGCGGCTCACGGATAGCGGTCGGGCGTCTTGGGCTGGATGCGAAGGGCCGAGGATTATAGCAGCCCCCGGAAGCGCACGCCGTCTGTCACCGCGGAGCGGTATACTCGGCCGCAGCAGGTGTCCGCCTCGCCAGTTTGGCGCGGCGGGTGAAACGGGAAGCCGGTGCGCCACGTGCTGATGCGCGGCAAGGCCGGCGCTGCCCCCGCAACGGTAAGTCGGTGCGGGCGGTCCTTGGATGCCACTGTGCGCGTCGCGCATGGGAAGGCGGACCGTCCGGCGCTAGGCGAGGCTGCCTTTCGCATACCGACCAGCCCGGAGACCGGCCTGCCCCCGGAATGCCTGGCGTTCGCGCATGGCTTTCGGACCGAGACGCATCGCGGGGAGGCGATGTCCGGCCGGATGCCGCTTGTCGCTGGGCTTTCGCCCGAACGTTTTCTCCGCGTTGCTTGCGACCAACCGCCGTGCGGGGACGCACGGCATTGCGGAGAAAATGATGTCTCGTCTGCCGTTCCCGACCGAATACCTGCTGCTCACGTTCGTCCTCGCCTGCTTGGCCGGTCTTGCCCAGGCGGAGCAAAACCCCGGCGCGCTGGCGCTCGATTCGCTGGTGGTCACCGCGGCGCGCTGGCCGCAGCCGCCGGCGGAGCTCGTCGCCGACGTCACGGTGATCGGCGCCGAAGAGATCGCCCGCGCCGGGGCGCAAAGCCTCGCCGAGCTTTTGCGACGCGTACCCGGGGTTGAGATCGTCATGAACGGCGGCCCGGCATCGACCAGCGGCGTGTTCTTGCGCGGCGCCAACAGCAACCAGACGCTGGTGCTGATCGACGGCCAGCGCGTAGGCTCCTCCACTTCCGGCACGGCGGCGCTGGAAGCCATCCCTCTGGACGCGATCGACCACATCGAAATCCTGCGCGGACCGGCGTCGAACCTTTATGGCGCCGACGCGATCGGCGGCGTCATCCAGGTTTTCACGCGCAACGGCGGCGACGCTTTTGCCGCGCACGCCAGCGCCGGTTACGGTACTTACCGCACCAGCGCCGCATCGGGCGGCGTTTCCGGGGCCGCCGGTGCCTGGCGTTACGCGCTCGACGTCGGGCGCAGGCAAAGCGCCGGGTTCAATGCGATCGACAATCCGGCCAATTTCAGCTTCAACGATGACCGCGACGGCTACCGCGCCGACGATGCCTCGGGGAGCGTCTCGTTGCGTCTCGCGCCCGAGCAGGAACTGTCGGCGCGGTTCCTCAAGAGCCGGCTCAACGCGCAGTTCGATGCCGAGCCCGCGTTCGACGATCGCACGATCACTACCGTCGATAGCTTGGCGCTCGCCAGCCGCAACCGGCTCACCGCCTGGTGGGTGAGCAGGCTCGATGCCGGCCGGACCGAGGACGTCAGCGACTCGCGAACCGGCTTCGGGCCAGGCCGATTCACGACGCGGCAGCGTTTGTACGTTTGGCAGAACGACTTTGTGCTGGCGCGAGGCTCGCTCGGCGTCGCGCTCGAGCGCCGCGAGGAGCGCGTCGGCGGCGATGCGGCGTTCGC
>DASYJB010000047.1:0-23095 GCA_035996965.1 Casimicrobiaceae bacterium | reverse complement strand
CGAATCGACGACGTCGGCTTGACCGCGATCGAAACGACGACGTCCTGCCCGGTCGAGATCCCGCCGAGAATGCCGCCGGCGTGATTCGAGGCAAAGCCTTGCGGAGTCATCTCGTCCGAGTGCACGGTCCCCGCCTGCGCGACGCTGGCAAAGCCGGCGCCGATCTCCACGCCCTTGACCGCATTGATGCCCATCATCGCGTGAGCGATGTCTGCGTCGAGCTTGTCGAAGACCGGCTCGCCCCAGCCGACCGGCACGCCGGAAGCGACGACGGTGATCCGCGCACCGCACGAATCGCCCGACTTGCGCAATGCATCCATGAAGGCTTCGAGCTCCGGAACGATCGCATCGTCGGCGGCAAAAAACGGATTGGCGTCGACACTATCCCAGGACTTGAACGGCACCGTGCGGGCACCGATCTGCGCCAGGTAGCCTCGAACGACGAGCCCATGATGCTCGCGCAGCCATTTGCGCGCGACCGCGCCGGCGGCAACGCGGACCGCAGTCTCGCGCGCCGACTGCCGGCCGCCGCCGCGATGATCGCGAATGCCGTACTTCTGCCAATAGGTGTAATCGGCGTGACCGGGGCGAAAGGTGTCGGCGATCGCCGCATAATCCTTGCTGCGCGCATCCTCGTTGCGAATCAGAAGCGCGATCGGCGTGCCGGTCGTCCGGCCTTCAAAAACGCCGGAAAGAATTTCGACCGTGTCGGATTCGCGGCGCTGGGTTACGTGTCGCGACGTACCGGGCTTGCGCCGGTCGAGATCGTGCTGGATGTCGGCGGCACCTAGCTCAAGCCCCGGCGGACAACCGTCGACAACGCAGCCGATCGCCGGTCCGTGCGACTCGCCGAACGAGGTGACGCAAAAAAGCCTGCCGAAGCTGTTGCCGGACATCGCTGATCCGTGACGTCGACCTGCGGCGAGTTTAGCATGTGGACACCATGCACTTGCGCACGACGCAGACCGACATTGATACGCACAGCGGATGCCGGGAAGTTCATCGATGACGATACCCCAATCACTCGTCGGCGCGATTGCCGCGGCACGGACAGTCGCGGTATTGACGGGAGCCGGCATCTCGGCCGAATCCGGTGTGCCAACGTTTCGCGATGCCCAGACGGGCTTGTGGGCGCAGTTCGATCCGCAGAAGCTCGCCACGCCGGATGCATTCCGCCGCAACCCCAAGCTCGTGTGGGATTGGTACGCGTGGCGGCGCAAGCTGGTCTCCCGGGCGGAGCCCAATGCCGGTCATCGCGCGCTTGCCGTACTCGAAGGACGCGTTTCCGATTTCGTGCTGATCACGCAAAACGTCGACGGCTTGCACTGGCGCGCGGGGAGTCGCAACGTAGTGGAGTTGCACGGCAACATCAGCCGCGTCAAATGCTCCCGCGAGAATACGATTGTCGAACATTGGACCGAGGCCGGCGACGAGGTTCCTCGCTGCGCCGGGTGCGGCGCGCTGCTGCGGCCCGACGTCGTCTGGTTCGAGGAGAACCTGCCGGCCGATGCGCTCCGGGCCGCCGAGGAGGCGGCAAGGAAGTGTCAGATAATGCTTGTCGTGGGCACGTCGGCCGAGGTCTATCCTGCGGCCGCGCTACCGGGCTATGCGAAGTCCGCTGGGGCGACGATCGTCGAGATCAATCCGAATCCGACACCGTTGTCGGACGCTGCAGACTATGTGTTACGCGCCCCGGCCGCGGTCGTGCTTCCTGCATTGGTTGCCGCCGCGTGGCCGGTCTAGCCGCGGTCCGCGGGCCTTTGCTCGTCCGCCGCCGGCGGGAGCGGCGACAGGTATCCGATTAGCAGCAACAGCGTGCCGACGCCGAGGAACGCGATCACGCGCGGCAGTCCCGAAAGCGTTCCGAGATCGATCAGAAACAGCTTGCCGATCGACAGCGCGAGCAGGCCTGCGCCGGTCATCCACAGCGGTCGCAGCGCGCGCCGCGTCGCGAAAAACATCAGCACCACGGCGGTCGCCGTCCAGGCGAGCGTCAATCCCGCCTGCAACAGCTTCGAGGCCAGCAGCGCGGAGAGCTGCCACGGAATCGCTCCCCAGTGGTGCGCGGTGCGCAATGCGGCGCCGTTGAGCAGACCGAACAGGCCGACACCCAGCCATGCAAACCGTGTCGTGTCGGTGAGCCCGCTGAAAGGGCCGCTCCACAGGAACAGCGCGACAAGCGTCAGTGCGAGCGTCAGCTCGAGCGGATTGAAAAGCGGCACATAGGCGAGCGGCGATGCGGTGCCGGGCGACACGACGGTCGCAATCGCGAACCAGACGGCGGCCAGCGCGGCGATCGGCCCGCCGGCGCCGATCGCGTAAGCGTCGCGATGGAAAGTCAGCGGCCAGCGTTGAGCGCCCGCGAACGCATGCGCCAGGAACAGGAAAGCGACCAGCGGCAACACCGCGGCGCAGGCAAGCCACACCGTTCCCGGCGGCGCGATGCGATCGACCCACTCGCTCGCTTCCCAGGCAATCTGCGCGGTCAGCGCGATCGCCGACACCGCGTGCGCGGCGTACAGCTGGCCCCGCGTGAGGATCGGCGCGAGCGACGAGGCGGCGCGCTGCGGCGCATCGGCCGCGTACAACACGCTCCATTGCACGATCCAGGCAAGCGGCCATACCAGCCAGCCCACATTCTCCAGCGTCGTGCGTGCGACCTGCCAATCGCTCCACGCCGCCAGCGCCATCGCGGGCAGCAGCGCAATGCCGACCAACGAGAGCCGCGGCCAGCCCACAGCCCTTGAGACCAAGAGCGCTGCTGCGATGCTGGCCGTCACCCACGCCAGCGCCGCATGCGGCGTGTCGATCCTGTCCAGATGCCGCTTGAGCTCGAAGGCACCGCCGGCGAGCCACCAGGCGGCGCCCCACAGCAACAGCAGCGGCACGAAGCCGCGCTCCGTCGCTGGAAGCTTGTCGCCGGCGCGGTCGGCCACGGCAGCCGTGATGATCCCGGAGAGCGCGACCAGCATCGCGCCGACGAAAAAGGCGTTGGCGAACAGCTGATCGTCGCCGCGCGCCGCGCCCGACCAGAGAAAGACTCCGCCCGCGCCGAACTCCACCAGCAGCGCGAAGCCGCGCAGCAGCGGCGTACTCTGCCGCACACCGAGCCAGAATGCGGCGGCGGCCGCGACCGACCACAGCGCGGCGGTAATGCGATAGTCGAACGCGAGCGGAACGGCAATCGTCGCGAAGATCGCCGCCAATGCGAGGAACGCACGCGCGAGCAATGCCAGGCCCGCCTCCGCGCGTGCACGCAACAGCAGAAACAGCAGGCCGTAAACGATCGCAAGCGTCAGTGCGCTCCAGGCTGCGCCGTACTCGACGTCGCGCACCAGCGCGGCCTGGAGCCCGAAGGCAACCAGCGGCACGCCGAAGACCAGCAGGCCGTCCACCGGAGCGCGCGCCTCGAAGCGGCCGCGATGCGCATACAGGATCGCAATCGCGACATAAAAGACGAAAAAGAGGACCAGAAACGGCTCGACCGTCGCGAAATACAGCGGCCGGTAATAGCGATACGCCCAGATCGAGCCCAGGACGAAGGTGAAGATGAATCCGAGCAGGTTCAGCGCGCGCCACGAGCGCACCCAGGCCAACGCGAAGATCGCCGCGTTGAGGATCGCGAAATAGCCGAACAGCAACGCCGGCTCGCCGGTGACGTTGGTCAGCATCGGCGCGAGAAAGCCGCCGGCGACGGCGAGTCCGGCGAGCGGCTGCGAGTCGGCGCGGATCGCAAGCGCGACCGTCGACGCCGCGACCAGTGCGAGCAGCAACATGCCCGGCAAAGGCGGCAGGACCTGATACAGGCGAAAGGCGGCGAACGTCGTCAGATACAGGATGCCTGCGCCCGCGCCCTGCAGCGAAAGCCCGTATCCCGGCCGGGCGCTGGCGAGCCGGATGCCGATGGCGATCAGCGCGATACCGATGATGCCCACGCCGATCAGTCGCCATTCGATCGGGACGGTGACGATCTCGGCCAGATAGCGGAGCAGGAATGCCACGCCGAAAAAGAGAATCACGACGCCGATCCGCGTCAGCGCGTTGCCGCCGGTGAACCACGCCCACAGCGGGTGCGGTTCGGGCGCGGGCGCCGCAGCCGGCGCTGCAGACATGGTGACTGAGGCCGCTGCCGGAGGGACAGAGACAATGGCTGGCGCGGCCTCGTAGGCAGGATGCACAAGCCCCGTGCCGCTGCCGCCTTTGCGCACCGGCAGCATGGCCGGATCCGTCCCCGCAACGGGCATGTCGCCCGCCGGTGGAACGCGGACGGCTTCGCCCCGAGCGGGCGCCGCCGGGTTGACGTTCGCACGAGCGGCAGATCTGCGCAGGTACATGCCTATCAGGGCGCCGATCAGCGCGCCCAGAAGCGTGCCCTTGAAACCCCAGGTGCTGCCGATGATGCCGCCGATCAACAAGCCGAGCCATGTCATGTGGGCGTCCCCCGAGCCATCCGGCTAGCGCCAGTCGCCGCGCAAGGCGAGCACGTTCTGCTGCAGGTATTCCGGCGTCGCGCGCTCCGGCGGCACCGGCGGGCCGGCAACCAGTGCGATGCGCGAGAACAGGCCGCGAATCTTGCGCGTCGCGCGACCCCGATCGGAACGGCTGAAGAAACTGCCCCACAGTCCGCGCAGCGCCATCGGCACGACCGGCGCAGGCGCCTGCTCGAGGATGCGCTGCAATCCCGGACGAAACGGATTGAGATCGCCGGTCTCGGTGAGTTTCCCCTCGGGAAAGATGCCGACGATTTCACCGGCCCGAAGCGCCGCGGCCGCTTCGGCGAATGCGCGCTCCTTCATCGCTGCGTCCTCCCTGGCCGGCGCGATCGGAATCGTACGCATCGTGCGGAAGATGAAATTCAACAGGGGAATGCGGAAGATGCGGTGATCCATCACGAACCGGATCGGACGTCGCACGCAGGCGGCAATGACGATCGCGTCGACGAAGCTGACGTGATTGCAGACGATGACGCATGGCCCTTCTGCCGGAATCCGCTCGAGGCCTTCCTTGTCGACGCGGTAGAACGTATGAACCAGAAGCCACGCCAGGAACCGCATCAGGAATTCGGGAACCAGCAGGTAGATGTAGAGCGCGACGATCGCGTTCATCAGGCCGGTGACCAGCAGCAGCTGCGGGATCGACAGGCCCGCCTTGAGCAGCGCCAGCGCGATGCCCGCCGACGCGACCATGAAGATCGCATTGAGGATATTGTTTGCGGCGATGATGCGCGAGCGGAATGCGGGCTCCGAGCGCTCCTGGATCAGCGCGTACAGCGGAACGATGTAAAAGCCGCCGAACATGCCGATCAGGATCAGGTCGGCGATGACCCGCCAGTGCGCGCCGACAGCGAAGAACGCCCCGATGCCGGCGAGCCCCTGCGGCGCCAGGTTGCGGCTGGCCAGATACAAGTCGATCGCGAACACCGACAGGCCGATCGAGCCGAACGGGACGAGGCCGATCTCGACCTTGTGTCCCGACAGGCGCTCGCACAGCAGCGAGCCGACGCCGATGCCGATCGAGAAAATCGCCAGCAGCAAGGTCGCGACGTGCTCGTCGCCGCCGAGCACGTCCTTGGTGAAGTTGGCGAACTGCGTCAGATACGTCGCGCCGTAGAACCAGAACCAGGAGATGCCCAGCATCGCCAGCCATACGACGCGGTTGCCGTGCGCGAAGCGAAGGTTGCGCCAGGTCTCGGTGAACGGGTTCCAGTTGATCCGCAATGCCGGCGCGACCGCCGGCGTCTCGGGAATGCGACGCGAAACAAGGTAGCCGGCGATTGCGATCGCGATCGCCGTCGCGCCCGCGAAGGTCGGTCCGTCGGGCTTGATCGCGATCACCAGCCCGCCGACGATCTCCCCCAGCAGGATCGCGACGAACGTTCCCATCTCGATCAGCCCGTTGCCGCCAACCAGTTCGTCGTTTCGCAGGTGTTGCGGCAGTATCGCGTACTTGACCGGCCCGAACAGCGTCGAGTGCACGCCCATCAGGCCGAGGGCGACGAACAGCAACACCAGGTCGCGCCGGTAAAATCCGATCGCGCCGACGACCATGATGCCGATCTCGAAAATCTTGATCAGGCGGATCAGGCGCGATTTTTCGTATTTGTCGGCAAGCTGGCCGGCGGTCGCGGAAAACAGCATGAACGGCGCGATGAAAACGGCCGCCGCGATGTTGACCAGGTCGTTCGACGAGAACGCCGTCAGCGTCGCCGCCTGGAATGCGACGAAAATGACCAGCGCATTCTTGTAGACATTGTCGTTGCCGGCGCCCAGGAACTGGGTCCAGAAGAACGGCGCGAAACGCTTTTCGCGCAGCAGCTGGAACTGGCTGTGTTCGGCCATCGTTCGACTCCCGATCCGCTAGTTATGCGACGCAAGATAGTCCTGCACCGCCGCCAGCGCGGTCTGCACCGCTGCCGCATCCGGCCAGAACTGCACTTCCTTGCCGACTTTTTCACTCTTGAGCACGCCCGCCCCGCGGAGTACGCGCAGATGATGCGATACCGCCGAGCGCGACAACGTCGACGCGGCGACGATCTGCCCGACGTTGAGCCGCTCGCCGGGTTCGAACATCAGCAGGATGCGCTGACGATGCTCGTCGCCGAGCGCGACGAACATGCGGGCTATCCGTCGCCAGGCGGCGGGAATCGAGCGGGCGTACGCTTGTCTCATGACTAAATGACTAGTCGCTTAGTTACATTAGTCTAGCGGCCTGCAGGCCGTTGTCAAGCCCCGGCGAATCGGCCCGGCCAACACGAGAGCGCGCTGCCGATTGGACTACAATGGTGCAATCCCCACTGCCGCCAGCCTGACGATGCGCCAGTATCTCGAATTCATGCGCCACGTGCGCGACCACGGCCAGCGCAAGGACGATCGTACCGGCACCGGCACGCTGTCGGTATTCGGCTACCAGATGCGCTTCGATCTCGCCGCGGGCTTTCCGCTGCTGACGACCAAGCGCGTGCACACCAAGTCGGTGATCCACGAGCTTTTGTGGTTTCTCGCCGGGGACACCAACGTGCGCTATTTGCGCGAGCACGGGGTGACGATCTGGGATGAGTGGGCCGACCCCAGCGGCGATCTCGGACCGATCTACGGATACCAGTGGCGCTCGTGGCCGGCGCCGGACGGACGGCACATCGACCAGCTGGCTGATGTCGTCGCCCAGATCAGGAAGAATCCCGACTCCCGGCGGCTGATCGTATCGGCGTGGAACGTCGGCGACATCCCGCGAATGAAGCTGCCGCCCTGCCATGCCTTTTTCCAGTTCTACGTCGCGGGCGGCAAGCTCTCGTGCCAGCTCTACCAGCGCAGCGCCGATGTCTTCCTCGGCGTGCCGTTCAATATCGCCTCGTACGCGATGCTGACGCATCTGGTCGCACAGCAGACCGGCCTGGAAGCCGGCGACTTCGTCTGGACCGGCGGCGACTGTCATCTCTACCTCAACCACCTCGAGCAGGTCGAGGTACAACTGGCGCGCACGCCTCACCGACTGCCCAGGCTCGTTTTGAAACGAAGGCCGCCGTCGCTATTCGATTACCGATTCGACGACATCGAGATCGCCGACTATCAGTATGACCCGGCGATCAAGGCGCCGATCGCGGTCTAGGCGCGGCGATCCCGGGCCGACAGCGTGCTCCCGCAACGGAGGCTTCGATGATCAGGAAACTTGCTTCGGGCGGCTACCGCCTCTATTCCCGCAAGGTCGACCCGAAAACCGGCAAGCGCCGCAACCTGGGCACATTCAAGACGCGGGCCGCCGCCGAGAAGCACGAGCGCGAGGTTCAATACTTCAAGCGGCATTGACTCGACACTCCCGACGCGTGCGTGGCGGCAAAAAAAAGCCCGCTGGAGGAGGTAGCGGGCAAGGGGGATTCGGTCGAGCGGTACGGTCAGGTCAGACGACGCTCCTGGCGGCGTTGACGCGGTCGGCCAATTCTTCGAGCGCGACTTGTTGCGAAGGCGACAGCGCCTGCTTGGGGCCGTGGTCGATCCCGTCGGGCTCGCCGGGCCGCTGGGGCTCCGCAAGCCAGTACGCTGCAAACTCGGGTGCGAATCTGTCCATCGCCGTCTCCCTGCTACTGCTTGGCATCGGCGCACGATTGCGAACGACGCCTTCGGGAGAACATCAAGCAATCGCTGTGCCAGGTCAATTGGGCCTCGATGAATCAGTGGCTTGACCTGTAGCGCATCACCCAAGAGCAGGCGCGGCATGTAAAACATCGCCGCAAGTTGGGGAAACTGTCGTATTAACACGACACGCTTGCGCTGCATTGCAGCAACGGCTTGATTAGATGAGATTAAATTTGTCTCTGAATAGAGACATATGTGCGCAAAACGCAACAACCGCGACCGGAGCTTCTATCGGTTGAATGACGAGTCAGCTTTTGGCTTCCTTGAACATCGCGGGCTCCAACCGGTGGCGCTGCAGCAATTTATAGAACTCGGTCCGGTTGCGCTTGGCGAGCGTGGCGGCCTGAGTCACGTTTCCGCCGGTGATCTTGAGCAGTCGAACCAGATAATCGCGCTCGAACTGCTTGCGCGCCTCCTCGAACGGGGCCAGAACGCCAGAATCCTCGCGCAGCGCGCCATGCACCAGGGTGGCGGGAATGACGCTGGTCGTAGCCAGCGCGACCGCCTGTTCGAGCAGATTCAACAGTTGCCGTACGTTGCCTGGCCAGGGCGCGCTGATCAGCAAGGCCATCGCATCCGGCGCCAACGTCGGCACCGGCTTTTTGTATCGCTCGGCGAGCTTGCGCAGGAAGTGCGTCGCCAGCAGCGGGATGTCCTCACGGCGATCGGCGAGCGGCGGCAGCTTGAGCGAAACCACATTCAGCCGGTAGTAGAGATCCTCGCGAAACTGGCCGTTTTCCTTCTGCGCGTCCAGGTCGCGGTGCGTGGCCGAGACGACGCGCACGTCGACCGGGATCGATTGCGTCGCGCCCACCGGACGCACTTCCCCTTCCTGCAGCACACGCAGCAGCTTGACCTGCAGCGGCAACGGCATGTCGCCGATTTCGTCGAGAAAAATCGTTCCGCCGTCGGCGGCCTGGAACAATCCCTTGTGCGCCTGCACTGCGCCGCTGAACGCGCCGCGGGCGTGCCCGAACAGCTCCGATTCGAGCAGCGGTTCCGGAATCGCTCCGCAATTGACGCCGATGAACGGGCGGGTCGCGCGACGGCTGGCGCGATGGATCGCGCGCGCCAGCAACTCCTTGCCGGTGCCCGACTCGCCGAAAATGAGCACGCTGGCGTCGGAATCCGCGACCAGGCGCGCTTGACGCATCAAGTCCTCCATGCGCGGGCTGCGGGTAATGATGCCGGCGCGCCATTCGCCGGTCGCCTGCGGCGTCGGTTCGGATTCACCACCGCTAAGGCGAACCGCCGCCGCGACCTTCTGCAGCAATTCCTGGCTGTCGAACGGCTTGGTGAGAAAGCCGAACACGCCGCGCTGCGTCGCCGAGACCGCCTCCGGTATCGTTCCGTGCGCGGTCAGAATGATCACCGGCATCGCCGGATGCTGGCGATGGATGGCATCGAATAATGCGAGGCCGTCGATTCCCGGCATCTTGAGGTCGGTGATCACCGCGGCCGGACGCTGGACCGCCAGCGCCGCGAGCGCGGTTTCGCCGCTGTCGGCGGTGCGCACGCGATAGCCGGCCGAAGTCAGCCGCAGGCTGATCAGCTTGAGCAGATCGGGGTCGTCGTCGACGAGAAGGACGTCGCTTGCGTGGGTCATCGATAAGTTTCCATTGGACACTAGCGTCCGGTGCCTCCGCCGCCACCGCCGCCCGCGCCGCCTGCGTTGCGACTTCGTTCCAGCAGCAGGCTTCGTTCGACCGCCCGCAGTTGATCGAGTTTTTCCTGCGCGAGCGCAGTGCGCTTTTTTTCCTCCGCGACATTGCGCACCCGTTCGGCAATCTGGGAGTAAAGCACCATGGCGAGTTGCTTCAGCGGCGATGCGCCGCCCGTCTTGCCGGCGACCGATTCAAGCAATGCCAGCGCGCGACTATCGTCGGGCGGACCGGCACTGGACATTGTCAGCAGAACCGCCAGTCTGATCCGGTTGGCATCGGTGCGCACACGCGGGTTGCTTCCCTGGTTCACCGACGCGAGCTCGCGCCGCAGCTCATCAGCGGGAGCGGTGGCATAGCGCTGCAGGTCAACCAGCAGGGTCAGCGTCTGCTGCTCGTCCTCGTTGGCCGGAGGCGCCGCCGGCGCTTCCGGCACGGCGGTGACCGGCGCCTGGGGTTGCGGCGCCGGAACCGGCGTCGGCGTCTGTGCCGGCGCCTGTGCGATCCGGTCCGGCGCCGGCTTGACTTCGACACGAATCGGCGGCGCCGTGATGCCGGAGACCCGCGACTGCGCCGGCAGCGGCAGGCCGGGCACCGTCGGTGCCGCCGCCGCGCATGCGCTCACGCCGATCAGCATTGCCATCGCCGCGCCGGCGCGCGCAGCATCCTGCCGCAGGCTCACCCTTCCTCCTGAAGGGTGATAATCGGTTTTGCATCCTTGGCCTGCGCGCGTTGTCCGGGCATCGCCAGCGGCAGGTACAAGCGGAAATGCGCACCGCGCCGTCCGTCGGCGCGATCGATCAGCTCAATGCGGCCGCCGTGCGCCAGCGTGTATTCGCGCGCGATCGCGAGCCCCAGCCCAGAGCCCTTGATCCTGCCCTCGGGCGCGGTCTTGCCCTGGTAGAACGATTCGAAGATGTGCGGCCGATCGGCCGCGCTGATGCCCGGGCCGCCATCGATGACGTCGAGCACCGCCTGGTCGCCCTCGGACCACAACTCGATCGCGATCGTGCCGGAACGCGGCGAATACTTGATCGCGTTCGACAGCAGGTTGTCGACGATGGCGCGAATCTTCTCGCCATCGCCGACGATCATCGAAGGAACGAGCTTCGCCTCCACCGTGATCAGGCGCGCGAACGCCGCCAGCTTATGCTCGCGCACGACGCGCCGCACCACATCGGCCAGTGCAACCGGTCCCAGTGTCTGCGGCTCGATGCTGCGCGTCTGGTGGTAGTTCAGCAGATCCTCGATCAGCTTCTGCAGCGACAGCGTGTTCTCGCGCACGATGCGTACGATTTCCCTCTGCTCGGGCGACAGCTCGCCGCCGACTCTGTCGCGCAACAGCTCGGCGCCTTCGCGCACCGCGGTCAGAGGCGTCTTGAGCTCGTGCGAGACGTGCCGCAGGAAGCGATTCTGCTGTTCCTCGAGCTCGTGCAGGCGCGAGCGCAGCCATTCGAGGCGCTGCCCCAGATAGCGCATGTCCTGCGGGCCGTTAACCTCGATCGCGTGCGTGAAGTCGGCGCTTCCCATCTGGCGGATTGCCTGGTCCAGCTGGCGTATCGGCCGTGCGATCAAGACGGCGAAGGTGATCGCCAGCAGCATGGCGATCAGCCCGGCGGCGAGCGCCAGGTAGCCCCAGGTCTTGCTTCCCTCGGCCGCGGTCCGCTGAAGATGCTCGATCTCGCGCTCGGTCAGCCGGTTGGTCGCATTGAGCATCGCTTGCGCATCTTCGGCCATCGTCGCGTAGCCGTCGGCAAGCGCTTTCGCGGAGCCGGCCGGCCGGTGCGGTGTCTTCAGCAGCGAAAAAAGACGGGTTTCGTTTTCGGCCAGACTCTCGAGCTGCGCGATCTGCGCGCGATCGAGCGGAAGTTGCATCAGCTGCTGCGTCGTCTGGCGGAAATCCTGCCGCAGTCGCCCGTAATCGTCGATCAGCTGAGGATCGTCGAGGATCAGCTGCTGGCGGACCAGGCGCTCGAGCGTCGTTGCCTGCTCATAGAGCTGACGGCTGGCGCGGCCGGCTTGCGCTGCCTGGAGCACCGCCTGCTGACTCTGCGTCCCGAGTCGGTCGAGGCTGACGATCAGTTCGACCAGCGCATAGAGCAAGGGCAGACTTACCAGCAGGAAGCCGAGCAGAATGAACTTGAGGAATGAACGCGGGTAATACACGGAGTGTCGGAGGGGCCGCTATAATCGGGTTGGACGGCACATGACAGCGCCGAGGCGTACGGACCAGCGAGCCACGCGTGCACGATACACCAGCCCCTGCCGCCCCGCCAAGCGCGGTGCCCCGGATTGCGCTGATCGCCGCCGTTGCGCGTAACGGCGTGATCGGCCTGCACGGCCGATTGCCCTGGCGGTTGCCCGACGATCTCAAGCGCTTTCGCGCGTTGACCGGCGGTCACGCGATCGTCATGGGTCGCAAGACCTGGGACTCGATCGGCAAGCCGCTGCCCGAACGGCAGAATATCGTCGTGAGCCGACACCTCGACTTCGCCGCGCCCGGCGCAGTCGTCGCGCATTCGCTGCCGGAAGCAATCGGTCTCGCCGCTATGCCCTCGCCGCTGTTCATCATCGGCGGTGAAGCCATCTATCGCGATGCACTGCCGCTGGCGGACCATTTGTTCCTGACCGAGATCCATCGCGAATTCGACGGCGATGCGAAATTCCCGGACTTCGACCGCACGCAATGGCGCGAGACGGCCAGGGAATCGCGGCGGCTGGACGGGGATGCCGGCTTCGCCTACGATTTCGCGTCCTATTCGCGCCTTCGCCCGTAGGGCGCGCGCTTCGCCTCAAACCGCTTCGACTGGAGAATTCGCATGTCCGAAGACCACTTTCATGTGCACGGCCCGCACGAGCACGAAGTAGAGCATCAAGCGGGGCACGATCCGTTTGCCGGCCGGATCGCGGTGATGACAGCCATCTTCGCCACCATAGGCGCGTTGTTCGGCTATATGGCCGGCGCCACGCAGAACGAAGCGCTGCTGTTCAAGAACGAGGCGGCGATCCGCAGGACGGAAGCGTCGGACCAGTGGAATTTTTACCAGGCCAAAAGCGCCAAGCAGAATCTCGCCGAGCTGGGCGCCACGCTGACCACCGGCGAGCAGCAGGCGCGCTATCAGAAGGAGGTCGACCGGTACAAGCAGGAGAAGGAAGAGATCATGCCCAAGGCCAAGAAGCTCGAGGACCAGTCGACGCAAGCCGAGGAAAAGAGCGAGGCATCGATGCACGTCCACCATCGCTGGGCGCAGGCGATGACGCTGATCCAGATCGCGATCGCACTGGCCGCGATCACGATCCTGACCCGCAACCGGGGGCTGCAGTACGTTTCCTACGTGGGCGCAGCGGTGTCGATCGCGCTGGGCGCGCTCGCGGTCGCGCACATCTGAAGCGCCGACCGACGGCGCCTAGCCGAGGTTGCGCAGCTCCCGCAGGGCAACCGACAGCATCGCCGCGTCGGGCTGCGCGGCCATGCGCAATTCGCCCAGCAGCTGCACCGCACGCTCGATGCCGCGGCGGTTGCGATCCTGCCAGGCGCCGATCAGCAACGCGGACGTCCCGGCATCGGCGCCACCCACCACCTCGGCGGCGATCGTCCGTTGCAGGCCGGACAGATCGTCCTGCATCGCGCCTCTGGCCAGCATCTGCCAGTGCTGGTCTCCCGGAAGCGCGGCGATCCTGTCGCGCAGCCACGCCAGACCGAGCCGCGTCGCAAGATCGAAATAGACGTCGGCGACGAGCTCGACCGGGCGCTGCGTGGCCTCGGCGACTTCGATGATGTCGAGCGCCGCATACAGGGTGTCGAACGTAGCGACCCGCGCCGCCAAGTCGTGCGGCACCGCTTGCGCCCCGTAGCGGGCGATCTCGGCATCGACGCGCGAGCGTTCGGCGGCGTCGAGCAGCTGCGGCAGGCGCGAAGCCAGCGCCTCGATGCGCGGCGTGAAATGAGCGATCGTCTCGGCCATGTCGTCGCCAAGCCGCCGCGAGCGCAGGAACCACATCGTGCCGCGATCGATCAGCCGGGCCGTGGCGATCAGCATCGCCGATTGCACGGCATCGTCGACCTTGTTGTCCAGCGCCTCGATCTGCTGCCATAACGGCACGAAGCCGAAGATCTCGCGATTGAGCAGGTAGGCGCGCACGATCTCGTCGGGCCTCGAGCCGGTGGTCTCGCTGATACGGTGCACGAACGTGCTGCCGACGCGGTTGATCATGCTGTTGGTGACGTGCGACACGATGATCTCGCGCCTCAACGGATGGCGCACCATGTGCGCCGCGTACGGCTTGCGCAGCGGCGCCGGAAAATAGCGCGCCAGCGCGGTGCCGACCCACGGATCGTCGGGCAGCACCGACGTCAGCAGCTCCTCGTAGAGCCAGATCTTCGAATACGCGAGCAGGACCGCGCGTTCCGGACCGGTCAGGCCGAGGCCCTTGACGCGGCGCGCCGTGAACTCCTCGTCGTCCGGAAGATATTCGAGCTCCCGGTTCAGGCGGTTCTGCTTTTCGAGGTACTCGATGAAGCGCTGCTGCGCATCGAGCAATTGCGGGGCGATGCGGCCGGTGACCGAAAGCGCCTGCGTCTGGAAGTAATTGTCGCGCAGCACCAGCGCGGCGACGTCGTCGGTCATTGTCGCCAGCAGCGCATTGCGCTGCTTCTCGGTCAGCTCGCCGTCGCTGATCGCCAGCCCGAGCAGTATCTTGATGTTCACCTCATGGTCCGAGGTGTCAACGCCCGCCGAGTTGTCGATCGCGTCGGTGAATATCCTGCCGCCGGCCAGCGCATATTCGGTCCGGCCGAGCTGCGTGCACCCCAGGTTCCCTCCTTCACAGACGACCTTGCAGCGCAGATCGCGGCCGTTCACGCGGACCGCGTCGTTGGCGCGATCACCGGCCTGGGCGTGGGTTTCGGCCGACGCCTTGACGTAGGTGCCGATGCCGCCGTTGTAGATCAGGTCGACCGGCGCCTTGAGTATCGCGTTGACCAGCTCCGCCGGCGTCAGCGTATCGGCAGAAATCGCCAGCGCCTTTTTCGTCTGCGGCGTGATCGCGATCGATTTGGCGCTGCGCGGATACACGCCACCGCCGGCGGAAATCAGGCTGCTGTCGTAGTCGGCCCACGACGAGCGCGGCAGCTTGAACATCCGTTCGCGCTCCGCAAAACTGGCGGCCGCGTCCGGCGTCGGATCGAGAAAGACGTGACGGTGATCGAACGCCGCGACCAGCTTGATGTGACGCGAGAGCAGCATGCCGTTGCCGAACACATCGCCTGACATGTCGCCGATGCCGGCGACGGTAAAGTCGGTCGTCTGCGTGTCGATGCCCATTTCGCGAAAGTGCCGCTTGACCGACTCCCAGGCGCCGCGCGCCGTGATCCCCATCGCCTTGTGGTCGTAACCTGCCGACCCGCCGGAGGCGAAAGCGTCGCCGAGCCAGAAGCCGTATTCCCTGCTGATGCCGTTCGCGTAGTCGGAGAACGTCGCGGTGCCTTTGTCCGCAGCCACGACCAGATACGGATCGTCCGGGTCGTGGCGCTTCACCTCACGCGGCGGCACGATGCCTTCGCCGACCCGGTTGTCGGTGATGTCGAGCAGCCCGCGCAGATAGTCCTGGTAGCAGGCGATGCCCTCCTTCAGATAGGCGTCGCGGTCGGCGGGCGTTGGCGCGCGCTTGAGCACGAAGCCTCCTTTCGAGCCGACCGGCACGATGACCGTGTTCTTGACCATCTGCGCCTTCACCAGTCCGAGCACTTCGGTGCGGAAGTCCTCCGGCCGGTCGGACCAGCGCAAGCCGCCGCGCGCGACCTTGCCGCCGCGCAAGTGCACGCCTTCGAACCGCGGCGAATAGACGAATATCTCGAACATCGGCTTCGGCTCCGGCAATCCGGGCACCTTGGCCGGGTCGAACTTGAACGAGACGAAGCTCTTGCGCCGGCCGGCGGCGTCACGACGCCAGAAGTTCGTGCGCGTCGTGGCCATCACCAGCGCCAGGTATTGCCGCAGCACCCGGTCCTCCGACAGATTGTCGACCTGCGTCAGCGCTGCTTCGATCGCCCGCACCAGCTCCGCGCATCTTGCACCGGTGCCGGCGCCAAGCTCGGGATCGAATCGCGTCTTGAACAGCTCGATCAGCCCGTGGGCGACCGACGGGTGCGCTGCGAGCGTCGATTCGATGAAAGGCTGCGACAGCGGGAAGCCGATCTGGCGCAGATATTTCGCATAGGCTCGGAGCAGAACGATTTCAGTCGCCGGAAGATGCGCCGCCAGCACCAGGCGGTTGAAGTCGTCGTTCTCGACCTCGCCCCGGAAGATGTTGGCGAACGCCTCCTCGAACACCTGGTGCACGATATCGATCTCGACCTCGGTGTCGGCGAGCCCGGACTGCATGCCGAAGTCGTGCATCCAGACCGGCGGCATGCCGCGCGGGGCCACGCGATGCGGCCGCTCGTCGAGCACGTTGAGCCCCATGCGCTCGAGCATCGGCAAACTGTCCGACAGACTGACCGGCTCGCCCAGATGAAACAGCTTGAAGCGCAGCGCGCCGGCCGGCGCTTCCAGCGGGCGATAGAGGCTCATCGCAAGCGGCTCGGTCGCGGACAGGCGAGCCATCATCTGGATGTCCGGCACCGCTTCACGCGCGGTGAAATCCTCGCGGTAACCGGCGGGGAAGGCCTCGCCGAACTGGCGGAAGAGCTCGTTGCCCCGCGCCTCGCCCAGCCCGTCGACCAGCGCCTGCTTCAGCTCGTCGTCCCAGCGCCGCGCAGCGGCGACCAGCTGTGCTTCGACCGCGCGCACGTCGACTTCGGGAATCGCGCCCGGGGTCGTGCGCACGGTGATCAGGATGCGCGCCAGCACCGATTCGGTCAGGTAGACGTTGAATTCGGAGCTCGTGCCGTTGAACGCCTGCACCAGGATCTGCTGCCACTTCTGCCGCAGCTCGGTCGTGTAGTTCTCGCGCGGCGCGTAGATCAGACACGACAGGAAGCGCTCGAATGGATCGCGCCGCACGAACAGGCGGAAGCGCTGCCGGTCGCCCAGATGCAGTATGCCGACGGCCGTGCGCAGCAGTTCGTCCTCAGTGGTCTGGAACAGCTCGTCGCGCGGGTAGGTCTCCAGGATGTTGATCAGCGCCTTGCCGGCGTGGCTGCCCGGCTGCAGGCCTGCGCGCGCCACGACGTTGGCGATCTTGCGTCGCAACAGCGGTATCTCCGCCGGGTTGGCGCTGTAGGCGGTCGATGTGAAGAGTCCGAGGAAGCGATCCTCGCCGCTGACCTCGCCCTTCTCGTTGAAACGCTTGACGGCGATATAGTCGAGATAGCCCGGTCGATGCACGGTCGAGCGCGATGTCGATTTGGTCACGACCAGAAGCTCTGGCCGCCGCGCGTACGCCTTGACCTCGGGCGGCAGCGCGGCAAAGCTGGTCGCGACTTCCTTGTTCTCGCCTTCGCGCAGTATGCCCAGGCTGGAGCCGGTAACGATCTTCAGCGCATCGTGCCCGCCGATGACGACGAGCTCGTGGCGCCGGTAGCCGAGAAAGGTGAAGTGATCATTGGCGAGCCACGACAGGAATGCCCGGCCCTCGGCGAGCTCGTCCGGCGGCAGAGGCGGGGCCCTTTTCTCGTTCTCCACGAGTATCGCGCCGACGCGGTCACGCATCTTTTTCCAGTCCTCGAACGCCGCGCGCACGTCGTCCAGCACGCGGACGATGTCGGCGGCCAGCTCGTCGAGCTTCGCCGGATCGACGATGCGGTCGACCTCGACATGGATCAGCGATTCACGATGCGCGCCCTCGGCGTCGTCGGCAACGCCGGCCAATGTGCCATCGGTGTCGCGCACGACGGCCACGATGGGGTGGATGATCAGGTGCAGGGTCAGCCCGTGCCGATTGACCTCCATCGTCACCGAGTCGACCAGGAACGGCATGTCGTCGTTCACGATCTCGATGATCGTGTGCGTCGACTGCCAGCCGTGCTCCTCGATCGACGGATTGAAGACCCGGACGCGGGCGTGCGCCGGGTCGCGACGGCGGGCGAAATTCCAGTGCGACAGCGCGGCGCCGTACAGATCGGCCGGAGCCCGTTCGGCGAGATCTTCGGGATCGACCTGGCCGTAGTAGCGCTGGACGAAGGCGGCGATCGTGTTGCGCTGCGCTGCCGGAACCTTCGCCTGCACCAGCTTCAGCACCTCCTCAAGGTGCTGCGCTCGGCCGAATTCGGCGGTTACCGTCACGAGGTCCTCCACGCCGAGATCATGCGCCCTCCGCGGCATGACCGGCGCTTATTGTGGTGCCGGGAGGGGGAATCGAACCCCCACTCTGTTGCCAGAACTGGATTTTGAGTCCAGCGCGTCTACCAATTCCGCCATCCCGGCCGGCCGCCTGCATCGAATCCGCCCCCGACAGGCCCAAGGCGACGCGTTTCGGGTGCGCCGCGTTGCCGGCGCGCGGTGAAGCCGGCATTATCGCGGAAAGGGCACGCCGCTTCAAACCGCGGACATCTTCGAACGCGCAGCACGATGACAACCCGGAAGCCCTATCGCCTTTCCGATTTCGATTTCGATCTGCCGGGTGAGCTGATCGCGCAAGTTCCCGCGCCGGAGCGTTCGGGAAGCCGCTTGCTGCACGTCACCGGGGCACGGCTTGTCGATCTTGCCTTTGGAGCCTTGCCCGAGCTGCTGGTTCCGGGCGATCTGCTGGTCTTCAACGACACCCGGGTCGTGCGTTCGCGCATCGTCGGCCGCAAGCCCAGCGGCGGCAGGGTCGAGCTGATGCTCGAGCGCATCATCGCGACGCGCGAGGCCTGGATGCAGTTGAGGGCCAGTCATCCACCGCGCGTCGGCGGCCGGATCGATCTCCCGGGAGGCGCGTCGGCGACCGTATGCGAACGCGATCAGCGCTTTTTCCGGCTCGTCTTCGACGTGCCGACGACGCTCGCTGCCTATCTCGACCAGCATGGCGCGGTGCCGCTGCCTCCGTACATCGCGCGAGCACCGGAGCCGGCCGATACGGAGCGCTATCAAACCGTGTATGCACGCCATCCGGGCGCCGTGGCAGCGCCGACCGCGGGGCTGCATTTCGACCAGGCCTTGCTCGCCGCGCTGCGCACCCGGAAGGTCGGCTTCGCTTACGTTACGCTGCACATCGGCGCCGGAACGTTCCTGTCGGTGGAAAGCGACGATCTGTCGCAGCATCGGATGCACAGCGAGCGGTTCAGCATTCCGCCGGCGACATTGGCCGCGATCGACGAGACCCTCAGCCGGGGCCGCGCCGTCGTCGCCGTCGGCACGACTTCCCTGCGCGCGCTGGAGGCCGCCGCCGCAAGGGAGCCGGTCGACGGAGACGACGAAGCCGAAACCTCGCTATTCATCACGCCGGGCTTCCGCTTTCGCGTCGTCGATCGCCTGTTGACCAATTTCCATCTGCCGCGATCGACGTTGCTCATGCTGGTATCGGCGTTTGCCGGGTACGATGCGATCCGCGCCGCGTATGCGCATGCGATCGCCGCGCGTTATCGCTTTTTCAGCTATGGCGATGCGATGCTGCTCGAGCGCGATCCGGACGCTGCCGCGTAAAGCGCCGCAGCGTGAACGGCGGCGGCTTCGCCTGCTACAATCGCCGCGATGGAGTTCTCGGTCAGCGCGCGCTGCGGCGGCGCGCGCAGCGCGCGGCTGGTGCTCGCGCACGGCGTCGTGGAAACGCCGATCTTCATGCCGGTCGGGACCTACGGCACCGTCAAGGCGATGGCGCCGAACGAGCTCGTCGAAGTCGGCGCGCAAATCGTCCTCGGCAACACGTTTCATTTGTGGCTGCGCCCCGGCATCGACGTGATCGCCGCGCACGGAGGCCTCAACCGCTTCATGGGCTGGGACCGCCCGTTGCTGACCGACTCGGGAGGGTTCCAGGTGTTCAGCCTCGGGCCGTTGCGCAAGGTTAGCGAGGAAGGCGTGGCGTTCGCCTCGCCCGTCGACGGCGACCGCCTGTTCCTGACACCGGAAATCTCGATCGACGTGCAGCGCGCGCTCGATTCGGACATCGCGATGGTGTTCGACGAGTGCACGCCTTTTCCGGCGACCCGCGACGAGGCGGCGGCGTCGATGCAGATGTCGCTGCGCTGGGCGGCGCGGTCGAAGGCCGCGCACGGCGGGAGTCCCAACGCGCTGTTCGGCATCGTGCAAGGCGGCATGTACGAGGACCTTCGCGATGAATCGCTGGGCGGACTGACCGCGACCGGCTTCGACGGCTACGCGATCGGCGGCCTGTCGGTCGGCGAGCCGAAAGGAGCGATGCGCCGCATCGAAGCCCATATTGCACCGCGGCTGCCTGACGACAAGCCGCGCTACCTGATGGGCGTCGGCACGCCGGAAGACATCGTCGAGGCGGTTGGCTACGGCATCGACATGTTCGACTGCGTGCTGCCGACGCGCAATGCCCGCAACGGCTGGCTGTACACGCGTCACGGCGACGTCAAGATACGCAACGCCCGGCACCGCGCCGACACGAATCCGCTCGATCAGAGCTGCGACTGCTACACCTGCCGCAATTTCAGCCGCGCCTACCTGCACCACTTGCAGCGAGCCAACGAAATCCTCGGCGCGCGCCTCAATACGATCCACAACCTGCATTACTATCTGACGCTCACCGCCGAATTGAGGCAGGCGATCCGCGACGACGCCCTGCCGGCTTACGCAGCCGCCTTTCGGAAAGACCGCGCGCAAGCCGAGGCGGCGGACGCCTGAAAGTCCTGCCGCGCCAGGGGCCCCCGGGCACGGTCCCACGCGCTTGCCGAGTCCGGACGGCCGCCTCGAGCATGGTAGAATTGTGGGTTAAATCAGCAGTCCTAATGCCAGCAACCCAAATGCGAGTCCGCCGGCTGGCCACAGGAAGCAGCTGGCCCAAGCGAATTCCGATGCGAGGAGAGAGCAATCGTGTTGATCAGCCCCGCTTATGCCCAGTCCACCACCGGAGGCCCGTTCGGCGGCGACCTGATGGCGTTCCTGCCGATGGTCGCCATCTTCGTCGTTTTCTACTTCCTGCTGATCCGGCCGCAGCAAAAGCGCGCCAAGGAAACCAAGGCGATGCTCGAAGCGCTGCAAAAAGGCGATGAGGTCGTCACTGCCGGCGGCGTCGTCGGCAAGGTATCGAAGATCTCCGAAGGGTATGCCGAAGTCGATATCGCGCCGAATGTGACGATTACCGTGCAACGCAGCGCGATATCGCTGATGTTGCCCAAGGGCACGATCAAGAACCTGTAGACGCGCGGACTGGTCGCCGCCCGCGAGGAGCGCGAGCGGCGCCTCTCGCGATACGCGCCGCTCATCGCCGGACCCCCAATGAATCGCTATCCCGCCTGGAAATACATCCTGATCGCCGTTGCCCTGGTCGTCGGGATCTTCTACACACTGCCGAACTTCTTTCCCGAGGTTCCTGCGGTTCAGGTCTCGACCAGCAAGGCCAGTGTCAAGATCGATGCCGGCACGCTGCAGACGGTCGAGGACGCGCTGAAGGCGGCCAATGTCCCCTTCAACGGTGCGCTGCTGGACAGCAACGGCGTCAAGGTCCGCCTGCCCGACCCCGATACGCAACTGAAAGCAAGGGACGTGCTGCAGCAGAAATTCGGCGACAACTACATCGTTGCGCTGAACCTGCTGTCGACGTCGCCGCGCTGGCTGGCGTCGATCGGCGCGCTGCCGATGTATCTCGGTCTCGACCTGCGCGGCGGCGTCCATTTCCTGCTGCAGGTCGACATGAAGGCGGCGCTCGACAAGGCGGCCGATCGCTATCTGACCGACGCCCGATCGCTGCTGCGCGAGAAGAAGGTGCTTTATTCGGGCATCGCGCGCGAGGGCCAGAACGTTGCCGTCCGCTTCCGCGACAGCGGGGAGCGCAACAAGGCCTACAACGAGATTTCCGCCTCTTTTCCCGACCTGCAGCTCAACAACGTCGACGGCGGCAGCGACTTCAAGCTGGTCGCCGGCCTGAAGCCCGAGGCGCAGAAGCGTATCCAGGAAGGCGCGGTCCAGCAGAACATCACGATCCTGCGCAATCGGGTCAATGAGCTCGGCGTCGCCGAGCCTATCGTCCAGCAGCAGGGCGCCGACCGGGTCGTCGTGCAGCTGCCGGGCGTGCAGGACACGACCCGTGCCAAGGACATCATCGGCCGCACCGCGTCGCTGGAAATTCGCATGGTCGACGACGACCCGACCGCGCAGCAGATGGCGCTTTCGGGCCAGGTTCCGCTGGGCGACGACAAGCTCACCGAGCCCAGCGGCACGCCGATCCTCGTCAAGCGGCAGGTCGTGCTGACCGGCGATCGCATCAGCGATGCGCAGCCCGGCTTCGATGGACGAAACAACGAGCCGGCCGTGCACGTGAATCTCGACGCTGCCGGCGCGCGCATCTTCAAGGAGGTTACGCGCGAGAACGTCAACAAGCGGATGGCGATCCTGCTGGTCGAAAAGGGCAAGGCCGAAGTGATCACCGCACCGGTGATCCGCGAGGAAATCGGCGGCGGGCGCGTTCAGATCAGCGGCCGGATGAACACGCGCGAAGCCAACGACATCGCGCTCTTGATGCGCGCGGGGGCGCTGGCGGCGCCGATGGAGATCGTCGAGGAGCGCACCGTCGGTCCGTCGCTCGGCAAGGACAACATCGAAAAGGGCTTCGATTCGGTGCTGTACGGCTTCATCGTGCTCGCCGTTTTCATCATTGCCTATTACCAGCTGATGGGCGTGATCTCGGTCATATCTCTTGCGATCAACCTGCTGCTGCTGATCGCGATCCTGTCGATGCTGCAAGCGACATTGACTCTGCCCGGGATCGCCGCGGTGGCGCTGACGCTCGGCATGGCGATCGACGCCAACGTCCTGATCAACGAGCGCATCCGCGAAGAGCTGCGATGGGGCGACACGCCGCACGCGGCGATCCAGGCCGGCTACGAGAGGGCGTGGAACACGATTCTCGATTCGAACGTGACGACGCTGATCGCCGGCCTGGCGCTGCTCATTTTCGGCAGCGGTCCGGTGCGCGGCTTCGCGGTCGTGCACTGCCTGGGAATCATGACGTCGATGTTCAGCGCGGTCTTTGTCTCGCGCGGACTGGTCGCGCTGGTCTACGGCGGCCGCAAGAAGCTCGCAAAAATCTCGATCGGTCAGATCTGGAAGCCGGCCACATGAGAGCCGCCGCGTCCACCCGCGTAAAAGCGTAGAGAGCGAAGATGGAATTCTTCAGGATCAAGCACGACATCCCGTTCATGAAGCACGCGTTGGTGTTCAACGTGATTTCGTTGGTCACCTTCCTGCTCGCCGTTTTCTT
>DASYJB010000046.1:0-3503 GCA_035996965.1 Casimicrobiaceae bacterium | reverse complement strand
CGCGAATGTGCTCGCGCTGGCGTTAGCGTCGACCGCAATCGCGTATCTGCTGTACTTCCGATTGATCGCCGACGTCGGCCCCGCGCGGGCGCTGACCGTAACGTTTCTGATACCGCTGTTCGGCGTGCTGTGGGGGGCTCTATTTCTCGGCGAACCCGTCGCGATCAACATGCTGTCGGGTTGCGCGCTTATCCTCGCGGGAACGTGGTTGGCGCTGCGCGATCCACGTCGCCCGCCGCGGCCCGCGCGATCGATCAGGGATCGGCGTAAACGGTAACCGTCGTCGAGGCGATCGCGCCCCTGCCGTCGCTGATTGTATAGATGAACGTGTCGACGCCGACGAAGTCCTTGATCGACAGATAGACCAAGGTGTTGTTGTCGCCGCGCGTCACTGTCCCGCGCGCCCCCTGGGTGAACGATGTGATCGTCAGCGTATCGCCATCGGGATCGCTGTCGTTGGCCAGCACCGCGATCGCCACCGGCTTGTTCAACCCGGCAGTCGCGAAATCGGGCTGCGCGCTGGGCGGATGATTGACCGCGGTCACGGTGATGTTGACCGTCGCAGTCGATGTCAGCCCCTTCGGATCAGCGATCGTGTAGCTGAAGCTGTCCGGGCCGACATATCCCGCCGCCGGCACGTACGAGACCTTGCTGCCGCTTATCGCCGCCGTGCCGTGCGCCGGCGCGCCGACCGCGACGATGCTGATCGGATCACCGTCCGGATCGCTGTCGTTGGCCAGCACGTCGAGCGCGTTCGCCACCGAGCTGCCGTTGACGGTGAAACTGTCGCCGACGGCATTCGGGCCGCGGTTCAGGTAGCGCTTGTCTCCGGCGACGACGCTGCTTGTCTGCTGCTGCGTGCGGTAGACGTCGACCGATTGCTTGTGCTGCGCCGGATTGTGCAGCGCCCGCCGCACCCACGACGGCTCGCTGTCGATGTATTCGCGCCGCCATTCGACCGTCGGCGCCGCGGGCGCCGCAGCGACCGGAGCCGGCGCGGCCTGCGGCCGCTCGGGCGGCAGCGTGACTTCCTCGGTCCGGGTCTCGTAGGTGACGAATTCGATGTCGACGCGGCGATTCTTTGGACGTCCTTCGCGATCGTTCGGATAGCGCGGATTGGCAAGCCCCATGCCCTCGGCGAGCAGGCGATCGGCCGGCATTCCGCCGTCGATCAGGAACTGGCGCACGGCGGCCGCACGACGTTCCGACAACTTCAGGTTGTACGCGGCGGTTCCGATGTTGCAGGTATGTCCGGTGATGCGGATGTTGCCTTCGTAACCCGAGGCTTTGAGACGCGCGAGCGTCTGCTCAAGCGAGGCCCGGGCATCGGGGCGCAGCACCGCCTTGTCGAAATCGAAAAAGGCATCGGACGCCATCGATGCGGTCGTCTTGACCAGCCGCTTTTCGACGCGCGCGGGCGAAGGAGCGGCCGATGCGACCGGCGCCCTGGCGTCGGCCGGCGACGGAATTTCCACCTTGACGTCGCGATACGAACGCGACGGCCGGTAGCTGTTGCCGCCGAATTCGTACCGGTACATCGCGGTCACTCGCTGGTCGTTTCGCGTCGGCTCGAGCTCGCCGTTCTTGTGATAGGCCTCGGCGACCAGCGCGATGCTGTGCGGCGTTCCAGCGAAATATTTCTCGATGCCGAGCGAAACCGTCGATTGCGACGCAGCGCTCTTCCCGCGCTCGTAGTCGAAGCCGACCTGGACGCGGATCAGCGGCGCGTCGAAAAAGTGTCCAGCGCGGACACCGACACCGTAGTCGTAGGCGCGCTCGAACAGCGTCGTGCGCACCGTCGTGAAGATGTCCTGCTCGAACGGCCCGACGGTATCGCTTCCGGTGACCGTCTGCATCGTCGTGATCTGGTCGACACCGAGCTCTCGCCGGCCGGTGAGCGCACCCGAGGCGTAACCGGAGACAAACCACGGCTCGGTTTCGAGCCCGCCGCCGAGGGTCAGCTTGCGGTCGTGCCACCGGTTCTGGTCGATCGCCGCGAACAGCTTGCGCACGCCCGCGACGGGTTCAGCGCCTGCCGGTTGCCAGTGGTAGGAGAGTTGGCCCCCGCCGGCGCTGCGATCGGAAAACCAGAGCTCGCCGATCCACGCCGAGCGCTCGGTTTCGCCGAAGACGCCGAAGGCATCGCCGCGAAGCTTGTTCTGCGAGTCGTAACCGATGCCAAGCCGCGTGCCCGCGCCGACATAGCGCAGGTCGAGATCCTGGCCGGTGGCTGCGGGCGCGCCGGACGTCGTGGTTTGTGCCGACGCCGTCGGAACGAACAGTGCGAACGCGAATGCCGCGAGGGAGAATCGGAGGTGGCGCATCGAGCGCTTCTGCTTCTTGATTGCGCCGGCGCAGTCCGGCGGGGCCGCTATTCTCGCCCAGCCGAGCCGAATTTCCAAGCGCGGCGGGGCGCCGCGGACCTTTCAGACCAGCTCTGCCGCGGGACCGAGAACCTGCTCGCGCAAATCGCGATAGCGCGGCAGCGTCGGCGGATAGACGCACAGATACTTGACCTGCGCCGCCTGCAGACAACGCTGCTTGATGATCTCGAGTTTCTGGTCGCGCGGATTCTGCACCTGCTGCGGCTCCTTGGCGTCGACGATTGCGACGATGGTCATGCCGCGGTCGCAGACGACGAAGCCGACGTGCTGGTTGGCGATCTTGCGAAATGCCCGCAACCGCTCCATCCCCTGCGGCCCGATCTTGACCTGCAGCACGTCGGCGAGCCGGACCCGCGCGAAGATGTCGTGCCGCGGAAACGCGGCCTTGAGCAGCAGGTAGACGACGTTCTCCGCCTTCGACAGGAAGCGCGGACGAAGCAGGTAGAGGCCGGGAAGCTCGGCACTCGAAAGCAGGCGGGTTGTCTCGCCCTCGGTCCATTGCGCGACCGTGTTGGGCGAGTCGCCGCCGGCGCGCCGTCCGGTGCGCTGGCGGAACAAGCCATAAAGTACGCCTACGGCGATCGCGCCGAACGCAAGGGCAACGAGAATTCCGGAGGTCATGCGGACGGGTCCTTCGTCGAAAGGCCTATCGGTCCGACGCATCGGGGCTTTAGCGTGCGTACCCTACCCGCGATGCGAGCGCCCCGCCGCGCCATGCCGGGGTCTAGTCTAATCGATTTTGAGCGTCCGCGCTCCCGGGCCACAGAGCCGCCGACGCTTGGGCGGCCGCCAGCAAAAAAAGGGCCCCGCAATTCGCGGGGCCCTCATTCGGAGCCTGGGATGCCGCTTGACGCGGGATCACATGTCCATGTCACCCATACCGCCCATGCCGCCCATGCCGCCACCACCGCCCATCGGCTTTTCGTCCTTGGGCAGTTCGGCGATCATCGCCTCGGTAGTCAGCATCAGGCTGGCGACCGATGCCGCGTTCTGCAGCGCGAATCGCGTCACCTTGGTCGGATCGACGACGCCCATTGCCACGAGATCGCCGTATTCGCCGGTAGCCGCGTTCAGGCCGAAATTGCCCTTGCCTTCGACGACCTTGTTGACGACGACCGA
>DASYJB010000045.1:0-3048 GCA_035996965.1 Casimicrobiaceae bacterium | reverse complement strand
TACGTTTCGCCGCTGAAGGCGCTGTCCAACGATATCCAGAAGAATTTGTCGCTGCCGCTCGCAGCTATCCGCGAGGAGCTCAAGGCGCTCGATTTGCCCGACGTCGAGATCCGCACCTTGGTCCGCACCGGCGACACGCCGCAAGCCGAGCGCGCCGGCATGCGCAAGCGGCCGCCGCATATCGTCGTCACGACCCCCGAGTCGCTTTACGTGCTGCTCGGCTCCGAGTCGGGCCGCAAGATGCTGGCGACGACTCGAACGGTCATCGTCGACGAGATCCATGCGCTGGCGGGCAACAAGCGCGGCAGCCATCTCGCGTTGTCGCTCGAGCGTCTGGCGGCATTGACGACGCGACCGCCGGCGCGCATCGGCTTGTCGGCGACGCAGAAGCCTATCGAGGAGATCGCGCGCTTTCTGGTCGGCGAAGCCGGCGGGAAGCGGAACGATTGCGTGATCGTCGATGCCGGCCACATCCGTGCGCGCGATCTCGCCATCGAGGTGCCGTCCTCGCCGCTGGAAGCGGTCATGTCGAACGAAGTGTGGCAACAGGTCTACAGGCGGCTGGCCGACCTTGCCCTCGCGCATCGAACGACGCTGATATTTGTCAACACGCGCCGCATGGCCGAGCGCGCCGCCCGCCACCTGTCCGAGCTGCTGGGCAGTGAGCACGTCACCGCGCACCACGGCAGCATGGCGAAGGAGCTGCGCCTCAAGGCCGAGCAGCGTTTGAAGCGCGGCGAGCTGAAGGTGCTGGTCGCCACCGCTTCACTCGAGCTGGGCATCGATATCGGCGATGTCGAGCTGGTCTGCCAGCTCGGTTCGCCCAGATCGATCGCGACATTTCTGCAGCGCGCGGGGCGCGCGAGCCACCAGGTCGGCGGCGTGCCCAAGGCGCGCATTTTTCCGCAGTCGCGGGACGAATTGGTCGAATGCGCGGCGCTGCTCGACGCGGTCCGCCGCGGCGAGCTCGACAGGCTGATCATTCCGCCCAAGCCGCTGGACGTGCTCTCGCAGCAGATCGTCGCCGAGGTCGCGGCGCAGGAGTGGAAGGAGGACGCCCTGTTCGAGCTGGTCCGGCGCGCCTATCCGTACGCAACGCTGACACGCGACGAGTTTCTGGACGTCGTGCGCACGCTCGCCGAAGGATTCAGCACGCGCCGGGGACACCGCGCCGCCTACGTGCATCGCGACGCGGTCAACGGCGTGCTGCGCGGCCGGCGCGGCGCTCGCCTGACCGCGCTGACCTCCGGCGGCGCGATTCCCGACAACGCCGATTACAACGTCGTGCTCGAGCCCGCCGGGCAGATCGTGGGCACCGTCAACGAAGACTTCGCCGTCGAAAGCCTCGCCGGCGACATCTTCCAATTGGGCAACAGCTCGTATCGCATCTTGCGCATCGAGGCCGGTCGTGTGCGGGTTGACGATGCGCACGGACAACCGCCGACGATTCCGTTCTGGCTGGGCGAGGCCCCCGCGCGCACCGACGAGCTCTCGCACGCGGTATCGCGCTTGCGCGAGGACATTGCCGGGCGGCTGAACGGACAAGGCGACAAGCAAGGCGCGTTCGAACAAGTCGTGCAGGACATCGGCCTGTCCGAGCAGTCGGCGGGGCAGCTGGTCGACTATCTCGCCTCGGCCCACGCAGCGCTCGGTACGCTGCCGACGCAGAAAACGGTCGTCTTCGAGCGCTTCTTCGACGAGTCGGGCGGAATGCAGCTGGTGATCCATTCGCCGTTCGGCAGCCGGATCAACCGCGCCTGGGGACTGGCGCTCCGCAAGCGCTTTTGCACCAAGTTCAACTTCGAGCTTCAGGCGGCCGCAACCGAAGACTCGATCGTGCTGTCGTTGTCGACCAGCCACAGTTTTCCGCTGGAAAGCGTGGCGCACTACCTGAACGCCAAGACGGTGCGGCCGCTTCTCGTTCAGGCGATGCTCGATGCGCCGATGTTCGGCGCGCGCTGGCGCTGGATCGCCGGAACGTCGCTGGCGCTGCCGCGCTTTCAAGGCGGCAAGAAGGTGCCTGCGCCGTTGCAGCGGATGCGCGCGGAGGATCTGATGGCGGCGGTGTTCCCCGATCAGATCGCCTGTGCCGACAACCTCGTCGGCGACCGTGAAATCCCCGACCATCCGCTGGTCGCGCAGGCAGTGCATGACTGCCTGTACGAAGCGATGGACGTAGAAGGTCTGGAGCGCCTGCTTGCCGACATCGAGTCGGGCCGGGTCGCGGTCGTCGCGCGCGATCTGACCGAGCCCTCGCCGCTGGCGCTGGAAATCCTGACCGCGCGTCCCTACGCGTACCTCGACGATGCGCCGCTGGAAGAGCGCCGCGCGCAGGCGGTGATGGGCCGGCGCTGGCTCGACGACGCCAGCGCGGCCGATCTGGGCCGTCTCGATGTGGCCGCGATCGAGCGGGTCCGCGCCGAAGCGTGGCCGGAAGCGGCGAATATCGACGAGCTGCACGATGCGCTGCTCGGTCTGGGGTTCGTGACCCCGGAGGAGGTCGATCGGCAGCCATCGTGGCGCGGACTGCTCGATTCGCTCGCGGCCGAGCGCCGCGCGACATGCGTATCGGTGGGCGCTGAGGATCGGCACAGTGCGACAGACGCACGGTCGATGTGGGTCGCGGCGGAGCGCTTGCCGCAATTCCATGCCGTGTATCCGAATGCTCGTGTCACGCCACCGATCGAAGCCCCGGCGGAGTTCAAAGAGCGGACATGGACCCGCGATGATGCGCTGACCGAAATCGTCCGCAGCCGGCTGGAAGGCCTCGGGCCTGTCACGACCCGCGCGCTTGCCGGCTCGATGGCTCTGCCCCGTGACGAGATCGAGGTCGCGCTGGCCAGGCTGGTCGCCGAAGGCTCGATCATGAGCGGCTCGTTCACGGGCGCGGCAGAGGGCGAATGGTGCGATCGCGCGCTGCTCGCGCGCATTCACCGCTATACGGTCAAGCGGTTGCGGCAGGAGATCGAGCCGGTTTCGAGCAGGGATTTTCTTCGCTTTCTGTTCCGCTGGCAGCATGTCATTCCGAACGAGCAGCGGCAGGGGCCC
>DASYJB010000044.1:0-1688 GCA_035996965.1 Casimicrobiaceae bacterium | reverse complement strand
TGCCGCCGCACTCGCAGGTGCCGGCGAGACAGCACGACGTTCCCCGCTCGACGCGCGAGTGCGCCTGCGCGCGCATCTGCTCGGGAGTCAGCGTCGGCGGCGCTACCGTCGGACACGTGGCGAATCCAGCCGTCGCCTGCTCGAACGGATCAAGTTGATAGCTGTCGGCGGCGAAAAGTGGCAGAGGGAGCGCCACCGCCGCAGCAAGCAGAGCAAGACCTTGCATCGCAGGCATCCGCATCAGCATTCACCGTCGCCGATCAACGTCCGCCGCCGGCGACCGGTTGACATCGATGACAAGCAGCCGGCGCCGCGATTCCCGGCCGAAAGGCCTCCTTTTGCTACAATCCGCCATCTTCTGAACGGGCCGAGTCCGTCCGCGATGGCGCTGCTGGAAATCCAGAACGTGACGCGCCGATTCGGCGAGTTCACCGCGGTCGACGGCGTCAGCGTCGATATCGAGGCCGGCGAATTTTTCACGCTCCTCGGGCCCTCCGGCTGCGGCAAGACGACTTTGCTGCGGATGATCGCAGGATTCGACCTGCCCGACGGCGGGCGCATCTTGCTCAACGGTCTGGACCTCGCCGAGCGGCCGCCCGAAGGACGGCCGGTGCGCACAGTATTCCAGAGCTACGCGCTGTTTCCGCATATGACGGTCGAGGGCAACATCGCGTTTCCACTGCAAATGGCGAAGACGCCGGCGGCGGCGATTCCCGGCAAGGTGGAGGAGGCGCTCGAGGATGTCCGACTGACCGGCTTCGGAAAGCGCTATCCGCACGAGCTTTCCGGCGGCCAGAAGCAGCGGGTGGCGATCGGCAGGGCGCTGGTCACCCATCCGACCGTGCTGCTTCTCGACGAGCCGCTGGCTGCGCTCGACGCGAAGTTGCGCGAGGAAATGCAGATCGAGCTGATCAATCTGCAGAAAGAAGTCGGCATCACCTTCGTTTACGTGACGCACGATCAGACCGAGGCGCTCGCCCTGTCGCACCGGATTGCGGTGATGAACAAAGGGCGGGTCGAGCAGATCGACGAACCCTCGCGCCTCTACAGCTTTCCGGCGTCGCGCTTCGTTGCCGACTTCATCGGCACCTGCAACCTGCTCGAGGGGTCGATCGCGTCGAATTCGGGCGGCATCGTCGCGGTCGAGGTTGCCGGTCTTGGCACCGTCCGCGTGGCAGCCGCGCCGCCCGCGGCGCTCGCCGCAGGCACGATCGCCTTGCGCCCGGAAAAGATCCGCGTGCAGGCGGGCGCAGCGGCATCCGCAGCAGCCGACCGCCCGGACAATCACTTCCTCGGCACCGTTACCGAATACCTCTATCTGGGCGACGTGACCGTATACATCGTCACGACGCCCGCAGGACGGAAGCTCGAGACGCTGCTCGCCAATTCGGGCGCGGGACGCACGAAATTTTTCGAAGTCGGCGATGCCGTCGAGATGAGTTGGCCGGTCGATGCGGGCCACTTCATCAGCGAGTGAGCTCGACGTGACCGACCTTATCCGATGAGCAAGCCCGCGCTTTCGATGCAGGCGCGAGCCCGGCTCGGCCGATCGCTGGTCAGTGGACCTCCGGTGCTCTACCTGCTGGTCTTTTTTGCGGCGCCGGCGCTGATCATGGTGCTGGCCTCGTTTCGCACACCGGGCGATTTCGGCGGGCTCGCGCCGCTGATCGAGGACGGCAGGCTCGATA
>DASYJB010000043.1:0-17828 GCA_035996965.1 Casimicrobiaceae bacterium | reverse complement strand
GGCCTCGCGGCGCCATGGCTTGGCACCGTCGACCCGGTCGCGATCAATCCTTCGGTGCGGAACAAATTACCCGGCTTCGAGGAGACCGTGCGCAGCGACGATGGCGGCACGACGATGATCGTGCACCGGATGGGCACCGATACCTTGGGCCGCGACGTCTACAGCCGGACGCTGTATGGCGCGCGGGTGTCGATGCTGGTCGGCGCCGCGGTTGCGACGATCAGCGTCGCCCTCGGCTTGAGCATCGGGCTGCTCGCCGGTTATGTCCGCTGGCTCGACGGCCCGGTCATGCGGCTGATGGACGGGTTGATGGCGATTCCGGCCATCCTGCTGGCGATCGCGCTGGTGTCCTTGTGGACGGCGGGAGTCGCAGCGGTGATCGTCGCCATCGTCATCCCCGAGATACCGCGGGTCGTGCGCCTGGTCCGCGCGATCGTGCTGTCGGTGCGCGAGGAGCCCTATGTCGAGGCGGCGATCTCGGTCGGGACGCCGACCCTGCCGCTGGTAATCCGCCACATCCTGCCGAACACGCTGCCGCCGCTGATCGTACAGGCCACGTACATCGTCGCCTCGGCGATTCTGGTCGAGGCGATCCTGTCGTTCCTGGGCGTCGGGATTCCGCCGGAAACGCCGACCTGGGGCAACATCATGGCCGAGGGCCGGGCGCTGTTTCGCATCTTTCCGCACAACATCCTTTATCCGGGCATCTTTCTCGCGCTGACCGTGCTTGCGGTCAACATGCTCGGCGACGGATTGCGCGACACGCTCGATCCGCGGATGAAGCTGCGGCACTAAGCATGGCGTCCACACTGCTCGAAGTCGACCATCTGTCCGTCGCGCTGCCGGCGGGCGCCGAACGCGCGCACGCGGTCGATGGGGTGAGCTTCGATGTCGCGGCCGGCGAGATCGTCTGCCTGGTCGGCGAATCGGGATCGGGCAAGACGGTGATCGCGCAGTCGGCGATGGGATTGCTGCCGCCCGAGCTCCGGCCGAGCGGCGGACGCATGCTGCTCGACGGCGAAAATCTGCTTGCCGCCGGCGAAGCGAGGCTGCGCGAGCTGCGCTGCACCCGGATGTCGATGATCTTCCAGGAACCGATGACGGCGCTCAATCCGGTGATGCGTTGCGGCGAGCAGATCGACGAGGTGCTGGCGACGCATACGCTGATGAACGCGGCCGAGCGGCGAGCGCGCGTGGCGGCGATCATCCGCGACGTCCATCTGCCCGACGCCGAGCGGATGATCGCCTCGTATCCGCATCAACTCTCCGGCGGTCAGCGCCAGCGCATCATGATCGCGATGGCGCTGGTGCTCAATCCCAAACTGCTGATCGCCGACGAGCCGACGACCGCGCTGGATGTCACGACGCAGGCGCAGATCCTCGCGCTGATCCGCGAAATGCAGCGCCTGCACGGCACCGGCGTGCTGTTCATCACGCACGATTTCGGCGTCGTCGCGGAAATCGCCGATCGAGTCGCGGTGCTGCGGCGAGGCGAGCTGGTCGAGTTCGCGCCGGTAGACGAGCTCCTCGCGCACCCGAAGCACGAATACACGCGCATGCTGATCGCCGCCGTTCCCGGCGTCGCGCCGCCGCCGCGCGAAACCCGGATCGGCCCGATCGTGCTGGCGACCGAGGGGCTGTCCAAGACCTACACGCGAGGCGGATGGCTGAGGCGGCGGCGCGGTGATATCGCCGCCGCCGCGGACGTGACGCTCGAGGTCCGGCGCGGCGAGACGCTGGGCATCGTCGGCGAGTCGGGTTCGGGCAAATCGACGGTCGCGCGCTGCATCGCGCGGCTGATCGAGCCGTCAGCCGGGCGCATCGTCCTCGACGGAGAGGACATCGCACAGCTCGATGGCAACGCGCTTCGCCCGCGGCGGCGCCGCGTCCAGATCGTGTTCCAGGATCCTTACCGATCGCTCAATCCGCGACGCACCGTCGGCGACGCGATCATCGAGGGTCCGATGAACTACGGTGCGACGCGCGGCGATGCGCTGAAGACCGCGACCGAGCTCTTGGCCCTGGTCCGGCTCGACGCGCGTGCGCTCGATCGCTATCCGCACCAGTTCTCCGGCGGCCAGCGCCAGCGCATCTGCATCGCACGCGCACTGGCGATCGGGCCCGACCTCTTGATCGCCGACGAAGCCGTCTCCGCGCTCGACGTCTCGGTGCAGGCGCAGGTGCTGGCATTGCTCGACGAGATCAGGCTGCGGCTCGACCTTGCGATGCTGTTCATCACGCACGATCTGCGCGTCGCGGCGCGCGTCTGCGATCGAGTCGCGGTGATGCAGCGGGGACGCATCGTCGAGCAGGGGCCGGTCGCCGAAGTCTTCGGCGCGCCCCGGCACGAGTACACGAAGGCGCTTTTCGCCGCCGTTCCCGGCAGGCGGTGGTCGTTCGCCAGCGACGCGGCGCGAGGCGGCTAGCGCCGCCGGTCGACGTCGTAGTACTTCCACTGATTGCGCAGGAAAGGGTTCTGCTTATAACCCTTCAGCCATGGCTGTGCCAGCACGCTGACGTAAGCGTTCAGGTCCATCATCCACGGCGCGTAGTTCAGCACCGCTTCGCTCATCGAGCGGAACAGCGCCGTTCGCGCCGGTCCGTCCGGAAGATTGAGCGACGCCTCGTAGGCGCGATCGAAAGCCGGCAGACGAAAGCGCGCGTCGTTGGACGTGCCGATGTTCTTGCTGTACAGCGGGCTCGCGAACGCGTCGCCGTCCGGCGAATTCGATATCCACGACAGCCCCCACATCTGCAGCTGGCCGGCTTCCGACATCTTGTTGAGCTCCGGCCATTTCTGCGTGAAAAACACGATGCGAATGCCGATCGCGTCCATGCATTTTTTCCACAGCTCGTTGTCGACGCGGTCGATCGCCGACGGCGTGTTGGCCTTGGTGATCTGCAAAGGCTTGCCGTCGGGCGTCTCGCGATAGCCGTCGCCGTCGCGGTCCTTGTAGCCGAACTTGTCGAGCAGCGCGCGGGCGGCGGCCGGATCGTACAGATCATTGGCGCGCAGCGTCGGATCGTGACCGGCGAGCCCCGGCGGCACCAGTTGCGACGCAGGCTCCGCCTGGCCGTGGCGCAGCACGTCGATTTCGGCTTTCCGGTCGTATCCCATGACCATCGCCCGCCGCAAGGCGATTTTCTCCGGCGCATAGCCCCCGACGACCGGATCGTCCATGTTAAAAAAAACGAAGCTGAGCGAGGGCTCGGTCTGGCGGTGCAGCGTGACTCCGCGTTTCGCATAATCGGAGCGAAGCCGGCTTTTCTCGAGCACATTGTCGGCCAGCGCACGCGGCAGCTGCAAATAATCGAGCTGGCCACTGTCGAATGCCAGCAGCCGCGGTTGGTCCTCCTCGATGACGCTGACCTCGATGCGGCCGACGATCGGCAGTTTCTTCCCGGCGTTGTCCTTGGCGATCGCCGCGTCGCCCGGCTCGCTGCCTTCGCCCGGCGCCGGGTAGGTCTGCTCGCGAAAATCCGGATTCGCTTCGAGCACGATCTTCTGCCCACGCACCCACTCCTTCAGCCGGTACGCACCGGTGCCGACCGGGTGCTCCATCACACGGTTCGACGCATCGGCGTGCGCCTCGACGACTTCGCGCGCGACCGCGGATAGCGCGGTGTCGGCGAGCCAATACGCGAACGTGTAGTTGGGGTCCTTGAAGCGCACCCGCAGCGTGTAGCGGTCGACCGTCTGCAGGCCCTCGATCCTGGCGTCGTAATCGAAGCGGCCGGTCTTGCGCGCGAGCGCAAGCGCCTCGTCGAGCCCGAGCAAGCGGTGATCGAACACATACAGCCAGTACGAGCGTATCTTCGGGTCGAAAATCCGCTTGATCGTGTAGATGTAATCGTCGGCGGTCAGCTCGCGCCGCTTGCCTTTGAACGCTGAGTCGGAGGCGAAGTAGATGCCGGGCTTGACCTTGACGGTATAAGTCCGGCCCCCGTCGCTGATCTGCGGCATGCCGTCGGCGGTGTTCGGGACCATGCGTACCGGGCGCGCGAAATAATCGTAGGTGTACAGCGACTCGAAGATCGCCCGGCAGATGTCGAACGAGTACGAGTCGCTGATCGCCTGCGGATCGAAGCCCGACTCGGCGACGGACTGGGAGACGTGCAGAGTCTTCGACATGTCCGCGGCGGATGCCGGCGTCACCGGCAGCGCGCAGGCAATGGCGAGCATCGACGCCAGCGCGGCAAGCCGCGCTAACACCGCGATTCGCGCACGCGGACGGCGATGGAGCAGCGGGTCGAACGGCGACATCGCGCGTCAGACCTTGCCCAGTGCGCGGCGCAGCCGCGCGACGCCGTCGGCGAGCCGGTCGGTGTCCGCGGCGAAACACCAGCGCACAAAGCCCTCGCCCTCGGGGCCGAAGGCGCTGCCGGGCGCCAGCCCCAGACGGACCTCGCGCACCAGGCGTTTGCAGAATTCGAGGCTGTCGGTGACGCCGGCGACGCGAAAAAAGACGTACATCGCCCCGGCTGGCGCCGCGGCGCTGACGCCGGGAATCGCGTTCAGCTCGGCAACCAGGAAATCGCGCGCGGCCCGGTAGCGCTCGAGCGTATGCGCGATCGTCGCTTCACCTTCGTTGATCGCGACGACGGCGGCGCGCTGCACGAACGTCGGCGAACACGAGGTGTTGTATTCGATCAGTTTGCCCAGGTCGGGCAGCAGCGTGCTCGGCGCGACGATCCAGCCGAGACGCCAACCGGTCATCAGCCAGGCTTTGGAAAAGCTGTTGGTGCTGACGACGCGATCGCCGGGGTCGCGCAAGTCGAGGAACGACGGGGCGCAGGCCCGCGCGGGCGGCGCGTCGTAGTACAGGCGCTCGTAGACATCGTCGGCGATGATCCAGATGCCGAGTTTCCGGCAATGCTCGAGGATCGCCGCCTGCCCGGCGCGATCGATGGTCCAGCCGGTCGGGTTGTTCGGCGAATTGATCAGCACCGCGCGCGTACCCGGCGTCAGCGCGTCGAGCAGCCCCGCTACGTCGAGCGTCCAGCCGCCGGCGCCGAACGACAGCGCGACTCTGACGACTTCGGCGCCGAGGATCTTCGGAATCTCGGTCAGGTTGGGCCATAGCGGCGTGACGCAAACGACGCGATCGCCCGGGTCGATCAGCGCCTCGACCGAGAGCATCAGCGCCGACATGCCCGAGGCCGTCACGGCGATATCGCCGGCAGCGACGCTCCGATGCCACCGAGACACGTACGCGGCAATTGCCTCCCGCAGCTCGGGAATCCCGAAATTCTGCGTGTAGAACGTCTCGCCGGCGTCGAGCGAGGCGACTGCCGCATCGCGAATGTACGCCGGCGTCACCTGGTCGGGTTCGCCGAACCAGAACGGCAGGATGTCGGCATCGCCCATCCCGACATTGGCGACTTCGCGGATCTGCGAGGCGACGAGCGAGCGTACGGCGTGGCGGGCTTGAAGGTCGAGGTCGCGGGGGCGGGCGGTCATTGCAAGCGCGCTTCGCCGCAGGACAGCGTTAGCGCAGCGTCTTTATACTGTGCACCCGCCGAGATGGCAAATGAGTGGCAAATGAGTGGCAAATGAGTGGCGAGTGAGGGCAACTTAGGCAACTGAGGGCAGGCACGGAGCCGCTGCTATAATCGCGCCGTCTCCATCGCTTCGGATCGTATGAGCTACCTCGGCAGCGCCATCGCCATACTCGTCTGCGGGGGCTTGGGAACCGCGATCGCGTGGCTTGTGGTGTCGCCGCTCGGCCTGGACGGTGTCGCCGCCGGGCTGACGACAGCGTTCGCCGCGATGGTCGCCGCAACGCTGCTATTCGCGTGCGGGGTCGCGGTAGGCCGGGCGCTGCAGCTTTTCAAATAGCCTGACGCCGACCGGGGAAGACTCGGCCGGTTTCGCGCCTGCCGCAACGGCTTCGACGTCCGGCTGGCCGCGCCGACCGACAGGTCCTCCCCGCTCGGCGCCGATTTTCTTCAGCAATCCGTTCAGTGCGATGCGGCAGCGATCAGCGCCGGCGCAATCGGCTCGCCTGCGCCGGCAAAGCTATCGTCGGGCCGCGCGCGAGTCATCACCAGGACCGCCAGTGCGAGCAATATGCTGAACAACACGCCGATGGCGACGGCCTCGGCGGCGAGCGCCGCGAGATCGCGCCACACGCGCGGTGCGATCGCTTCGGCGGCATGTCTTGTCTGCATCTTGTCTCCTTTGCCCGCGGCTTAGAGGTTCCGTGGCAATGTCATTGAAGCCGTGTGCAACGGCAAGGACGGGCCGGGCGAGTGGCGCACCGGCGATCAATCATGGCGAAACGCGGGCAGGCGGCAACGCGGCGGGTCGGCGTCGCAGCGCTGCGGTATAGTCGAATCGCCATGAGCCGCCGCATCGCCATCGTCGAGGATGAGCCCGCTATCCGCGCCAATTACGCCGACGCGCTGAAAAAGCAGGGCTACGAGGTCGCGACCTACGCCAACCGCAACGACGCCCTCGGGGCGCTGCGCACGCGGCTGCCCGACCTCGCGCTGATCGACATCGGTCTGGGCGCCGAAATCGACGGCGGCTTCGCGCTGTGCCGCGAGTTGCGCGCCTTGTCGGAAGCGCTGCCGATCATTTTCCTGTCGGCGCGCGATTCCGACTTCGACGTCGTCGCCGGCCTGCGGCTCGGTGCCGACGACTACCTGACCAAGGACGTGAGCCTGCCGCATCTGTCGGCGCGGATCGCCGCGCTTTTCCGGCGCGGCGACCTGCTCGCCGCGCCGCATGCGGTCGAGGAGGTGATCGAGCGCGGGCCGCTCAAGCTCGACTTGAAGCGCTTGACCGCCTACTGGACCGGTAGCAGGGTCGACCTGACGCTGACCGAATTCTGGATGGTTCATACGCTGGCGAAGCATCCGGGCCACGTCAAGGACCGCGACAGCCTGATGCGCGACGCCAGCATCGTCGTCGACGACAGCACGATCACCTCGCACGTCAAGCGCATCCGGCGAAAGTTCGCGGCACTCGACCCCAGGTTCGATTGCATCGCGACGGTCTACGGCATGGGCTATCGCTGGAACGCGGCCGAGCAATGAGCCGCTTTCGCATCGCGCTGGGCATCCGTGCGCAACTGCTGCTGGTCCTTACGGTGTTCCTGACGATACCGTGGCTCGGCTACGAGTACGTGCGCGAGCTCGAGCGCTTCCTGCGCGACGCGCAGCAGAAGACGCTCGCCGGAACGGCCCAGGCGGTGGCGACGGCGCTGCACGACCGGCCGCGGCTGTTCGAGACGCCGGACGCGGCTCGCGAGTCGCTGGCGGCGCAACGCGCGCTCGACGGTGCGCCGGAGGCCGAAGCGGCGCCGCAGCTTTTGCGCGCGTCCGGTCCCGCGGTCACGCCATCGGCTGAAATCGGGCAGATCATCCAGGGCTTGTCGCGGACGAGCGCGCGGATCTGGGTGATCGATCGCCAGCTCGACGTGCTGGCACGGGCGGGGAGCCTCAAGCGGCCGCCGCTGCCGGAGACCGACGCGCCGGACTCGGCGATCCCGCGCTTGTGGCGGTGGATCGAGCGCGAGACGCTGCATCCGTTGTACACGCTGATCCTGAGCCAGCCGACCGACGATTTCGTCGACGAGCTCGCGGCGCACGTCGCGATGCCCGCGCGTGAGGTCGACGGCGCGCTGTCGGGCATCCTGACCGTCGACCGGCGGCTGACCGGCGACGGCAAGGCGGTCGTCGTCTCGGCCGCGCACCCGATCTGGGTCGGCGATCAGGTCAAGGGCGCGGTGATCGTCGAGGAAACGACCAACGCGGTGCTGGCCGAACGCAACCGCGCGTTCGAGCGCTTGTTCAACATCGTGCTCGCCGCGCTGCTCGTCGGATCGGTCGCGCTGACCCTGTACGCGTCGCGCTTGACCGCGCGCATCCGGCGGCTGCGCGACGAAGCGGAGGCCGCGATCGACCTGCAGGGCAGAATCCGCGGCACCGTGTCGCCTTCCGCGGCGGGCGATGAAATCGGCGATCTGTCGCGCAGCTTTTCGAGCGTGGTCACGCGGCTGTCGCAATACGCGAGTTACCAGCAGAACATGGCGAGCAGGCTGTCGCACGAACTGCGCACGCCGGTCGCGGTCGTCCGGTCATCGCTGGACAATCTGCGCGCGGCGACGCTGCCCGACGATGCGCGCGTCTATATGGAGCGCGCGCAGCAGGGGCTGACGCGCCTGACCCACATCCTGACGCGGATGACCGAGGCGACGCGGCTCGAGGAAAGCCTGGGCGACGCGCAGCGCGAGCGCTTCGATCTTGCTGCGGTGGTTGCAGGTTGCGTCGACGGCTATCGCGCCGCGTACGCCGGCCATGCGTTCGACCTCAAGCTCCCGCCCGGTCCGCTGCCGGTCGACGGGGCGCCCGAGCTGATCGCCCAGCTGCTCGACAAGCTGGTCGCCAACGCGGTCGAGTTCGGTATCCCGGGGACGCCTATCGTCGTCGCGCTCGAGCGTGACGACGACAGCGTCAGCCTGCGGGTGGAAAACGAGGGTGCGCCGCTTCCGGCCGGCATGCACGAGCGCCTGTTCGATTCGATGGTGTCGATCCGCGGCGAGCAGAAAAGCGAGGAGCCTCATCTCGGGCTTGGCCTTTATATCGTGCGCCTGATCGCCGGATTTCACCGCGGCCGGGTCAGCGCGGCCGATCGCGACCGCGGCGACGGCGTCGTCGTCAGCGTAAGCCTGCCGCTGGCCGCGTAGCGCTCGCGGCGCTGGTGTCGAGCGCGGTCTGCCGTCTCGCACATCGGCGATAATGGCGCTTTTTCGCCGCCCGCCGGGAACTCTCATGCCCGCCAATCTGCTGCAACATCCGGCGCTCATCGCCGCCCTGCTGCTGGCCGCGTCGAACCTGTTCATGACCTTCGCCTGGTATGCGCACCTGCGCAACATGCAGGGCCGCGCCTGGTGGATCGCCGCACTGGCAAGCTGGGGCATCGCGCTGTTCGAATACCTGCTGCAAGTGCCCGCCAATCGGATCGGCTACACGGTGCTCTCGCTCGGGCAGCTCAAGATCATGCAGGAAATCATCACGCTGGCGGTTTTCGTTCCGTTTGCCTTCCTGTACATGAATCAGCCGCTCAAGCTCGACTTCCTCTGGGCGGCGATCTGCATGGTGGGCGCCGTGTACTTCATGTTCCGCGCGTGACAGCGCTGCGCGACCTGCTGGCAAGCGCAGCACGGAACGCCGCCGCCGGCAGAGTCGACGACGCGCTCGCCAACTACCGCGGCGCGCTCAAGCGCTCGCCCGCGCTGCCCGAAGTGCATTACAACGTCGGCGTCCTGCTCGCGCGCAAGGGCGAGCTGGCCGGCGCGAAAAAAAGCCTCGACGAAGCGCTGCGGCTCAAGCCCTCGTGGGCGCAGGCCTATCTGGCGCTAGGCCATCTTTATTTCCGGCAGGCGCGATACGCCGACGCCGAGAGCTCGTTCGGCCGCGCGGCCACGCATTCGCCCGAATCGGTCGAGGCCTTGTTCAACCTGGCGACGTCGCGCGACCGGCAGCGGCGCTGGGGCGATGCGTTGGCGCCGCTCAAGGCAGCGCGCAGACTCGCGCCGGACAATGAGGACATCTGGTTCGCGCTGCGCGGACATCTGCTGCTGTTCCAACGCGAAGAGGAAGCTTTCGACGATTTTCGCCGCTTCGAGTCGAACGCGGCACTGTCGGCACGCATCGTCGCCGCCGGGCTGCTGTCGGCGCGAATCGCCCCCGGAACCGACTATGAGACCAAATATCTGCCGCTGGCGCTCGATTGGCCGTACCAGCCGGGGGAGGGGGCATACGTGGCCGTGGCGGCCGCCCAGGCGCAGTATTTCGACGTCACGCGCGACGCGTTGTTGCGCGTCTACCAGGCGCACGATCGCGTCCGCCAGGCCGAGCGCGGATCGATCGCCGATTTCGCTGCGCCGCCGCTTCTTGCTGGGACAGATGGACGGCAGGTTCGCATCGGATACCTGTCGGCCGACTTCCGCTCGCATGTGATGGGGCGCTTGATGCTCGAGGTCTTGCGCCGGCACGATGCCGGGCGCTTCGTCGTGCACGCGTATTCGCTGGCGGTGCGCGAGCTCGAGGATGAGGTCACCGCGCAATTCCGCGGCTGCTGCGCCGGGTTCCGCCGGCTCGACGACCTCGACGATGCGAGCGCCGCGAGGCTGATCGCCGACGACGGCATCGACATCCTGATCGACCTGATGGGACATTCGGGGTCGTCGCGCCCGGCGATACTGCTGTACAAGCCGGCGGCCGTGATCATCACGCACCTGGGCAACCACGGCGCGGTCGGCATGCGCCAGGTCGACTTCAAGCTGACCGACGCCCATGCCGACCTGCCCGACGCGCACCGCTACCAGATCGAGGCGCCGCTTGCGCTCGACCGCTGCGTGCTGCCGTTCCGGCGCGTCGCCGCCGCGCCCGAAGCGCCGGTGACGCGCGCCGGACTGGGCCTGGACGAGGAGGCGACGGTATTCGGTGTCTTCGTCAGTCTGCTGAAGCTCTCGCCGCGCTGCCTTGGCCTGTGGAAGCGGATTCTCGACGCCGTGCCGGACGGCGTGCTGGCGTTTTCGCCGACAAGGACAGCGCAGCAGGCGCTCTATCGGCGGCGGCTGGAAGCCTTCGGCATCGCGGCCGAGCGCATCGTATTCGTTCCGTGGGCGCAGGACGATGCGATCGATCGCGCGCGTTACCGCCTGATCGACGTCGTCCTCGACACGCTGCCCTACACCGGCGGCGACACGACGGCGGCTGCGATCGACATGGGCGTCCCGGTCGTCACCCGCGTCGGCGAGCGGCAGGCCGAGCGGATGACGTACAGCCTGCTTGCGCATCTCGGTGTCACCACGACCGTCGCGCACGACGACGACGAGTATGTCGCGATCGCCTGCCGGCTCGCGCATGACCGGACCTGGCGCGATGGGATTGCCGCGGAAATCGTCGCGGCGCTGCCGGGCTCGGGTCTTGCCGACGCCGAGCGATATACGCGCAGCCTCGAAAGCGCGTACGAGCGCGCGTTGGCGCTCAAGGCGCGCAAGCCCGGCTGAGGGCGAAAACGCATGCATCTGCACATCCTCGGCATTTGCGGGACATTCATGGGCGGGATCGCCGCGATCGCGCGCCAGAGCGGCCATACGGTCACCGGTTGCGACGCCAACGTCTATCCGCCGATGAGCACACAGCTTGCGACCCTGGGCATCGCGCTGACCGAGGGCTACGACGCGGCGCAGCTCGACACGGTCGCCGCCGACGCCGACGTGTTCGTCATCGGCAATGCGATCTCCCGCGGCAACCCGCTGCTCGAGGCGATACTGGATGCCAGCCGGCGCTACATTTCGGGCCCGCAGTGGCTCGCCGAAAACGTGCTGTGGGACAAGTGGGTGCTTGCGGTGGCGGGAACGCACGGCAAGACGACCACCAGCGCGATGCTCGCCTGGATACTCGAGCGGGCGGGCCTGGCCCCGGGCTTCCTGATCGGCGGCATCGCACCCGACCTTGGCGTCTCGGCTCGCCTCTCGGACAGCGCGTTCTTCGTGATCGAGGGCGACGAATACGACACCGCGTTCTGCGACAAGCGCTCGAAATTCGTCCATTACCGGCCGCGCACCGCGATACTGAACAATCTCGAGTACGACCATGCCGACATCTTTCCGGATCTCGCGGCGATCGAGACGCAATTCCATCATCTGGTGCGCACGATCCCGCACACCGGGCGGCTGATCGTCAACGGCGGCGAAGAAAGCCTCAAGCGCGTGCTGGCGCGCGGCTGCTGGAGCGAGGTCGAGCGATTCGGCTTTGCGGCGGTCGCCGATACTGGCGCCGACTGGACGATCGCCGTCGACGGGACGATCAAGCTCGGCGGCGCGCCGCAGGGCGTGCTCAAGCCGTTCGCGCTGCTCGGGCGGCACAATCAGCTCAATGCGCTGTCGGCGATCGCGGCGGCCAGGCACGCCGGCGTGCCCGTCGCGCAAAGCCTGGCCGCGCTTGCGGCGTTCCGCGGCATCGCCCGGCGGCTGGAGGTGCGCGGCAGCGTAAACGGTGTGACCGTATACGACGATTTCGCCCACCATCCGACGGCGATCGCCGCAACAATCGACGCCCTTCGACGCGATGTCGGCAGCCAACGCATCGTCGCCATCGTCGAGCCGCGGTCGAACACGATGAAGCTGGGGGCGATGAACGCCCGCCTCCCGGCCAGTCTTGAGCGCGCCGACCGCGTCTATTGCTACGCAGCAAACCTGGGGTGGGACGCGGCCGCCGTCTTGGCGCCGCTTGGCGACCGGGTCCGGGTCGTCGGCGATCTCGACCAGCTGATCGAGGCGATCGTGCGTGACGCGCGGCCCGGCGACCACTTGCTGGTCATGAGCAATGGCGGGTTTGGCGGCATACACGGCAAGCTGCTCGCGCGACTCGCATCCGGGCAGCCGGGGCGCGGCCGTTGAGCTCCGTCGCGGCACCGCGCTATGTTCGTTACCGAACAGACAGGACGTTTTACGACCGGGTGGCTGGGCACGGAAGCCGGCCTTTGGTCTGCCTGTGTTATGTTCAAGTCCGAATGGACGGTGAATGACCTACTGCATAGGCGTAATGCTCGAAGAGGGGATGATTTTCGCGTCGGACTCCCGCACCAACGCCGGCATGGACAGCATCGCCAAGTTCTGCAAGATGACAGTGTTCGAGCGCCCCGGCGATCGCGTTATCGTGTTGTTGAGCTCGGGAAACCTCGCCGGAACCCAGGCGGTGATCGGGGTGCTGAACAAGCGCTGTGCTGCCGGCGACGAGGCCCCGCACCTCTGGAATGCGCCGACGATGTTCGACACCGCGGTGCTCGTCGCGGACGCGATGCGCGATATCGAGCGGCGCGACGGCGAGTATCTGCAGGAGAACGAGGTCGGCTTCAATGCCTCGTTCATCGTCGGCGGCCAGATACGCGGCGAGCCCTTGCGGCTGTTCCGGATCTATTCCGAGGGCAATTTCATCGAAGCAGGATTCGACACGCCCTATTTCCAGACCGGCGAGACCAAGTACGGCAAGCCGATCATCGACCGCGTGATCAGGCGCTCCACCCCATTGGCCGACGCCACCAAATGCGTACTGGTGTCGTTCGATTCGACGATGCGCAGCAACCTGTCGGTCGGCATGCCGATCGACCTGATTTGCTACGAGCGGGACAGCCTCGAAGTGCAGAAGCGCCGGCGATTCGACCACGGGGACGCGTACTTCACCGCGCTCAGCCACGAATGGAGCGAAGGCACGCGAGAGGTGTTTCGCCAGCTGCCCGAGCTTCGCTGGTGACCGAACGCCGGCGTGACCGATTCCTTCCTTGTCAGCTGTGAGCACGGCGGAAACCGGATTCCCGCACCCTATCGATCGCTGTTCCGGGGTTATGACGCGCTGCTCGATACCCACCGCGGATACGATTTCGGGGCGCTGGTCATGGCCAGGGCACTTGCCAGGGCGTTGCGCGCACCGCTGGTGACCTCGACGATCAGCCGCCTGCTGATCGACCTGAATCGCTCGATCGGCCATCCGCGAGTTTTCTCGGCGGCGACGCGCGGCGCGCCTGCGAGCCTTCGCGCCAACATCGCCGAACGACATTACTGGCCCTATCGCTTGCGAGTCGAGCGTCTGGTCAGGCAATCGGTGTCGCGCCGCCGGCGCGTGATCCACATTTCATCGCACAGCTTCACGCCCGAGTTGGACGGCAAAGTGCGTTCCGCCGATGTTGGCTTGCTCTATCACCCTGGCAGGCGCGGAGAGGCCGAGCTCTGCGCTCGCTGGAAGTCATCGCTCGCGGAATTGGCGCCCCAGTTACGCGTACGCCGCAATTACCCCTACGCCGGTAAAGGCGACGGTCTGACCTCGTATCTGCGGCAGCGCTTTGCGCCCAGCGTCTATGTCGGAATCGAACTCGAGATCAATCAGAGCATCGTGCTCGCCGCCGGCCGACGATGGACGGCGCTCCGCTCCTCGCTGATCGATTCGTTGCGCACGGCATGCCCAGGATAAGACTTGGAGATTCTTGATGAAGATTCGCGTCGGATTCGAAATGACCTACGACTGTCCGCAGCCGACTCCGATGATATTCAACCTGAACGTCCACTACACGCGCGCGTCAGATCTTATCGGCCGCGATGAGCTGGTCGTTGACCCGCCGGTCCCGATGGCGGCCTATCGCGACAGCTTCGGCAACTGGTGCACTCGCATCGTTGCGCCGCCGGGTCGCACGCGCGTCTCCGCCGATGCCCTCGTCAAGGATACCGGCCTTCCCGACGCCGTCGTTCCTCACGCGCAACAGCTGGCTGTGGAGGACCTGCCCGAGGAAACGCTGCTCTTTTTGCTGGGGAGCCGGTATTGCGAGACCGACCGGCTGTCCGAAACGGCGTGGAATCTCTTCGGCCAGGCGCCGACCGGATGGGGCCGGGTTCAAACGATATGCGACTACGTCCACCGGCATATCACCTTCGGGTACCAGCACGCGCGCATGACCCGGACCGCGCTGGAGGCCTTTCATGACAGGACCGGCGTCTGCCGCGATTATGCGCATCTCGCCGTTGCGTTTTGCCGATGCATGAATATCCCCGCGCGCTACTGCACCGGCTACCTGGGTGACATTGGCGTGCCGCCGCCGCACGGCACGATGGATTTCGCCGCATGGTTCGAGGCCTTCCTCGACGGCCATTGGTACGCGTTCGACGCCCGCAACAACACGCCGCGCATCGGGAGGGTTCTCATTGCGCGAGGGCGCGACGCATCCGACGTGGCGATCAGCAGTACGTTCGGCCCGAACACGCTCACCAGCTTCAGGGTATGGACCGACGAGGTGCAAGCCGCCTGAGTCACCGGCATCCTGAGCGCGACCGGCAGCGACTTTATGCTCTAGGCGAGTGCGATCGGGTAGTGCTGGTTGTCGCGGTGGCATTTCACCACCCGAAGGAAATCGCCGCTCGAGACGTGGCGGGCGTCGTAAACGCAAAGACAGGTCGACGCCAGCCGCCGGGTCACGGCGTCGAACCGTCTCTCGAATTCGACGATCGCATCGATCCGGACGTTCTTGGCCAGAGTCCATGACATGTTAGCGGCCAGGCACAGCGTCTGGCCCGCCTGCGTCGCTTCCTGCGACACGCGTTTCAGGAACGCGAATTGCGCATCGGCCGAGTTGTAGCCGTCCGAGACGATCAATTGTTCGGGCGCCCTGCGGCGAGAGTGCAAGGCGGCAAGGATCTCTCTCTGGGCCGCGGCGGGTGCGACCAGCAGGCATTTGTCCCCTCGCTTCAGGCCCTCGGCGAGAAACGTCGTGACCAGGCTTCGACCGCCCGCATCGCTATCGCACAGGCCGCAGACATGGCGAGGCTGACCATTCCCCAATGCCGCGTCCTGCGCGGACCCTTTCGCGCTCATCACGGCGCCGTACTTCGCAAAGATCCGGATGCACTTCGGACTCAGCGTCAGCTCAACGGTGCGCCGGTCGGCGGTCGACCGCCGTTGCTGGACGAGCCCGAGCTCCTTGAGTCGCCGCAGACGTCGCTGGACCGTGGCGATCGACCCGACGTCGAGCAGAAACAGCTGCTTCAGGGTCAGGGGCTTGCCCTTGGACTGGTGGTAGCCGATCTCGCCGACTAGGTGGTGATCCTCGACCGTGCTGAAGAAGTCGAGATATTGCTTCTCGAACGCCCTCAGGGCCCGCAGCTTCTCGAAAAGGCGCATCGGCTAGTCGCTCCTTGTCCTCCGGGCTAGAGTCTCTCCTCCTGTAGGACAAGACAAGCGAAATTTATGTTCGAATTGAGATGCAATCTTGAGCGGGTAAGTGCGGCGGCTAGAGACGCCAGAGCCGCACGCGACACGCATCCGTTAAGCCTGCGCGTGGTTGCGGAAGGTGTGGAAACAGAAGAGCAATCGCGGCTGCCGCAGCTGCTGAATTGCGACGAAATGCAGGCTTTTCTCCACAGCAAGCCGGTTCCGGCCGAGATCTTCGAAACCAGGTTTCTCGCCCCTCTGTTGACTGCGAAATAGCGATCAAACCGCGGGCACGATCGTCCCTCGGTACGGGGATACCGGATTTGTGCAGCGCAGCGGGCTTTGCCGCCTGCTTCGAGGGTAAAATCCCACCCATGTCCTGGCGAAGTCGCCTGCCGCTCCAGCCCTGATCGCGCCATCCGGCGACGAGCCCGGCCTGCGCATCGACATCCCGACAGTTTCGGTCGCGTCGCGCTCCCAAAAGGAGCTCAGGCGTTGCCACCGGACCGCGACGACCGCGCAACCCTCCGGTCGAAAGACAAGGAGTCAAGATGAAGCACCGCAATCTGCATGCCGGCAAGCCGGCAGAAACCGAATCCAGCGCGACCTATATCGACGTCGAAAAGACGTTCGGTGCGCACAATTACGATCCGCTGCCGGTGGTCGTGTCGCACGGCGAGGGCGCTTGGCTGTGGGACATCCATGGCCGGCGTTTTCTCGACATGATGAGCGCGTATTCGGCCGTCAGTCATGGGCATGCGCACCCGCGCATCGTCACGGCACTGGTCGCGCAGGCGCAGCAGCTGGCGGTCACCTCGCGCGCCTTCCACAACGACAAGCTGCCGCTTTTTCTCAAGCGGCTGACCGAAGTGACCGGTCTTCCGCGCGCGCTGCCGGCGAACGGCGGCGCCGAAGCCGTCGAGACTGCATTGAAAGCGGCGCGCAAGTGGGGGTACAAGGTCAAGCGCATTCCCGACGGGCAGGCCGAGGTGATCGTGTGCGCCGGCAACTTTCACGGCCGTTCGATCACGATCGTCGGGTTTTCGTCGGAAGCGCAATACCGCGACGGCTTCGGGCCGTTCGCCCCCGGATTCAAGGCGATCCCTTTCGGCGACCCGAGCGCGCTCGAAGCGGCGATCACACCCAACACGGCGGCGTTCCTGGTCGAGCCGGTGCAGGGCGAGGCAGGGATGATCGTGCCGCCCGCCGGCTATCTGGCCGAATGTGCCCGCATCTGCCGGCAGCACCGCGTGCTGATGATCTGCGATGAGATCCAGACCGGCATGGGGCGCACCGGCAAGTTTCTGGCTTGCGAGCACGACGGCGTCACGCCCGATGGCGTGATCCTGGGCAAGGCACTCGGCGGCGGCGTTCTTCCGGTGTCGGCGTTCGTCGCGACCGACGAAGTGATGCAGGTTTTCGCACCCGGCGACCACGGCAGCACGTTTGGCGGCAATCCGCTCGCTGCCGCAGTCGGCCTCGAGGCGATCGCGGTGCTGTTCGACGAGAAATTGATCGAGCGCTCGGCCGAGCTCGGCGCCTATCTGCTCGCGCAACTGAAGACCGTGCGCAGTTCGCTGATCCGTGACGTGCGCGGCAAAGGCCTGTTCATCGGACTCGAGGTCGACGCCCGCCGGACCGATGCGCGGGCGGTCGTCGATCGTCTGCTGGCGCGCGGTGTCATCTCGAAGGACACGCACGGCACCGTCGTTCGCTTCGCCCCGCCCTTGGTCATCGACCGCGCGCAGATCGACTGGGCGGTCGGCGAAGTGCGCGCGGTGTTCGCCGAGCTCGACAAGGGACTGCGCAGGGCGGCCTGAGGCGCATTCGCCCTTCGCACGCGGCGCTATCGCACCCGGCGCTATACTAGGCCGGTGCCCAAGCCCACGCTCGCCGACAAGCTGGTCGTCGCGATTTCGTCGCGCGCGCTGTTCGATCTGACCGAGAGCCATCGCGTCTACACCGACGCCGGTGTCGACGCGTATCACCGCTACCAGATTGAGCACGAGGATCAGATGCTCTCGCCCGGCCCGGCGTTCGTGCTGGTCAACAAGCTGTTGCGCCTGAACCGCGCCGACAAGCAATACGTCGAGGTCATCCTGCTGTCGCGAAAC